>CAZJQR010000029.1:0-20334 GCA_964548345.1 uncultured Candidatus Bathyarchaeia archaeon | reverse complement strand
AGGACATCAGCCTCCCACGCTGACGACCCGGGTTCAAATCCCGGCGACCGCACCATAAACGCTATCGGAGAGCTGTCCCTTACCTTACATACACATGATTTTATGGTCGTTTTGAGTGAAAAAATTGGAATGAGTGGTTTAGGTTATTACGTTTTTTAGTCCTGCTTTCTCGGCTAATTGAACCGCTTTTTCCATCTCACCTTTAGTAAGGCTTCGGCGCAGCTTTGGAAATTTGTGTGCGCGCCATTCGGGTCTGTACTGGAACATCAGGTTCACCCTTGTTTCTATGCCTAGGTTTTCAGCTATCCAGTTTAGCGTGGGTTTTGTGCAGCACTCCAAGTGGTTTGGCAGAACTAGTACGCGTATTATCAGTTCGCCATGCTTTTTGGCTTTCAGGTGGTTGCGTGTGCATGTTTTCCAGTAATCGGGTGCGTCAGAAATTCTTTCAGCACAATCTCCTGGTCCATATTTGAAGTCTAACAGGTAAACGTCAGCGAACCCAGCTAGGAGATGGCTGGTTTCTGGGCTGTAGTAGGCATTGGAGTTCCAGACAATGGGTACGTTCACGTTTACGTGCTTGAATGTTGCTAGCCACTGCGGAAGCCACGGAGTAGGTTCTCCGCCTACAAGATTCACATTTCTGCAGCCACTCATGCGCAAGCGCTCAACTTCCCCGGCCATTTCTTTGGGCTTGCACTCGGTTCCGGGGTCCATCCACTGGGAAATGCTCCAGTTTTGGCAGTGGCAGCATCGAATGGTGCAGCCCATGGTGAATATGGTTCCTGAAGGCACAAGCTCTGGTTCTTCGCCCAAGTGCGCAAAAATGCTGGACACCGTCATGGTACTGCCGCATTTACAGTACCCTAGCTCGCCTGCCGGTCTGTTGGCGCCGCATCTGCGACTGCAAAAATGGCAGTTCTGCTGAACTCTGTTTGCAATTTCGATTTTCAAGTCAAAATACGATTTCGCTGGCGTAGGAAACTCGGGTTTTTTGGCGGTGTTAACTTCCTGTTCCATTCTGCAGAAATCTTCGGTGCGTTTCGCGTGTTCCTTCCAAAGCATTTCCAACGGGTCGTTTTTGTCAAATTCGGCTGGAAGCTTTTTGGCTATCATGAACTTTGCCTGTTTCTGGTTTTGCATGACGGTAAGGTATCTGGCTAAACTCTTTTTCGCTAATTCGTCGTTGAGAACGGCGACGGCGTTTGGTCTTGCAATCTTCCACATGCTGCTCTGTCAGTAATTAATGCTGAACGGCGTACTAAAACAGTGCGTAGGGGAAGGGTGCTCCCTTTGAGTGTAGTTTTCCTTTTATCGGAATCTGATGTGAGCACACTGGGCAGCGCATGTCCTTTGTCAGGTTCCATTGGGTAATCTCGAAGTTGTAACGTTTGATCAGGAGTTCGTTGCAGTTTGGGCAGTAAGTGTTCTCGGCTGGGTGTCCGGGAACGTTTCCAATGTAAACGTAATGCAGTCCTGCGTTTCGGGCGGTCATGTACGCTCTTTCCATGTCTTCAACTGTGGTGGCAGGAGTCGTCGTCATCTTGTAGTCGGGATGAAAACGCAATAGATGAAACGGCGTATCTCGACCCAGCGTGTCTTTAATCCATGTTGCCATTTGCTTTATTTTGTCCATGGAGTCCCCGATTTTTGGAATAACCAAGTTGGTGATTTCGATGTGAACGCCATTTCTCCTAAACTCTTTTAACGCCTCATAGATCGGCTCCACGTTTGGAACTGCTGAAAAGTTTTTGTAGAAGTCTGGGTCTCCTCCGCCTTTGAAATCGACTGTTGCTGCATCCAGAAATGACGCGATAGTTTTCACGGCTTCGGGTGTCATGTACCCATTAGTTACGAAAGTATTGAATAATCCTACCTGGTGCGCCAGTTTGGCGGTGTCATACGCGTACTCCATGTAAATGGTTGGTTCAGTGTACGTGTAGCTTATTCCTTGGCAGCTTCTGTTTCCCGCCGCTTTTACAACTTCCGTTGGGGGGAAATTTCTGCCAGCAACTTCTGTGTCTTGGCTTACCATCCAGTTGTCGCAGAATTTGCAGCGAAAGTTACAGCCAGCCGCCGCGATAGACATAACCAGTGCTCCAGGGTTGAAGTGTGAGAGCGGTTTCTTGCTTATCGGGTCAACAGCCGCGGAAACAGCCTTAGCATAATTCAACGAGTAAAGAGTGCCGCCTTCGTTTTTTCTAACTAAACAAAAGCCGGTTGCGCCGTCGCTTATGAGACATCGTCGCGCACACAAGCAGCATTTCACTTTCTTTTCTTTCTGCTTCTCATAGAGCATAGCTTCGTGTAACGACATTCAATCTTCACCTTGTCTTGCTAAAACATTTCTGGCGTGAACTTCACACTAAGATAGAAGGATTTATTTCTTAAAAACTATTAGCTCAGGCTACAGGAGCCTTTGCAGTGAATCTTCACGTAGAAACTCTGCACGCCTGTTTGCTTTTGCCTTTCAACGATGACGCTTTTGAAGTAAACCATGAACCCACGCCCACGGGATATGAACGTGTGCATTTTTTGGGCAAAGCTAATACGCATTATTAACCAAATAGTCACCGCGCGTGCGAGGCTTAAACGTGCCGATTGCAGATAACGAGGAGTTCGAAGGCATCACACTCAGCGTGTACTTATACGTGGTTAGGAAAGGCAAACCCGTTGGTCCGCGAGATGTCATGAAAGGCGCGCACTTGAGCAGTCCCAGTGTGGCTTACAGGCACCTGCAGAAGCTCGAAGACTCGGGTTATTTGCAGAAAAACAGGTACGGCGAGTACGTAATCAAAGACAAAGCGCGCGTTCGAGGGTACATATGGATTGGCAGGCGCATGCTGCCGAAAATGCTGGTTTACTCCCTTACCTTCACGAGCATCCTAATCATTGAACTCGTTGTTCTCGCCATACACTATTCTGTTGAAACCTACGAATTCAAAGTTTTCTTTCTGCTGCTAACAATTATAACCGGATTCGCCATGGCAGTGTTCACCGTTGAAGCGTTACGGCACCACAAGCGAAACAAAGTGAGCAGCCAAAAAGAATGAACAAGTGCACCACGCAAGCTCGGCAGGCACCTCAGAGACCCAAAACCTCAATCGCCCCTTCAAACATAAATTCTAAAGGTTCATCGTATTATAAGGAAAAGAGGATTGTCCGCAGAGCAACGAGCGCCAGACCAGCATATTTACCGCCTATTAGGAGCCTAATAGCGGTTCTATACAGAAAACTATAGAGGGGGGTCTACCCGTATTAGCGTTTTCCACAACCAATAGCATGTAGAAAACAGCACTCCTCAGAATTCCATGCAGAAACCACTAGAGGGGTAGGAGACTCTAAGAACAAAACAGGCACGCAGCATCCAAAGAAGCGGCTGCAAAGGTTCAAATAACCTGCTGGAAAAGCCGCCGCAAACAGCCTTTCAAAGGTAATGGACATAACAAGATTAAAAGGGAACACCTAACACAATAGCAGTAGATTGGTGAACGGTTTATGAGCGAAAGCGAAGTCACTGTTAAGTATGCTCCCTTCAAAGAAATCATCATAATGGAGCGCACCCCCTTTTCAACACCTGAAAGCCTCGCCCGATTCACATCGGTAATCGCTGGCGGCAAGCTAGCTGGACTGTACTGGACTGAGGGTGTGGTGTTCCTTTACTTCCCGCTTCCCGCCTCAACGACGGCGGTTGCAAAAGCGCTTATAGAAACCGGCAAAGTCTACTGGACCTTTGTGGGGTACTCTCTCATGCCGAAGTACGCGCCAACAATAGAAACAAAAGAAAAAATGATTGTCCCTGTGATCGACATATCCACGGACCCTATTCTCACAAAAGTTGCAAAATGGCTCAAAGAACAAAAATAACCGCGCCAGCAACACCCGTTCTTCACGGAGCACAGGAGGTAGCTTGCTGAAAAAAATAAATCTCATTGGCACAGTTATATCTGGTGGAGGCGAAGGCAGAAAATTTCTTGAATTATCTTGGGTTAAACAGCAGATAAAGCAGAAACTCGGCTTCGCCCCATACCCAGGCACATTGAACGTGATGCTCTCGGAAGAAAGTACGCAGCGTAGAGAACTTCTTGAAAAAGCCCATTCGATAAAGATTTGTCCCGCTGACGGCTATTGTACCGGGGCACTTTTCAAAGCGTTCATAGGCACTTTGCAGTGCGCCATTATAGTTCCTGATGTGGCAGGCTACCCAAAGGCGCTTTTAGAGGTAATTGCCCCTTGCAACCTGCGAGCAACGCTTCAGTTCGAAGATGGCAGTGAAGTCACGATCACCGTCAATCTCTAAGCTTGCCCTTTTTTCTTCAAGAATTCACTTATGTACTCTTCCGCGTACCCGTTCTTTTTCAAGTACGCACCGTAGCTAACCAGCGCCTTCATGGCTCTCGCCGCATCCTCTGGCGAAGAATAAGAAGGAACACCCAACTTATCAAACCTGAAACGGGTGTACAACGCCATTTCGGTCTCGCCAATATCACACATGACGATGGGCTTGCTGTACTTGCTTGAGACCTTCGCTACGCTGTCGATGTACTTTTCCCGCAAACCGGGCAAATGATGCAGCCCGAGCAGAATTATGCCGTGAACTTCCGAGTCTTGGAACATCAGGTCCGCTGCAACCTCGAACATGTCATCCGTAACTGAACCCGTCAGGTCAACTGGGTTGGAGGTTGCCGCAAACTTGGGAAGCACCCCTCGGTCCTTGAGTTTCTGAAACTTCTGCAGCATCTCTTCCGAAAAACGCTCCACTGACAAACCTTTTCGGTCGCATTCGTCCACCGCCATGATTCCAGGACCACCCGCGTCCGTCAGTATCCCTATGTTCTTGCCTAAAGCTGGAGGTTGCATGGCTAACGCTTTTCCCATGTCAAAGAACTCTTCCATGTCACAAGCGCGGATAACTCCTGTCTGCTCAAAAGCCGCATCATAAATTTTATCCGAACCTGCGATGGCGCCAGTATGTGAAGCGGCAGCTCTGGCTCCTGCGGCACTTCTTCCCGCTTTTAGCGCAACAATAGGCTTTTTCGCGGTTACTTTCTTGCCTATTTTCAGGAATCGCCGTCCATATTTTATGTCTTCCACGTAGAGAAGGATGACTTTGGTTTCATTGTCGTGGAGCAGGTAATGCATCATTTCCGATTCGGTCACATCAGCTTTGTTGCCGAAGCTCACGAACTTGCTGATTCCGATCTGCCGCCCTGCCAGAAAGTCGAGGGCGGCAACCCCGAAGGCTCCACTTTGAGTAACAATGGCTATGTCTCCGAATAACGGTCTCGGCGTAGCAACGACTTCAT
Source organism: uncultured Candidatus Bathyarchaeia archaeon (assembly GCA_964548345.1). Classification (GTDB taxonomy): domain Archaea; phylum Thermoproteota; class Bathyarchaeia; order Bathyarchaeales; family Bathycorpusculaceae; genus SG8-32-3. Next base: position 15,031 of record CAZJQR010000029.1, on the reverse strand, counting down.
CTCCAGTCGTTAGCACCTTGGTTTCGGGAAGAAAAAGCGTGTCCACACCTGTCTTCTGATAGTACACGCCAAGGCAGTTCGGTCCTAAAATCCGTATTCCCGCCTTTCCAGCCGTGGTCACCAGCTGGTTTTCAAGTTCGGTGTTCCCGATTTCCCTGAAGCCAGACGTTATTATTATGGCGGTCTTGACCTTTTTGGTAACCGCTTCCTCCATTATGGACGGCACAATCTTGGCTGGAACAACAATCACTATCAGGTCTAGTTCTCCTGGAATCTCTGTTATAGACGGGTAACATTTGAATCCCAGAATAGACTCCTCGTGTGGGTTCACTGGGTAAATTTCCCCCTTGAAAACCCCTCTCGTCTTGTTATAAGCGAAGTTTTTGAAGATAACGTTTCCAGCTTTGTCTATTTTTTTGGTGGCTCCAACAATTGCAGCTGAACGAGGATTAAAAAAGGGACTTAGCGTCTCAGTTTCTTCCATAACTGTCACAGCGGTCAATAAAAGGAACAGATGCGTTTATCCTTTACCCTTTCAAAAACGGTTACGCGTGATTATTTTACTCTTGTGGCTCACCTTTTTCCGGACTATAACAATAGGTTTGTGCCGAGCTCGCGACAGCGTGTCCCAGCCTATCCCTGTTATATCCACCCTAAATCTCGCTGCCATATCCCACACCGTTGCCCCTGAACCAGAACCGCTTGCCCTATCTGCTATATTGGCGATTTTTAAAGCCTCAAGCGGATGCAGCCTGTAACCAGCGATAGCGACCGGCGTAGACCGCTTCTTAAGTTTGAGCATTCTGCCTACAAGGTAAGCAGCGACCCCTCCGAAAGAGTGGATGCCTTTCATCGGTTTTGGGCGCGGAGTAAAATGAAAATTCCTAAACGAATACGTCTTATCCGTGTCCACTATAACCACGTAAACGTTCTTTTTCAGCCTACCCCAGATCTGCTTGCGAATCCCCTCTGCCAGTTCACAGGCGCTTTTCAAAGGCAAACTCACATAAGAAAACGGCAAATTAGACCCGTCAATGCCGCCTTCAGAACCCCACATCAACGCCTGCAAAAGCCCAGCCTGCTCTAAGGCAACTTGTTTGTGCTGGCTGCCTACCTCAACCGGGTATTCTCGAAGTCTCCGCGTTAACCTTTGCCCAAAATGGCATAAAACGCCTAGAAAGTAGCCCCAAGCAATCCGCATCCACAGGTGAGAAATAAGTTTCGCGCTGAAACTTGGGCTGATTGAGCTTTCGTCCACGATGTTGCCCAGCGCGGTTGAAAGCGCCTTTTCGGATATAACGACAAAATCGCCGTTGGCTACTCTTTTTCCTACAGCGTCAAGAATTATGTTCAGGTATTTCTCGCCGGGCTTCCAATATTCCGTGGCTACGGGCAAAGCGTAATACTTGGTCATTTGTACAGCATTTCCACAGAGGGAACATTTTTGCTTATCCTAATAAAAGGTTTAATTCCACTCTATGCTCTGGGTAACTATTAGGCGGAAGCTAAGCTTTTGCGGTGTTGACCCTGTCCTTTTCATTACGCGTAGATTGCAGCTTGGGTGATTAGCCTTCTGTTTGTTCCCTGTGTTCTATTCTACACTGCTCGATTTTATGGTTAATTCTGCGCCTGGAACCACGTGAATCCACCAGTTAAGCGCTTTAAAGCCGTCATCATAGTACACCAAGAGCCTCGCCATTGAACCGACGGTAGCGTTAGCTGGAACAATGCCGTTCCATGTTAAAGTCTTCGTTTGTCCAGGACCAAGTGTCAAGTTCTGCGGTGTCCCGACCTGAGACCAAACTTCGTCTTCGAAAGCTATGTTTATGCTCCATGTGCCTTCGGTTTTTCCAGTGTTCTGGAATGTGATTTTCACCGTGAAATCGTCGCCTGCGGCTTTATCAACCACACAATCCTGCTGATCGTGAGCGAAAACCAGAGAGCTGCCCGTGTCACTTACAGAAAAATTAACTATAATGGCCACCAGCACCGCAACAAGGAAAAGCAGGGCATATTTCTTTGCCATTCTCCCTTTCAACTCCTCCAACTCTACATTCATTTATCCCTATTTATTATTAATTCTGAAAGAAAGTTCTATAAGAAAACTCGAGAACTATCAAACGTTAAGGCGTCAACCTATCCCTGTCTCTGGGGTAAAACGCCACTTCGCGAATATTCTTTTTACCCGTTAACATCATGGTGAGCCTCTCCAAGCCTACCGCCCAACCCGCATGAGGCGGCATTCCATAATCAAAAGCCTGAAGATGATACTTGAAAGCTTCCGGATTCAGCCCCTGCTCCTTCAACCTGGCAACCAATAGGTCTTTCTCCGCTATTCTGGTTCCGCCCGACACCAGCTCTATCCACCGCCACATCAGGTCAAAGCCTTCGCACAGGTCAGGATTATCCTCTCGCGGTTTTATGTAAAACGCTTTAGAATGTGTGGGCCAGTCCGTTATGAAGTAGAAGCTTGGATACAGTTTGCCTAAAACTCTGTTCGCCTCGGTTGGTATGTCTTCGCCCCACGGCACATCAGCGCCCTCTTTCTTCAGGTCGCTGAGAACCTCATCATAAGTTAACCGCCTGAAAGGCACAGCGGGAACCGTCAGTTTGTGCTTGAGCATCGCCAACTCTTTTGGGCATTTTTCCTTCACAGCCCTGCACGTATGCTGCATCAGCTGTTCAAGAAGAACCATGACTTCTTCGGAGTCGGCGAACGCCTGCTCGATGTCCACCGAAACAAATTCGCTTAAGTGCCGCCGCGTGTGCGACTCTTCCGCTCTGAAGAAGGGACCAACCTCAAAAACTTTCTCGAGACTCATCACTAACTGCTCTTTATACAACTGGGGACTCTGCGCGAGAAACGCTTTTTCCCCGAAATAATCCACAGCGAACAACGCTGCACCGCCTTCAGTTGCTGAGGCAATAATTCGCGGCGTGTGAACCTCCAAAAAATCTTTTTCGAAGAGAAAACCCCGTATTGCCTCTACGGCAGAATGCTGAATCTTGAACGCTGCAATGTTCGATTCTTGACAGAGGTCTAACGCTCTCGCATCCAAACGCGCTTCGATAAGTGCAGGCGTCTTGCCAGTGATGTCTATGGGCAGCTGCTCGATGGCTGTGCTGAAAATTTTCATCGCCTTCGGCAACACTTCGATGCCCCTAGGCGTCATATTGGTCTTTTTCACGGTTCCTTTCACGGCGACGCTGTACCGCTTTTGCAGGGCATCAGACTTCGACAGCACTTCGGGACTCACTTTCTTCTTGGGGACAGTAACTTGGATTGTGCCTTCCCTGTCTTGCAGTATGATGAAGCGGATACCGCCTAAATCCCGTATTTCTTGAACCCAGCCAAAAATCGTAATTTCTTCGCCGTCCATATCCGGCGTTACATTCGCAGAGTAGCCTGTTCTAACCCAATCGCCAATGAAGTCCAACTTCATGAATTAAGCGCTCCTCAATCAGCAAATTCAACACGTAACGACATTTTCCGTATTTTATAGGCAATTTCCTTTAAAGCCTTAATGTCGAAAGGCGGTTGGCTTCCTCGCTTCCGTTTCAAGATAACTCTAGTCTCCGTGGTTCCGTCAGGCAGCCAAATCGTGTTGATTGTAAGGATGTTGAGAGGCATAAACAAGTCCTCCAGAAATTTGCGGTCATCAACCCCGTACTCCAGAACGCGGACAGACTTGCGGGTTTCATCGCCCAACGCTTTGATTATCTTGCCGCCATAACCCAAAAGCCGGGGCACATCGCCATGCCCAACAAGTATAGCCAAAGTTCTGCCAACGCTAACTGCTTTGTAAAAGCAAACGTTTTGAAGGGAAGGGTACTTTCCTTCTAAAGATAATAACAAACGAGCGATTTTCAGGTCTAACTCGCTGATTTCGCCAGCCTTAACTTTAGCTGAACACTTTTGGCATAGTATACCGCTCTTTAAACAGAAACTACATAGTTCGGTCTTCATTCAGAAGACATCCTCCGAATAAAGGAGGAGCGAGGGAGCGCTGTTCTCCACGTTGGATAGGGTTATCGTTCCAAGACTATTTCTATCGTGCTGACGTTGGTCAGCCCGCTGCCCTCTTCTCGAGGTGAAATCTGATCTGTCCCAATGCCTATCCTCGAAACTTTGACATCGGGCAGAAATCGGCGTCTAACCACTTCGACGACGTCGATTGCTCGGCTTATTGCTCTTCCACGAGCTTTAACGCTCACTTCTTTGGCTCCGCCGTGGAAGAAGGTTATGCAGGCTAGCACGTAGTTCATCACTGGTTTTCTACCGATCAACACTGAGTTGCTTTCTGACATTGTCAACACTTCACTCCTAGTTTACTCTTTTATATGGTTTCATAAGGTTTTTTGTCCACAAATAAATACATTGTGGTGTTACTCCTTTATTCTAATTTAAGTTGAGCGAAAAGGAAGCGTTTAGAAAAAATTTGGGGAAAAACAGGCTTGAATTCTTTTTCAATGTACTAAAATCTTAAATAACGGGATAATTGTAAAGGATTAGCTTAACAAACTAGTAGAAGGGAAAGCGTTGGAGCCACTTACTAAACGTTCGGTTCAGCTTTTGAGGAAGCTGTTTGAGAAAGCCCGGTTCACAACCAACTACACTCTGAGCGCCAAACAGGATGAATTATCAACTCAGTTAGGCATTAGCAGGCAAGCTTATAACGTGCACTTGAGAAGACTTAAGAACAGAGGCTACATCCGCACCGGTCGAGGTTTCATTGAAATCACAGAGACAGGATTGAGCGCGCTCGGCATTTCAAGCACGCCCGCCTTCATCCTCATCAAGGTATCGCCGGCAAAAAGGGTTGAAGTGTACGAGAAACTAACGAAAATTGCGGTTTTGCAGGCCTTCAGGGTGGCTGGGGAAGTTGACGCTTTAATAGTTATTGAAAGCGAGAATTTAGATGCGATTCTCAAGCAACTATGCGAAATGGATGGAGTTCAAGAAACAAGGTCTTACGTCACAATTGAAACCCTCAAATGAGGCGTAAGAGTTTTTTGAAACTTTATGAATACGAAGCAAAAAACATACTTACACAATACGGAATACCTGTCCCACAGGGAGCCTTAATCACAAAAGCCGCCTGTGCAGGAGAAGCTGTGGCTAAATTAGAACCGCCATTTGCAGTTAAGTCTCAAGTTTTGGTGGTTGGAAGAGGAAAGGCAGGGGGCATTTTGTTCGCTGGTTCAACTGAAGAAGAAGAGGAAACCGCGGAAAAACTGCTGAAAACAGAGATTAAAGGCATACCAGTAAAGAAAGTGTTGATTGAAGAAAAGCTTCAGGTTCGCAAAGAACTGTACTTTGGTGTAACGATAGACCGGTTTGCGCGAAGCTACGTTGCGATTGCATCCGCGGTGGGCGGCGTGGAAATAGAGGAGATAGCGTCAAAAGCTCCTCATGAGATTCTGAAAATCTTTGTAAATCCACAGCGAAGTTTCCGTTCCTTTCATGCTGTGCAGCTTGCAAAAAAACTCGGGTACCGCGGCGCCAGCCTTTTGGAACTGGCGGGGATTTTTGAGAAAATTTACCAAGCAGGCAGAGACTGCGATGCCGAGCTGATTGAGTTAAATCCACTTGCAGAAACGGAGGACGGCGCATTCGTTGCTTTGGATGCCCGCATCATTATAGACGACAACGCGCTGTTCAGACACCAAGAATACAGGAAAAGGCTCCTGGAAGAGGAAAGAGACCGCTCTCCCCAAGAAACCGAAGCCTTGAGAAACAATTTGGCTTACGTGAAACTTAAAGGCGACATAGGCGTCATCGGCAACGGTGCAGGGCTCGTGATGGCAACATTGGACATGATACATTATTACGGTGGAAAACCTGCGAACTTCTTGGATGTAGGCGGCGGCGCACCTGCCGAGCGAATTGCCGCTGCGCTTGAAATTGTTTTGTCAGACCCTGATGCGAAAGCGCTATTCGTAAACATTCTCGGCGGAATAACTCGTTGTGGTGATGTGGCACGCGGTATCATAGAGGCAGCAAAGGACGTTACAATCGCAAAACCCATGGTCGTTAGGCTTGTAGGGACTAACGAGGAGGAAGGAAAGCGGATGCTGGCAGAAGCTCAAATACCTGTCTTGAAAAGCATGGAAGAAGCCGCAAGGCGGATTGTTGAGTTAGTCAAAAAGGAAGGTTGCCATGAGAATGATAGTTGACGAGAACACACGGGTGATTGTTCAGGGAATAACAGGGACTCAGGGTAGCCTCAACACACGTCTTATGATGGAATATGGGACAAACATAGTGGCAGGTGTAACTCCCGGGAAAGGCGGCACAGAGGTTCATGGCGTACCAGTTTATGATACAGTGGAGGAGGCACGAGAAAAACACTCGCCTAACGCTTCAATAATCTTCGTGCCTGCTCCCTTCGCTGCCGACGCAGCGCTTGAGGCTATAGACGGCGGAATCCGAACGGTTGTGATAATAACCGAGCACGTTCCGATACAAGACGCTGTAGAACTGACCGCACATGCACGTCAAGCAAACGCAACCATAATCGGACCGAACACACCAGGAATAATCACGCCTGAAAAGTGCAAGCTTGGAATAATGCCCGCACACATCTTCACGCATGGCAGCGTAGGCATAGCTTCCAGGAGTGGCACCTTAACTTATGAAATAGCAGCCAGTCTCACCAAAAACCACATCGGGCAATCCACATGCATCGGAGTAGGCGGAGACCCAATAACTGGCTTGAACTTCATTGACACGTTAGAATTGTTTAAGGAGGATCTGGAGACGAAAGCCGTGGTTCTAATCGGAGAAATCGGTGGCAACATTGAAGAGTTGACCGCGGAATACATATCGCGGGGCTATCCGAAACCCGTTGTAGCCTTCATAGCTGGGCGGTCTGCTCCTCCTGAAAAACGCATGGGTCACGCAGGCGCGATAGTAATGGGCAAGTCGGGTACGGCGGAAACCAAGATTAGAGCTTTTGAAAATGTGGGTGTGAAAGTGGCTGAGAAGCCTAGCGACGTAGCCGAGTTGTTGGCACAAGCCATGGAGACATAGAATGGGTTTGTAACTGGCACTCGAATGTTATGAGACAAAAGGTATATTTGGCAGAGGAGCATCTGAGTTTTAGCACCAGAATTGAGGTTCGCGTTATGCCGATATTAGATCCGATTAAGAAGTCAATTGCGCAGAAACACAGGTTGTACATGAAGATATGCAGGGAATGCGGGGTTAGAAACGCCGCGACTGCGTTGAAGTGCAGAAAATGTAAAAGCAAGAACTTGCGATGGAAGAAAAGAGAGCTTGTGAAGTAAAGGCGCAGTTTTCAAAGAACTTTGGCTAAAGTTTCCATGTTGAAAGCTGTGTTTGCACATCCATTTTTTATCAGAGGTATGGCTTGTTCAGCCACGTCCAGGCTCATGCTGCTCAAGGCGCCTACAGACATTTTTATCTCTTCAGCGCAAGCAACTCCAACAATGCCTCCGTACTGGTTCGCCTTCAGGATTTTCGGAATACACGAACCGCCGGGGACCACGTAAACATCGTATCCTTTTTTCTTGGCTAAGCAGTCTGCCTTGTTAACTAAGCAGTCTTTGGAACAATGTGCACATGTGTAGGAAGGAATTGTTGCGTCGAAGAATGCTTTACATCTGTGATCCATATATTTTCTGGAGCAGTGAGGAAGGAAAACCGCTCTCTTTTCAGCTTGCAGGAATTTTCTTCTTTTCAAAAGGTTCACAGCTTGCACGTCGATGAGGTCTTGAAGGAGAACAACAGCGTCTGAAAGATTCAGACCCGTGGCTTCTTGTATTTTAAACCTTTTTATAATATCTTGCACAGTGTGGAGGAGCGTCTTGTGCATGCCCTTCTCGTAGCTAACCCGAGCAAGCTCGGTAAAGAAGAAGCGAGGAACTTTTGAAAGGTCGAAGGTAAACTGATAGGGCATAACTCAAGATTAACGACACACATGCTTAAAAAAATAACGTACCACAACTCAACTTTTAAACTTGAAAACCGCTAATCCACTTCTTTGCTGGCGCCTAAAAGTTCTCTTAGCGACTTTAGCTCTTCGCGCAACCGGTTTACCTCAGTCTCAAGGGCGTTGGCTCGTGACTGTGCAACTTTTTTGAGATTATCAATTTCCACCAACAAGGTCGCCCGATCCGTTTCCAACGTCTTTATATTTTCATGCAGGCTCCTCAGAGTCTGCGTGAGCCCTTCATGTATCTCTTTAGTTTTTGCGACTAGGTCTTTAAGGTTTGTTTTCGCTGGATTCGTTGTTGCGTCTACTTTGGACCTGAATTTGGAATTGCATTTGGGGCACTTGAAGATTCCTACTCGAAATTCGGGTATGTCTCCTCTGGCTTTGTGTTTTGCATGTGCTACTGTCCAGCATTTAACGGCGGTGGCTACTTCTGTTCCACAATTCGGGCAGCTAACCAATGAATAACCTCGCAAACTCGTTTTCTGCAAAATCATTTCTTGGGATGAAGCTATAACACTTTGCACTATAAGCCCGAAGTTGCCTCTTCAAAATGCTAAAGAAAAAATGAAAAGGAAAAGAGTTGGCTTCATCAAATGCTTATTTGGAACATCAGCCTTTCAACAAGTTCCTTGTAGCGGTTTCGAATGGTAACCTCAGTCACCTGTGCGATTTCCGCTATTTCCCTCTGCGTTTTTCGTTCCCCTGTCAAGACGGAAGCGATGTAACTCGCAGCCGCGGCAATACCTGTTGGGCCACGACCCGAAGTGAGTTTAAGTTCTTTTGCCGCTGCCAAAATCTTGTGCGCGATTTCCTCAACCTTCCCTTGCATTGTCAGCTGGTTGGAAAACTTGGTTATGTACTGGCTGGGTCTAAGCGGTGGAATAGAATAGTCAAGCTCTTTAATTAGGAAACGGTAGCTGCGACCTATTTCTTTTTTGTTCACAGTGGACGCCTGAGCTATCTCATCCAAGGTTCTGGGTAACCCGCACTGCCTGCACGCCAAGTAAATCGCTGCCGAAGTCACGCCCTGAATCGACCTGCCACGTATTAACCGCTCCTTCACTGCTTTCCTGTAAATAACTGAGGCGGTTTCCAGAATGTTTTTGGGAAGGTTCAAGTTGTTGGAGATTTTTGTGATTTCAGACAAAGCAAACGCCAAATTGCGTTCTGTCGCGTCTGAAACTCTTATGCGCCGCTGCCATTTCCTAAGGCGGTACACCTGCGCTTTCTGCCCAGGGGAGAGGCTCTTGCCGTATACGTCGCGGTCATGCCAATCAATTGTCGTTGATAAGCCTTTGTCGTGAATAGTATATGTTAGGGGGGCGCCGACTCTTGTTCGTTTTGACCTCTGCTCGTCGTCGAAGGCCCTCCATTCGGGTCCTCTGTCGGCTATTTTGGCTGCCACCACGAAACCGCAGTCCATGCAGACTATTTCAGCGCACTCGTAGTCGCGCATGAGTCGAGTGCTGCCGCATTCTGGGCATGATTGAACTTTGAAGGATTCAGCACGTTGCGCTGACGATGAGGGGTTTACATCTTTATGCAGCTTATTTTCTTTACTCATGTTTTTTGCTCCGTTGCTTTTTCGAGAGAAGCAAGTACAGCTGCTTATCACTTAGCTTTTTAGGTTCCTTAATCGCTGGTTTTACAACTACGTAAGGCGAAGGCACAGGGCCTATAACATCAAAGACTTTCCCAACAACCTTCAAATTCTCGTCAACGACTGCGGAACCGATTTTCGGGGTTTTGTCAGCCTTAACAACAACGTTCTGAGAAGGAGTCACATGAAGCACTTTACCCAATCTCTGCAAACACATTCCCCTCTCGAAAAACAACAAAATCACCGTGATAGCGTATTTAAAGCTTTCTACGTGCAGTGACATATAAAATTTTATCAGCCAACTATTTCAATCCTCTCATGTTGAAAGAAGAAGACTCAAGTTGACGTTGTCTCTATCGACCAGAAAGAACATCCCTCCTTTATATAAGGGGGTTATGGTCTGTTCCGAACAGCTAGCCACTAACACGCTAGTCCAGTCAACTGGTAGTTTAATCTATTTATAGAGGGGGTACAAGTTTTTCCACGCTATAGAGAGCTTCACCTAAAAAAAGAAACGGGAAAAACGTAGTGACAGTTCACGTTTATTCTCTGTTTGAGAGTACAAGGATGTAGTCTGCTGTGTCTGCGCACATGTCTGCTGCATGCTCGATGAACTCGATTAAATCGTCAAAAATTACCATGGCTCCACAGTTGACTTTCGCGCCGTACTTGACAAACAAGCTTTTAGTACTCAGATACTCCTCGTCAAGGACGTGTTCCATTTCTCCAACTTTTTTAGCTTTATCTATCGCTTCAGCAGGATTAGATGAAATCTTTTCGATGCTGTTGCGCAAGGCTTGAGCTGTTTCCACAAGTTTCGCAGTCATAACCACTGTTTTTCCGCACAGTTCCTGAGGGATTTCTGCTTCTGCAAGCATCTCCAAGCATCTTGCCGCATCTTTAGTATGGTCAGCCAGAGTATCCAGCCTTTTCACTAGATGCAACAGGTCTTCGCGATAATCAGCCACGAGAGCAATGCCTTTAGACAACTCCATGAAGACATCTGTCCGTAACTTGTCAACTTCTTCTTCAGCCTTGTACAGGTTTTCAATGTACTTCTTGGCTTCGTCGAAGTTTTTCTCTGAAAAACTCGTCATCGCTTTATGAAGCCAAGTCACGGTGTCAAAGGCTTTCGATATCTGTTCATGAGCTAGCTCTAAACCTTTTGTTTTGCGGCGTTTTTCAAACCAGTTATAGCTTCTTCTTTCCACAGATTGCATCTCCTTTGATCACCTATTGAAATTGTAAACATATAACCCTTATTATAATACCAAGAAATACCCGGATGTCATGAAGCCAAGCGCATACTCCCCTCAAAAACTGATTAAATCGGCACACGGTTTAACAGAAAAATTAATGGATTTTATCATGATAAACACACGTCAATCGCCAGAAACCAGTCAACCAGATCTACTCCATTCACCTGTACTTGCTTTCGATTTTTCATTTTCTTTTTCATGATCATTACCTCATTCTACAACTTGCTATATACATAAGTGAAGTACCACGGCTTTGCAGGTTTTGTGATTGGGTTCTTTTCTTTTTTAACAGCAGCTTTTCGCATTGCAATCTCCAAGTAGAACAGCAGCGTTCACACTTATTTAGAATCTCCAAATATTATATAGACCACCCTTTAGTCTATATATTTCAGCTCAACTTTCTAGAACTGTTCTTGCCAACCCAATTTTATCTTCCAAGCTTTTCATTAATGTGTTAGTGACCTTTACTTCGATTCCAAGCTTCTCTATTTCAGCCCTCTCCGCAGAGTCAGCCAAATCAAGAACAAACGTGTCAAGGAAATCCGAGTAGAGTTTAGCCACCGAAAACGCGGAAACTTCAAACCCTAAACCCCGCAACAACTTGTCCGCTGGACCTTTAACAGGCGCACCAGCAATTATCGGGCTTACCGCCACTTTTTTCGCGTCGGTGCGCTTAACAGCGTCTTTGACTCCGTTCACAGCGAGAATTGTGCCTATGCTGACTATTGGGTTGCTTGGGCAGACAATTAATAGCTCAGCTTCCCTAATCGACTCTAAAACGCCTACCGCAGGCTTTGCCTTGTCAGCACCGAAAAACTCAACGCCCAAAACTTCGTCTTTTGCGCCTCTCTTAACAAAATACTCTTCAAAATGAACCGAACTTTCCTCAATCAAAACTCTGGTTTCAAACCTGTCATCTGTCATGGGCAAAATCGCCGCCTCAAGCCCTAATAAGCGGCTGACACGTGCGGTAACCTCAGACAGCTTCAGACCACTTTTTAACAAGTTTGTTCTAAAAATATGAGTGGCAAAGTCCCTATCGCCAAGATTGAACCACGTTTCACCGTTAAATTTTCTTAGAGCCTTGAGACAATGAAAGGTGTCTCCTTTGATCCCCCATCCCTTCTCTTCATCAACAATACCTGACAAAGTGTACGTGACGATGTCAACGTCTGGAGATACGTGTAAACCAAACAATTCAATGTCGTCACCTGTGTTCACGATTATTGACAAGTCTTTTTCATCAACAAGTTTCACAAGTCCCGTAAGAAACCTTGCCGCTCCCACTCCACCCGCTAAAGCTGTGATCATTCGCTTTCACGTTGAACCTATATGTGCACAAGCGCTTCAAGAAGCTTCCGTTTGCCTAATCACTTTGGCGCAATTGTCTAAGGCCTATTTCTGCTGATGTTCCTTCTCTGAAACCCAATATTCCGTTGCTGAACCTTTCGCGTCAATAATCTGCTCTTTTTTGAAAACAGGTGCTTCATTCTTGTATCTTTCTACAGCTTCTCGCAAAACCGGAAAAACGTCTGTTCGGTGAGAACCAGCCACCGAAACGTACACGAGATCTTCTCCGACGTTGAATTCGCCGAGTAAATGGTGAATCTGTACATCAACTATGCCTGGCTTCTTGGCCAAGTCATTACAAATTTTGGTTAGAACTTCGTTGGCTTTTTCTTCGTATGCTTCCAGCGTGAGTTTCTGAACTTTTTCTCCTTCTAGGTTTTCTCCGCGAGTTACCCCTATGAAAAGGGTTATAGCTCCAACTTTTTCGTAGTTACCGCTCTTCTTAGTGCTGTTTATCAGGTCTAAAATAGAGAATGTTCCTTTTTCATGAACACCCGCATGTACAGTCAACCAGTCACCTTCCTCATGCTTCTAAAATAAACACAGTTACCTCTAAAGACATTTCGCCTAACAAACGCGATAAAAAGGCAAAAATTGAGTCTAAATGGTCAGAAAAGCTCTCTACTTTATTGCGCTGTCGGCTTGACTTCTTGCAGTGGCACCTTAGCGGGTTGCGCTATCAACTTTGATTTTCTGATGCCAACATGCCTTAGAGGAGCCACTTTCTTTGCTTTATTATAAACGTCTGAAGCTATTTTTCCCAGCACCATTTCTTGAACAAACTGGTCCAGCGTCAGCGCAGCGGCTTTTTCCTTGACAGTTTCATCCATCATGTTACGGATGAGTTTTTCTTGAGACGTTTTGATTCGCGAAAGCGTAAGGGCTGACACCGCCACTCTCAGCTTATACCCGTCTTTCGTGGTTAGATTGAAAAGTCCGTCAACCTTTGTTGTCCTTCTCCTAACCAAACTTCGCAAATAATCCCGTGAATACTCATGACCCTTAAATAACGTGTTAGCGGTTTTTCCATCAATCTCATTTATCTGGAAAAACATTTTCAAGTACTGATGGGAAAAGTCGCTGGTGATATCGTAAAGCGTCGCTTCCACAACTCTTCCAATAAGCTGTTCTGGCTCTTCTGCTGGCAACGACCCTAACTCCACGTTTCCAAAGAACGGTGGTGCCACTACCATGTACCATGCTTTTCCTCGCCATTTATCGCGTACACGCTTTGATTTCGAAGACAAGTTTATCCTCCAGATGCGCCATCATCATTCTCAATGCAATATTAAAAGGTTTAGCGTTTCAAGTTAATCTTGTCAACGTTATCCATGTACTTTCTCAAAACCTCGGGAACAACAACTGACCCATCTTCTTGCTGAAGGTTCTCCAATATCGCGACTATGGTTCTACCTGTTGCTATAGCGGTTGAGTTCAATGTGTGCACGAAGCCCTTTGTGGGTGCGCCTTCTTTTTCCCTGTAACGAATGTTCAATCGCCTAGCTTGATAGTCCGTGCAGTTGCTACATGAAATAATTTCTCTGTAGCCGTTTTGCGCAGGCATCCATGCTTCAATGTCATATTTTTTAGCTGCAACTGTTCCGATGTCACCTGTGCACACATTAACAACGCGGTAAGGCAAACCGAGTTTCTGGACGAGACTCTCCGCGTTTTGAAGAAGCTCTTCGTGCAGTTTCCATGATTGTTCTGGCGTGCAGAAGATGAACTGCTCTATCTTGTTGAACTGGTGGGTTCTAAATATGCCACGAGTGTCTTTGCCGTGCGCGCCAGCTTCTTTTCTGAAGCATGCACTTATTCCTGCGAGTTTAAGCGGCAAGTCTTCCTCTTTGAAGACCTCGTTCATGTACATGGCTGCCATGGGATGTTCTGAGGTTGCTATCAGGTATAGGTCTTCACTCTCAATTTTGTACAGCACTTCACCGAAATCGCTGAGTGCTGTGACGCCTTCGTATGGTTCGCGTCTCATCAGATACGGCGGTTCCACAGGCAAATACCCCTTTTTCGTCATTTCTTCCATGGCGAAACTCATCAACGCCATGTCCAAGAGTACACCTTGCCCTTTCAGGTAGAAGAATCTGGAACCAGCCACCTTTCCTGCTCTTTCAACGTCAACTATGTCCAGATTTAATGCTAATTCAGTGTGGTTTTTTACGGAGAAGCCGAATTTGGGGGTTTTGCCCCATGTTCTTATCTGTACGTTGTCGTTTTCGTCTTTCCCGAACGGTACGGTTCCGTGAAGCAAATTCGGAAGCCGCATCAGGTAACCGCGGATTTTTTCTTCCTTTTCGACGACTTGTTTTTCGATAACGGTGATTTCAGCATCGATTGTTTTTGCTTTTTCAACTTTGCCTGCAGCGTCTTTTCCAGCTTTTTTCAGCTTGGCGATTTCGACGGTTACAACTTTTCTTTCGTGGCGAAGGTCGTTTAGCTTTGTTAGGTTCTGCCGCCATTCCCTGTCCACCTCAACTAATGCGTCCAGCATTTTGCTGTTTTCAGGGTTTCCTCTCTTAGCCAAATTCTTCTTTACGAATTCGGGATTTTCGCGGATAAGTTTGATGTCTAACATCTTTCTCACGGAGCTAACTCTTTACTTTGAAATCCCTTCAGCTATTAATCTTGCTATAAGAAGAATCACCAAAAACCCAAGCAATTCAGCGGCTTTGTGGAAAACTTAAAAAATGGAAAGAAAATTTGAAAATGTTCTCTTGTTAGCTCTGCTTTGGTTTACTCTTTGCTCATCGTTATTTCCATCGTTGAAACCATTCTAGACCTGTTTTCGCCTTCCCTTGGGGGCATCTCGGCTGTTCCTATGGCTATCTTGGTCACTTTCAAGTCTTTCA
>CAZJQR010000028.1:0-20889 GCA_964548345.1 uncultured Candidatus Bathyarchaeia archaeon | reverse complement strand
TGAAAATCCGCGTGTACTTAGAGGCACCTGCCTTTTTGACGGTGTTAACGTCACCCCCACCCTTCAAGTAGCCGCTTATGAATGCCTTGGCAATGGATTCGGCTTTGCCGTTGCTGTACAACGGCTGAAGATAATGACCCGAGTAGTACAGGAATATTGCTATGTCCCACGCCTTGTCGCTGGCATGAGAAGCCTGCTCAAAATCCAACAGGTAAATCTTGTCGTTTGGGTCAACTATCACGTTCTCTGGTTTCGTGTCGCCTAACGTAACATTGAGAGCGTGCACCTGCGCGAACACCTCCCCCACCCGCGCTATTTTTGCCAAGTCCTTTTCTACTTTTTTTCTGCCCGTCGCGGTTGCGATGCGCTTGATAGCGTTGCTGAGGTTTTCACCCTCTATGTACTCCATGAAAACCAAGCGTTCACTATGGCTCACATGTAAAATCTTTGGAACGTTAAACCCTTCGCAACGCAGAAACTCGCTTATCGTGCATTCTCTCGCGAGCCTCGACCGGCCAAACACAGCGAATGACCGAGCTCCAAAAGACCACAAGGACAGTGGAAACCATTTGAAACCAGACCAGTCTTTAAACCGTTTAACAAGAACCTTTTTTTCCTCACCCTTCGGATAAGCTTTAATCAGGTATACGTCGTTTAAGACGCCGCCGACTGGTTCATACTTGATTTGGGCGTTCTCACCGTTCAAGAGCACCTTTCGGGCAAAGGCGTCGATGTTAACTCTGTCCGCCAAAGAAACTAGCCCCTCTGATGTGGGAACAAACAGGTATTTCTGCGGATCCACAAAGCGTCGCGTCAAATCCGCTTCTCTTTTCACCTGGAACTTTTGAAGTTTTAGCAGTGCTTCGGTGTTTTGGGAAAAGAAATTCAAGAATTGAGGGAAAGCCGCGAAAAACGAGGTGAACAGGGTTCTCGGCGCGTTTTTTGAAATGTTTGTGAAGCGAACTTTTGGGTTTTGGCTTTCAACCACAAACTTTTTGGGAATCGTGACGTAGCCGTCTGAAAGAATGATTTTTTTCTCTTTTTCCAGCTGCTTCAAGGCTTCCATGTAGCCGCGGAAGACCGATTCAACTTCTTTTCTGGGAGCCGCGCCGTTCATGAAGTTTGATAAGCCGTAAGATAGGGGCGGAAAAATTCTAACTCGGTTTAGCGTAACTTCGTACATGAAATATTTCGGTTTTATGTGGAGGCTGTAGGAGAGTTCTGGGAAGCTGAGAACCAGGTTTTCCAGAGATTCGAGGATTAAACGTTTCTTCAACAGTATCTCTTGGGCGTGTAAAAAATCGTTGCCGCGTAGGGCGGTGTGAGGAAAAATCAATGTGCCCGCTAAGGCTTCTCCTAAAAAGCCGCGGTCAACGTCTCTTTCAAAAACCCACTGGTCAACGGCAAAAAAAATTATGCTTCTTCCGCTAACGGTTTTGACGTAGCTCATTACTCTTGGCTGAAAGTCGTGAATCACCAGTATGGCTTCTAACGTTGCTTTCACGCTTGACGTTCCTGTGGAGTAGTTGCCGAGTAAACTTATCGCGGTGATTTGCGCCGAACCAGCGATGTGCCTGCAAAACTCGAGAATTTGCTTGTGTAGTTCGCTGTTTGGACCAGTGGAATCTTGATTCAAGTATTCACCTTGCGCATTAAATAGAAGTATGAACTTAGAGGGATGTATTTACATTTTTTGTTGTCGCTTCAGGATGGACATAACGTGGAGTAAGTGAGATCGAGAAGGTGTTTGTAGCATGCTTCCTATCCGTGAAACTGCAGCGTTTAGCAAGCGCTATTGTGTGTAATGTCGATTAAATTACTCGGTTGTGTGTCCGGATTTTTTTTATCATTGGGTTTAATGATGCTTGATTGGTTGGTTCAACTGTTATGGTGTTGTCTGTTGTCGTGCTTATTTTTCTGCATATGAAGTTTAGCGAGTTTTCGGTGAAGTTCAGCAGGTTGTGTCCCTCGTTTGTGAGTTTGTAGATTTTTCTTGGTCTTTCTGTTTTCATGTTCCATTCGCTGGTTACGTGGCCTTTCTTTTCGAGTGTGGCGAGCAGCGGGTAGATTGTGCTTGGTCCGAAGTAGACGCCGAAGCTTTTGCGGATTTTTGTGATTATCTGGTAGCCGTGCATGGGTTGCGAACTTAGAAACTGAAGGACTATGAGGTCTAGTAATCCTTTCATTAGTTTGACTTGAACCTCTTTTTGGGGGTTCGACATTTTTTTTCCTTCTGTGTTTGTGTTCGACTAGTGTACAATATGTCCACTATGAGACATATCGCCTGTCTTTATAGAGAATAAACCCGCATATAAAGGTTCATACTCACTAAAAGCATAAAAAAGCATAACCCAGCAATACCAAAACCCATATTCCAACATAAGCTAAATAAGCCAAAACATAATCAAATCAAGGTAGAACCCACCACAAAAGGGAAAAACCATGGCGGAAGCCTATCGAAAACAACTTGTTCAACGCATAATCAAAAACCTGCTAGATATCCAACTATTGCGCATGGTTCAAGCCCAACCCCAATGGGGATACAAAATCAAAAAGAAAGTGGAAACAAAATTCCACATAAAACTCAGACACGGCGCCCTCTACCCCATGCTCAACTCCCTCGAACAAAAGGGCTTCCTCACAAGTCAAAAACAAACCAAAGGCGGAAGAGCACGAAAAATATACACGATAACAAAAAAAGGTGCCGAGTACCTCCAAAGCTACTACGACATACTAAAGCAGCAAATCGAAGGGGCAGACCTCAAATAGCTAAACACGCCCAGCCGTCATAAGCCGATGACGTGTCACCCCGTGTTTCCACGTGCAGAAGCACCCATGAGAATCCTGCCTTTTGAAAACGCTGAAAGACTCTTTTAGAGATAAGAACTGTTAGAGGCTGAGTGTTATGGTGGAGACTGTGAAAGCCTACGTTGTTGCCACCGTGAAGCGCGGCAAGGAGCATGACGCAGCTCAGAAAATCAGGAAAACAAGAGAGGCCACGGAAGTCCTCGTCACCTACGGATTGTACGACATAGTTGTGCGCATCGAAGCCCAACGCTTGAGGCAGCTGGACAAGATTGTCACGGACATACGGCAGATGGCTGAGATTCAGCAGACCAGCACGCTCGTCGGCGCCCATTGACCGAGCCATGGCAATGCTGTTGCGCTAGTATATGGCGGCTTCAGCTGGTTGTTTGGATAGAGTTTCTTTCACGATTTTAAGCGCTGATTTTTCGGCGTGTTAGAGAATCGTCTGGTATCAGAGCGGGAAAAAGCTTTTATGCTTAATGCACCGAGACGTTTGCTCTGAGGAAAAAGAAAATGTCAATAGAGACTAGCAAAACCCTTGGCGGTGTCGGTGCAATTCTGATGTTCATTGGAATTATACCTGTCGTTAGCACTTATGGCGTCATTGAACTTATAGGTCTAATACTTGTCATGGTTGCCTTGTACAATTTAGGTAGCTACTACACTGAAAGAGGCATTTTCAACAACGCGCTTTACGGTTTGATAGCAGGAATAGTTGGCGGCGTCATTGCAGTAGGGGCGATTATTCTTTCGGTTCTAACTTCGCTAACCGATTTTATATACACGCTCTATCCAGGTTGGAATGGTGACTGGTCAGCACTTTCAGGCTTAACCCCTGACCCGGCGAACTTCACTCTTGATGCCATCGTGCCTTTCCTTGCAGGAATTTTCGCAGCTCTTCTCATCCTCTGGGTGTTCGCTATTATTGCAACCTTCTTTGTACGGCGCTCGCTAATCTCGCTTTCAGCAAAATCAGGTGTTGGCTTGTTCTCAACCGCTGGATTACTGATGCTCATAGGTGCAGTGTTAATCATAGCTTTCGGCATAGGTTTACTCCTGATATGGATTTCTGCGCTAATACTTGCAATTGCCTTCTTCAGACTGAAACCGCAAGAGACACAACCCGCAGCACCATCTCAGATGTAAACCAAAACCCACCCCTATTTTTTCTTGTCCACAAAGCTTAGAGAACACAAATGCCTCTTCCATAAGCGCGCGCGTTTCAATTTTCACCGGCTAAGCAGTCTCTGAAGCACCTGCCCCTCCCTTATACATAAGAAAGGTATGGTCTTAGCAGAGCCGCAAGCACCAGCCCAGCCTATTTGCCGTCTATTAGGATCCTAACAGTGGTTCATTGCAGAAACCTATGGAGGGGGAGTCGTGGCAAGTTATCTCGACAAAATGCGCTTTTGATTTTTCTGTTTCTGGTGGCTGATGCTTTTTGATTTCACGAGCTATTCCTAAGTTTATATATGGTCATAGAATATTCCAACCTGCTTCAGGCATAACGTGTTTGGGAAAATTGGGGAATTGCTTGATAACGCAAAAAATCAAAGACTGGTACGGGAAAATTCCTTATTCGCTTAAAGTCGCTATTCTCATAGCTTTTGTAGCGAAGCTTGCAGTTTTCTCCATTGGCTACGCAGCAGCGTACACGACCACTCTCGCAAGTGGAGGCTCAACAGCTCCTCTTCAACTCGTTATGAATCAGTTCTCCAAATGGGACAGCCCACACTACATGTTTATAGCGGAAAACGGTTATGTTAACCAGGGCGACCCAGCTAACTTTATTGTTTTTTTCCCGCTTTACCCGTTGCTGGTTCGGCTAATCACCTTTGATTTTGCGACCGTCACCCTGTCAGGGCTCATAATATCGAATGTAAGTTCAATCGTTGCGGTCATCTACCTTTTCAAACTTGCAAGGCTTGACCACAACGACAGTGTAGCTAAGAAAGCCGTATTGTACTTTAGTGTTTTCCCTACAGCCTACTTCCTGTCTGCAGTGTACAGCGAAGGCTTGTTCCTTGCCTTAGTCATCGCCAGCCTATACTACGCTAGAAGTTCCAATTGGGCTTTAGCAGGCTTTTTGGGTTTTCTTGCCTCGCTTACAAGAATCGCTGGGCTACTTCTTTTGCCAGTTCTTGCATTAGAATATTTTCACCAGAAAGAATGGAAAATAAAAGCTGCAAACCTAAAGGTTCTCTGGGCAAGTCTTCCCGCATTCGGGTTTCTAACGTATTTAATAATCAACTTTCAGGTGACGGGTAACTTTTTCACTTTTATGGAAATCGAACGGGTGCATTGGTATCAAGCTCTTGACCCATTCGGAGGCTTATCTGGAGCATTAGGCTGGTTTGGCATTAACACGTTTCCCGATAGCATCACACTTGGTTATGCACAAGTAGCCTTCGCCGTTTTCGGATTATTGATAGTGTTAGCTGGCCACAAGGCTAAGCTGCGCCCATCCTATCAGATTTATTTGCTGTTAACTTGGATGCTAAGCATTTCCACAGGCCTTTGGATAAGCGTTCCCCGCTACGTATTAACCATGTTCCCCACGTTCATAATGCTCGCCCATTACTCACAAAAAGGAAGAGTAATAATCGCAATAACGGCGGTTTCCTCAGCAGCACTTTTCTACTTTACATGGTTATTCGCCGCAGGTATATGGGCATTCTAAAAGCCTTTTCCACACTGCACTTTTATGAGATTCTCAGAGCTTTGGATTCTGATGCTTCTTACCAGACATGTAATCAATGTTGATTCTGCACATTGTTGTTTTTGCGAGCTTTCCAGGTTTTTTCTTGGCCAATTTCTCCTCTGAATTTTCGGAAAGCTGCCGCACCATGACTTCAATGGCGTGCTGTTTCTCGCTTAAATCTTCAATCATAGATACTTTGCCCTTGAAGTGGACGCTTGTGTAAGCGTAGTCGCATCGTCAGTCACGCCGTAATCCAGCACCGTTTGCCCCCACACTTTGCTGTTTGCTTTCATGTACACTAGTTTCTTGCCTTCATCGGCGCAGTGAAAGTAAAGGCAGTTTGCCGCTTCGTCGTAGCCGTGGCTTAACGACACAAGATACGGCTCGTTATCCATGCAGAGGGCAATAGTAACGTGTTTGGTGGATTTTAACACTTTTTTGAGTACATCAGAATCAGTTATCTCTCGGTCTTTCCGTCGAACATGAAACGACATGGCATTTCCATAGTCAAGCAGATGATATTAACTTTTAGAACTCCGTCTTGATAGCTTCCGGTAAGCTTTCATCAGACGCGATTTCACGAAGCCTACAACGTCTGGAGTGAATATGGAAAAAGCTGCCAAAGCGAAATTGAGGGGAAAGACCATCCAATACTCAAAAATGTTCCCCCAGCCACCTCCAATACTCCAAGGACCAAATATCATTAGCGAATAGCCCCAGTACTGAAACGCCGACCAAGCCGCTGTCTGCAACAACGCCCCACCAAGCCTCGGCAAGTAATTAGCTTTTCCCTTGACGGCGTCGCCTTTATAGTTGCTAACGAGCACTTCTCCGGCAACGCCGCCAGCGCCTCCAGGAAAAAATGCGTTAACAAGAATCTTTTCTACTAAGTTGGCAGGAACATAATGGTCAACCGCTGGTGTCTTTAAGAGGCTTAAGATGGGCAACTGAACGTTGCCAGTGGCAAAACGTATTGCCACAGGTATGCCATAAATGATAGCTCCGCCAATCTGCCATACCCAGAACCTTCTGTTTCTAAGCGTAGCCCCTATCGCCCTGCGCAACTTCATAGCTTCTCAAAAACCATTTAGATTTTAAAAGTTTTCTCATGAAAGGTAATAAAGCGGCAGCTGTGCGGCTTTAGTCTTGACTTCTACCCATTTAAGCGATTTCTACGCGTTTCACCGCAACATTTTTAAGTAAATCTTTACTATATTTTGGTAAATTATTGGTGAGGGAAACTGGCGTGGGGCTACTCTCCAGTCACGAATCAATTGTTTGGCGGGATTTTCAGATGGGAAAAAGCACAGGTTCAATAGCAGAGGAACACAAGACAGAATCATGGAGTCCCGCGTACGTGTCGAGAGTGCTCAATAGAGCCCGGAAAAAAATTGCGAAAACACTCAAAGAACACGCAAACAGCCATCGCCTCGACATTGAAACCCTCCTAGACTACAAAGGTCTCCTAATGGGTTTCGATTACCAGACAAGCACCCAAGTATACATAATTTTCACCGAGAAACTTGGAACAATCGTCTGGTACAAACATGACTCTTACGATGGAAAACTCTGCCCCGATTGCCCCAAAGAAGACGAGTGCAGAGACACATTAGACATCATAATCCATGAGCATAACATCCAGTTGAGAGTTGACGAAAAACAGCTGTATCTGACAGACCAGTCCATCGCGATTTTCAACAAACTCGCTGCGAAGGAAACGCCGCGATACAAGAGACATGGAGGTGATTAATTTTTGGGAAAAGATGAAGAAAAAGTTATCAGACCTCCCGTTAAGCAAATTACGAGCGGAAAAACATTCAAGCCTTCACGAGCCTATCTGTACAAACTGCTGTTCCAAAACGTCTTAACTTTCATACTACTTTGGCTAATAGTAGTTCTCTCCTTTGAAGGCACTGCGTTCTTGGTCGCACTAGATACAGCCAACCCGAGTGCAACTCAAATAATCAACGATTATTTCGTGCCAGTTACCCTCTGGACGGTTATAATAAACTTGTTCTGGTTTGTGCCGGCTCTAGTTTCCATACCTCCTTATGTTAGGAGTATGGAATATTCGGTGAAAGCGGAATCAGGAGAGACGTTGCCGGAGATATTCTCGAAAAGGGGCATAATAACCATAACTCGCAAACATGTGCCGTTCAGAACAATAACAAACATTTCCAGCAGGGCGGGTCCATTCGACAGACTGTTCAAAATAGGTTCAGTTCACATAGAAACAGCTGGTTATTCTGGAGCCAACAAGTCTGGTCCAGAAGAAAAAATAAGCGGCGTAGTGTTCTATGAAGAAGTTCGCGATTTCATCCTAAGAGAGTTGAGGAAGTTCAAGGAACCTTATGTGACCGGAACCGAGGTAGTTTATCCAACTGAAGAAACCGTACCGAAAATGGAAGGCCTCGACGACGAGATATTGATCACGCTCCGTGAAATACGCGACATACTAAGAAACAGAAGAAAAGACAAGCCTTCCTGATCTAACTTTGTTAGTTTTACTCTCTTCTCTATTTCTCTTTTATAATTACTTTATTGATTGCTATGGGTTAATCGACTTTGAGACGCTTAACATGTTATATAACTATCTTCTTCGTAGCGCGCGCTACGCAGCTTTACCCGATACGAAAACATCTTTAACCATTATGCTTGATCCTTCTGACCAGTCTGGAGCAGTGGTAAAAGGCATAATAGCAAGCATTGCCAACGCCTTCAACTGCCAGCTAATAGGTGCAGAAAACGTCATCGAGTTTAACGAAACCTCCGTAGTTACCACTCAGTTCAGCACTGTGGACTTTTATGTTCCAAGAATAACCGCAGCGTTCGTAATGACTAACGGCGTGATTGGTTTGACAGCTACCACCACAGAGTTCAAGAGAAGAGGGATAATCAAGCGACTGTCAATAACGCCGCTTACCAAGCTGGATTGGATATTGGGAAATGTGCTCAGCCAAACGCTGCTGAACCTCATGCTGGCAGCAATCATGATAGGTGCTGGCTGGATACTGTACGGAGTCACAATAATACCCGACGCATTCTCAATAATAATGATCTTGCTTGGCTCAGTAATGTTTTCAGGCATAGGCATGATACCCTCAGGCTTCATAAAAGACGTAGAAGCAGCCTCAGCAGTCGGAAACGCCATAGCATTCCCCATGATGTTCCTCTCAGGCACATTCTTCCCCTTAGAGCTTATGCCCAGTTACCTGCAAACAATCTCAAAAGCACTCCCCATTAACCTACTTCTCTGAAGGACTCAAATACTCCATGCTATAAAAGTACCCTGAAGGCATCTACACAAACATGGCTATACTCGTTGTTCTCGCCGTCGTCTTCATAATCACAGGAGCCCTCGTAACAAGGTGGAAAGCAAAGTAAAACACTACACATAAACCCAAACAAGCCTCAAAACCAACATATTGCCGCCTAACAGCAATAATTGCAGAGACTTAATGGAGATCTATCCGCCAGCGTTTTCCTTCAGAACTATTTAAAGTTTCTATTTATAGGGTGGCTATAGTCTGTTCCAAGCGCAACAGTTCTTAGTCGCTGGACTTATTTCCTCTTTTTACGATTCAGATCAGACACATCATCTTCTCCGCCTAAGAGGAGACGCAGCTCCTTCACTTCGTCCCGCAACATGTTAATCTCGCTTTCCAAAGCCTTAGCCTTCGCGTCAGCCATCTTCTTAAGCTCCTCAATCTCAAGCATCAGATTTCCCCGTTCAGCCTCCAATGCCCTAATTTGCTCGACTGTGCTCTTAATGCTGCTCATAACAGTTCCTTCCACCATCCACAGTCTATCGCCCTTAACACTTAAGACTTTTGCAAACTCCGCCACCTTCCCTTCGGATTCAATTTTTATATAAGAACCCCCAGATAAAACACAACACGACCCAGACTCAACATTACTGGACTATAAGCCAATGAGAAAAACCATATTCAAAAAACTCGAAGCCCAAGACCTCATCGCAAACTACAACCGACTCAGAAAAAATCTCCCGCCAAAACTCCCCAAAAAAGTCTACATCTGGGACGAAACCTTCCGAGAAGGTTTAAAATCACCCACCATATTCCTAACCTACGTTGAACAAGTCAAACTCGCCAAGCTAATGGACGACACAGGCATATCCTTAATCAACGTCGGCTTCCCAGCTCTCTCTGAAGGCGAAAAGCACAACATCAAACGAATTGTTAACGAAACCTTCAAGAACGCAGCCCTCACAGCCTCAGCGGAAGCCACCAAAAAAAGCGTAGACGCATGCCTAGAATGCAGAATAAAGGAAATAACAATGGAAACGCCGTTCAACGGACTTAACCTCAAGTACAGGCTGAAAATGACCAAGCAGCAAGCGCTGGAAAAAATCGTTGAAAGCATCGAATATGCACGAAAAAATGGTGCAAACGTAAACTTTGTTCTAGTGGATGCAGCGAGAACACCCCTCGAAGACATCCTGCAAGTTTTTGAAGCCGCAGGAGACGCTGGCGCAAGCAAACTAGTCATAGCTGACACCGTAGGTTTTCTAAGACCCCTTTCCACACGCTACCTGGTGTCCCACATCCGAGACGGCTTGCCAGAAGAAATAAAGAAGAAAGTGGAGCTTTCGGTTCACTGTCACAACGACTTTGGTTTGGCGACAGCAAACACTTTAGCTGCGGTTGAGGAAGGCGTGACTTACCTGCACACGTGTGTTGCGGGTTTTGGGGAGCGTGCTGGCATAGCGGCTTTCGAGGAGGTTGTTACTGCATTGGAGCTGCTTTACAATATTGATACTGGGGTTGACTTGGCAAGGGTGTACCGTCTTGCGCAGTTAGCTGAGAAGGCGTTTGCGGCGCCGATTCAGTTTCATAAGCCGATTGTGGGTGACGGTATTTTCGCTCATGAAGTGGACCAAGCGTTGGAGGAGACGCAGGCGCATCCGCTGCTTTTTGAACCTTTTCCGCCTGAGATTGTGGGGCGTGAAACGTCTTTGTTTATTGGCAGGAATACTGGGCAGACGTTGATTCAGCAGCTTTTGGAGAAGGCTGGAATTCGTGCTTCGCCTCGAATGATGGATGAGTTGTTTCGTCACATTAAAGGTCCCCAGGAACGGTTGGACAAGGGTGAATCGCAGATGACGTTTTATCAGGTGAAGAAGCTTATGAAGGACTTGCAGAAGAGCTACACGCTGTGGGATTTCTGGCGTTTGGTTGAGCAGGTAACTCGGCAGAAGCCTAAGCTGCAGGAAACAGGCAAGAAAGCTTCAGCTTCGAAGGCGAAAACCTGAGTTGCCGACAACGCTGTGCTTACGGCATTAAGCTCAGCTGCCGCTTTATTGCTGATATTTCTTTGTGGCGTAGGTTTCGGGGGTAATTGTAGATTGGTCCGCTTGGTTTTTCGTTGTAGAATGGGCGGTTGCAGTTTGGGCAGCCTGAAGTGAGGAATGGCTTGCCTGTTTCTACAATCCACGTTAGCGTTTCTTTTTTAACGCCGTAATCTGTTAAGCAGCCGAAGCTGTCAAAATGCATGTCTTCGGAGTGAACTTGTCCGTTGGCAATTAGGTATCCGGCAAGCTGGATTCGCCTATATTTTTCAATTAAAGGTTGGGGTTTTCTTTCCAGTGGTGTCCCGCGAATGGGTGTGAAGGCGAAAAGAGCTGGTGAAATACCCATGTCAACGCATCTTTGGATTAAGCTGATTGCGTCGTTTTCTGTTTCACCCAACCCGATAATCAAATGCGTGCTAACTTTTCCTTTGCCGAAAACTTGGAGTGCTTCGTGTAATCGCTTGAACTGGCTTTCCCAAGTGTAAGGGCTACGTGTGCTTGAGCCTTTAACTTCGCTGAACAGCTTTTCCGTTGCCGCATCCAATGCTATGCCTATTCTGTCAACACTTGCTTCCGCTAAGCTGCGTATGTTTTCGATGTCTTTGGGTTGGCATGAGACCGAGATGGGAACGTTAGCGTGCTGTTTTAAGGCTGTGACAAAAGCGACAAGATGCGTGAAGACTTCCGGGTAGTTTAAGGATTGGATGCAAACGCGTCTTATTTTCTGTTTGGCAGAGGCGTTTCCAATTTTTTGGAGAACGTTCTTGGTGGCGAAAACAGGCCAAGTAACTCGTGAAAGCAGTTCCGCCTTGCTGCGGCTGGTTCTTGCTTGCGGGCAAAACAGGCAGTTGGCGGTGCACTTGCCAGTCTTGTACGTCATCAGGTAAGCGGTTGTGGGCGCAGCGTCAAGTTTGCCCTCTAAAAGCCCGAGAACAATCGCTGAACCTACTGAAACGCGAATCTGTTCAGGTAGGTTCCTAACGAAACACTTATAAGCTTTCGGCTCCATAACGTTACACATGCCATCTGGAAGAAGTAAAGAAACCGGCAGATTTATCAATTTAGGCACAAGACCCCACGAGGTCTTCATACAGCAGCACCAGATCGTTAGGGATTGGCTGCAGAACAGGCCAGTTGGAACCCGCGAGCAGTACGGCAACAATCTTTTCACGTTCTGCAAGGACACGGGCGTAACGCCCGAGGAGTTTCAGAGCATGGACCGCTTAAGTGCTCGAGATGCGGCCTGGGCGTATGTTAACCCGTTTGTGCGGAAATACAACACTAAAGCCAAAAACTTTCTGGCCGCCCTCAAAAGCTTCTACCGAAACAAAGACGGAGAGACCCTTCCTTTTGATTCGCGGAGAGGCGGCAAACACTACATTCCTAAACGCCGAATAAAAGCGGCGCAGGAGTATGTCCCGAGCAAAAGCGAGATGTACCAGATTATAGATGCGGCTACCACCGCTAGAGACCGCGCCGTGCTGCTTGTACTCTTCCAGAGCGGCATAAGAGTTAACGCGCTTTCCAGCCTACGATACAAACACGTCAAAGACCAGCTCTACCCGGAAACAAAGATTCCGTTGACGCTGAAAATCACAGATGAAATCGACAGCAAACTTCGCGGTTACGACATGCCATTTTACTACACGTTTCTGCAGGGCGAGGCTGTGGAAGCCCTCAAAACCTACTGCAGCAGCAGCCACCGGGGCGACCTGGGCGACGGTAACGAATACCTGTTCCACTCTAAACTTGGCAATCCACTTGGCGAGCATGCAGTTTGGGAAATCGTTAAAAGATGTGTCAAAAGAGCGGGGCTCCCGGTTAGCGGGATTTGGACGCACACGATCCGCAAGGCATTCAAACACGTACTCCGAAGAAGCATTCTGGACCATGATTTATCAGAGGCTTTAATGGGGCATCGACTGCCGGGCTCTCAGGAGAACTATTTCAGCCGCAACAAACCCGTGGAATTGGCCAGAGAGTTTATGAAGGCCAACTTTGGCAGAACCACGCCAAAAAGCAGAATCGAAATAATGGAACACGAGCTCCTAAGTAAAAAAACCGAAATTGAACAGTTAAAAAGTAAAACGTCGATTATCGACATTCTGCAACGCGAAATGTCTAATATGAAGAAGCAGCAGGAAAACTTTTTCAAAAATGCCTATCTCATCGAAACTAAAGAGGAAAAGGGAACGAAAGGAGTTCAGCTAATTATACCAGGCAGAAAAGGTTCAGAACAGGATTTGAAGCGGCTTTTCAGAGACGAAATTTTATCGGGCAAAGCTAAAATTACGACTTTGAAAAAACTTGAGGAAGAAGAGTGATGGAAACAGAATCAGCCTAACGAAACGTTTATTTTTTAGGCAGAACCCGAAAAAAACTAAAACACTTAAATAATAGCCAAAACACTGTTTTTTTCAGTCACGGCCGCAAGGCCAAGACAAAAGAGGTATGAATATGAGTCAGAGGTTTATCGAAGAATTTGAAGGATATTTTGCAATAGTTGTTTTTGGAAAATTCAAGAACTTAGCGCGCGCGCTAAAAGGCGAAAGAAATTCCATAAGAAAGACTTTGTTGTTGTGACAGAATTTATGATGCGACTAAAGATGGGAAAAAGAATTCACCTATGCGAATATGAAGCTAATGACTTAGCAGAAGGATTGAATGATTTTTTCAATCGAAAAGTTGAGATTCCACGAATAAAATATGGGAAACGACAAACACTTGACACTTTGATTAATGAAGAATCTCTTTTATTGGCTAAATTTCTAAGAAATGAAAAGCGAGAATGGACTCCAAGACTACCAACACTATATGCGTAATAGAATTGTGGATTGAGAAAAAATAATATATGCTTTTCAATTTATTGTTATTCAATGATTCATCATAGAATTGAAAATACAATAGACATTACCGGTCTTTCTTTGACTGCTGGTCGGAAAGGAGAAAAGGTCAAAGTTGCAGTAAAAGGTTTTATCACATCAAATGAAAAATTATTTTTCACCGGCATCAGGGACATTTATAGTATTTTTCTGCAACAATTTATTCAATTGGAAGAATGTAATCAATTTTTAATACTCCGTCATAAAGACAAGAGCGCAGATATTTACATTAACGATTTTAAACGATTACTACGATGTATCTCAAAATGCAAATTAATTCCGAGACAATTAGTGAAAAAAACCGATATTGCCGATATAGTAGCTTTAGAATTTCCTAATATTAAAATTTCTAAGACTGATGCAATCATTTTTTGTATGAGGGTGGGATGGAAATTTGGTCTTTATTTTAACTTTACTGCAAATCCTAATCTTACCCGAGGAATTGAATTAGATTTATCCCAAATAAATTATGAATTGGGCTATGCTTATCGCTTTTTGTTGTTTGAAGAAGAACATGAATTAATTAAAAATGAAGAATTATATCCAAAAATGCTCTCCGATGGATGGTTTCCATTTATCGAATTAATTGGTGCCGATTACAAAGAACTATCAAATTTGTATTCATATCAATGGTTAGACCAAATTGATGGTTTCTTAAAAAAATTTGACAAAGGCAGAATTAATAAAATGACAAAGTCTTGGTGGTCTAAAAAACAATTTCAGGATAAACGAAAATTAATAGAAGCAGGAATATCAGCATTTTTGCAAGACAGAAATTCAGGTTATATAAATTGTATAAACACACTTTATCCTCAAATAGAAGGAATTATGGGTTTTGAATTTTATAAGGCACATGGGAAAAAACCTAGTTTTAAAAAATTAAAGGAATATATCCGAAATAGAGCTCAAAATAAGTTTTTTTCTAAAGGGTCTCTGGGATTTCCTGAATATTTTTATGAGTTTTTAGATAAAGACGTTTTTCAAAATTTTGACCTATCTACTGGAAAAATTGATTTAGCACGACATTCTTTAACTCATGGGTATGCAAAACAAGAAGATTTTACAAAAGTAAAAGCTCTACAGGCATTATTAATTTTGAATCAGATTTTTTTCTATCTGTAAAATTAACTACACGCGACTGAAAGGGTATTACAGGCGTTCAAGCTTCACGTGCACGATTTTAGCGTCAGTCAGAATTTGAACTCAATTACATATCATATACTGACTTGGCTATTCGTTTTCTACATGTTCTGATATAGAAAAAAGAGTTTGAATTAAAATGGTATTTGTGTGTGAGGTTTTGTTTTGTTTGTGAGCATAGAGAGAGCAGAGATAGATAGAGGCGATATAGACAGCTTAAAGAGAAAAGAAAAAAGAAGAAACAATAGGAAAAACAACGAGAGAGAAGATTAAAATTTAATCCAACCAACCGATTTTCATTTCTGTCTTCTGCAGCATAAGGTTTATTTTTATGCATATGCTTACTTTAAGATAACCAGAACGTGTGGAATGAATGGGCGGTTAGGAAAATGGGAGAATGCAAGCTTTGTGGAAAAAACGGTGAAGAATTAACTTTGTTGTCAGCTGACCACAAGGATTTGGGGCGAATCATGGTCTGTAGAGAGTGCTGGATAAAGCTGCAGAATGAAAATTGTATGGTATGGGGCACTAGCGGCTCAGGCGGCACATGTCCAAGCTGTAGATGAAGAGAGAGTTAAATTTTAACCCTATTTCTTAATAGAGGTATGCTCGGTTCAGAATTTGAGTGTAGGCTTTAAAAACTGTCGATTGTTAAAATTTATGGAATGCCCTTTTTCCACCCTTCTGCAAGCCTTTTTCTCTTTTAGTTAGATAGTTAGACGGAATACGATAGTATATAGGGGGTCTAAAACCCCTATTATTGATTTGATTTTATTATATAATAGAGCCATATGATACCTCTTCTGCTTGAACTCTCTAACTGCCTTGAAGCATTTCGGAAATACCGTTTGCCTTTCATTGTGAAATTCTCATATGCCTTTGACCGCATATAGGCTGTGCTTTGCTGCAAAAAACAAATGACCCTGAAATTCATGAAAATGTTTTTTTCTTTTTTTTGCATTAAATTTTAATCAAAAAAAGGAATATGGGCAAGATATTTGCGAGAGTTTGTAAAAATCTTTGTCCGATTCTGCCACAGCCAATTATGCCTAAGGTTTTTCCGCTGAGTTCTAGACCTTCAAATGGTTTTTTGCTCCATACTGCGTGTTTTAGAGAACCGTGCGCTTGAGGGCTATTTCTTGCCACGTTGAGCATTAAAGCTAGTGATAGCTCTGCGGTGGCGTTGATGTTGCCCCATGGGGCGTTTT
Organism: uncultured Candidatus Bathyarchaeia archaeon; assembly: GCA_964548345.1. Classification (GTDB taxonomy): domain Archaea; phylum Thermoproteota; class Bathyarchaeia; order Bathyarchaeales; family Bathycorpusculaceae; genus SG8-32-3. The sequence continues at coordinate 4,839 of CAZJQR010000028.1, read as the reverse complement.
TAACGACGATGCCTTTTTGGGAAGCGGCAACTGTGTCTATGTTGTCATAGCCTATGCCCGCTCTTCCCACAATCTTCAAATTCCCCTTCACACCCGACTCAATAACTTCTCGAGTGACTATGGTTGAGCTTCTAACAACTAGCGCATCGAATTCGCCTATCTGTTCAGCAAGGGCTTTTGCGCTTCTCTTTTTTGTGTCAACAACGATTCCCGCTTCCCTGAATATCTTAATACCTTCCTTGTTCAGACAGTCGTTGAGCAATACTTTCACGCTTTGGCACCCAACGTTCACTTTGAGACTTTCTATCCTATAGTTTTTTTCCTGCCAGAGTACCGAACAGAAAGCGCGCGCGCCTAAGGATTACAATCTTAGACACAAAGATGTGGTGAAAATTGCGACCCGCTATACGACAAGACGAAAATAGCGACTGTATCTGTATAACACTTTATCCAAGAAAAGGGCGAGTTTTTATTCGACAACCATGGAAATGCCCTACAGAAATACACTAACACTTCTGGTCAAACTTAATCCGAAACCTCATTTTAGGTAGAGGATGAGCGCGCGCGCTCAAGCGTGCCCTGAAAGCGTGCAAGTGCTTTTTGCCTTCGTGCCATCCAACGACCAACAATTTTTTTTGATTAAAATGTAATCCAACAACCAGCTTTTCGGTGCAAATGCAAAACTGGTGAATTCTATCTGATTATGAAGGTTGAAAAAGTCTTATAGCTAAAATAGAGATATTTTATCGATGAGGTTGAGAGAATGCAGCTTGGCGATGAGACGATTCTTTCTATTGGCGGGATATCCCTTGCTTTGGGTATTCTGATTGGTCGTTTCCTATACTTTGAATATGCTGGTTTCTCAGTTACAGATTTTGCTGAAGGAATTCTTGTCGGGTTGTCACTAGTAATGAACCTGACATATCTGGTCAGAAAAAGAAAGAAGTAGAGCGCGTGCAAGTGAAGTTTAAACAAAATGCTGTAGTACTGAAAGAGTCATGTTCAAAAAGTATGTTGCTAAGGTCACGAAGCCCCACTTCTTGTCAAACCTAAAAGCGTATCCGATTAGGCCCCAGAGTCCCACATAGTAAAATAGAACGTATGGTCCCGCCCAGGCAGTGCTGCGGAAATCAAAGTCCAAGATGTAATCCAGTACGAGCTCAACAACAAAGAAGAGATAAATTGGAATGAGAAGGTACGTCTCCCACTTGCCCCTCAGATTTCTTCTGTTCATGAATGCAATGTAGCCTAAACAAAAACCCATAATCATAGCTACGATGCCGAGAATGTCCTCCACTTGTGGTAAAGCAGAAATTCGAGCTACAAACAAAAAGCTCATAATTACATTGATTAGGTTCGCCAAGTAGACAACAGTCAAATCTGTTTTCCTGTAGTCGCTTTCAAGTTTGGACGCTAACTTCAAACCAAAACCCTGCTTTGCCAACAGGTTTGTTGTTTTCAATATTTAGTTTTAGTCCAACCCCCGTCCAAATCCATAAAGAAAAAAAGATAAGAACGTACATGCTCGACATATTTGCAGTGGAAAAAGGATGCCCAGTTATCGTGAAGCCAGAAGAAAAGACTGGTGGAAAACAGTTGTTTTCATTGCAGCGTACTTAGCGGTTCTCGGGTTTACGGCAATCTACCTGCTCGTCTCATTTTGGTATGTCTGGGTGGCTTTGGCGGTTGCTGGTCTCGTTATCCTCGTCTCTTGGCATGCAAAGGTTACTGCTTACCGTTGCCCCAGATGCGGCTACGAATTCGAAATATCAGTGTTAACCGATTTTCTCAGCCCTCACGGAGTGAACAAAGACGGCGCTTGGAAATACTTGAAATGCCCAAATTGTCAACATCGGTCAAGAATGGAGGTACTTGTCAAGAAAAAGCAAGAAGATTGAGTATCGTGCCCCTTCCTTGGGGAAGGGGAAATTGAAAGCCAGCTACACGGGGTTAGGGGTAACGGTTCATCTGAACAAAGAAAATTCCACTATGCCTCGTGACCCTGCCTTTCCTTGCTTACAATGCAATTTTTTGGCAACCAAGCCATCCTGCCGTTCGTTGAAATGTGTGTGTGCATTAAAATTTAATCCAACCAACCTAACCAACCAACTTGGACGTAACGGCTATGTTGGATAAAGGTTGCAGAGGTTAACCATTTCCAAAAAGAGGTGACGAGGGTGTATACTCGGTTCAGCATACACATATGGCATAAGGAAGAAGGAGAGGAAGGAATAGAGTATAGCATATCGAAATCGAGTATACATACAACAGCAAAATTAAAAGAGCGCGCGCGCTTGGACCTTACTGATCAGGACATAACAATTCCATCTGGTTTCACAAGATAATTCGTTGAAGAGATCGAAGCGCGGTTAACGAAAGATTCAGAATTGGACATGTACGAAATTGAAAATCACTTTGGCTCACTTAACCCGCAAAAACACGAATAGAGTTAATTACAAACCGTGAACTTTGAGTCTTATTCTGGCTGTTGTCGTTCTGCGAGGCTTACCGCGTATGCAATATGCGTTCGTTCTAAAAACTGGAACAGTGTGTTCTAATGCTTAGGATAATATAAAACGGCGTCATAAGCTTAAGCAGGTGAATAGTGTGGTTCAGAAAGAAGTCAGGAAAAAAACGCGAATTTATGGCACTGTCGCCATGCTCTCAGCCATAGTGCTGGTTGCGCTAATCTACGTTTTTGGCTCATCACCAGCGCTATTTCCACCAACCGAAACTCCGTCTGTATCAGCGATGAACACTTTTTCGTCTTACAACGAACTCAGACAGTACCTAGTTGATAACTCGCAGGGGTCTTCCAATTACCGTGGAGGACCTTTGGACGCAAAGTTTTTCGGTGAACCCGCTCCAGTGCCAGCGCCAATGTCTGCTGACTCGGGAGCTGCAGAAATCTCCCAGAGCGATTCCTATTCAACCACGAACATACAGGTCGCTGGGGTTGACGAAGCGGACATCGTGAAAACTGATGGTGAATACATTTACGCAATATCCAGCGCTACATCCAGGGTTTTTTACACCAGCTATTACGGCACTGCCACGGACACTTCAGTTTACATAATAAAGGCTGACCCGAATGATCCTAAGGTTGTATCGAAAATAAGTCTTGCCAATGACACGGTTCCTGCTGGGCTGTTTCTTAGCCAGGACGGCAATAGACTTGTTGTTTTAGCAAGCCTATACCAAATATACGATTATGCTTCTTCCCGAGAGAAAGATGTAATGCTTATGCCTTATCAAAGCGACGTTTACACTTTCATTGATATCTATGACGTTTCGGACAAGGCTGAGCCAGTGCTTGCTCGGAACTTCACCATAAGCGGGAGCTACTTCAACTCTAGGATGATAGGCAACTACGTTTATACTGTTATCAGTCAACCCGCAAACGTGGTTAATGGGGCAGTTGCGCTTCCGAAAGTTTATGCGGAGACGGGTGTGTCTGATGTTTCGCCTTCGAGGATTTACTATACTGATCTGGTGGAACCCACCTACTTTACTTTCACCACTTTCATCGGCCTCAACATCTTGGATGACGCGCAGCAGCCCACGAACATGACCGTGATGATGGGTGGCACGAGCACAATGTACGTTTCCACGGGCAACATTTATGTGACTTATCCGACTTGGAGCGATGGTCAGTACACCTCAATCTACAGAGTGCGCATAGATGGTGACTCGTTGGTTTTTGAGGCTAAGGGCAGTGTGCCTGGTTATGTTCTTAATCAGTACTCCATGGACGAGTACAACGGGCACTTCAGGGTAGCCACGACTTGGCAGAAAACGGCGCAGATGAACAACGTTTACGTGTTGAACATGAACCTGTCGCTGGTGGGGAAGCTGGAAAACCTTGCGGAGGGCGAAAGAATATACTCTGCTAGGTTCATGGGCGACAAGGCTTACTTGGTAACGTTCAGGCAGATGGATCCGTTCTTCGTGCTGGACCTGAGCAATCCAGAGGCGCCGAAAGTGGCTGGTGAACTGAAGATTCCAGGATACTCGAGCTACCTGCACATGTACGACGAGAACCACGTGATTGGATTGGGCATGGAGAACAACACGGTGAAGCTGTCGCTTTTCGATGTCACGAAGGTTAATGCTCCCACGGAAATGGCAAGATACACCGTTCAAGGCGACTACGCGTATTCAGATGCGCTTGACGAGCCGAAGGCGTTCCTGCTCGACGAGCAGAAGGAGCTGCTGGTTATTCCGGTGTCGATTACGCAGTATGGCGTGGTCAGCGGCGGTGACGTGGTTTCTCCAAGTGGCAAGGAAGATGGCGTAGCTTCCACACCTGTCATGCAAGCAGGTTACTGGCAAGGCGCATACGTCTTCAAGCTGACGCTCACAGGCTTTGAACTGAAAGGCGGCATTACACACCAAGAGAACACAAGCCAGCAATACTACGGCGATTACAACCTAAACGTGAACAGAGCACTATACATCGGCAACACTCTCTACACAGTTTCCAACGCGAAAGTCAAACTAAACAGCTTAGAAAACTTGGCGCCAATAGCTGAAGTAGATCTGCGCTGATCGCAAATGTCTTTCTTTTTTTCTTTTCCGAAGAGCCAAACTTTTCCGCACATTCAATCCCATTCTTTTAATGTAGCGCGCGCTACTAACCTTTTTTGTGTGTTATGTGGGGATAGAGAGAGCAGAGATAGAGAGAGGCGAGATAGACAGCTTAAAGAAAAGAGAAAAGAAGAAAGAAAAAACAAAACACGACAGCAGAAGAAACAACAAGAGAGAAGATTAAAATTTAATCCAATGCGCTGTGAAGTATCAGAGTCCTGAAGCTCGGATTAATCCTGAGTCTTTTCGACT
>CAZJQR010000027.1:0-21294 GCA_964548345.1 uncultured Candidatus Bathyarchaeia archaeon | reverse complement strand
CTGGGTCTTTGCCAGAAGGGGCACATCTTGCATCGAAGATTGCAGTTGTACGTTAGCTTGTGCCCGGAAAACAGCGGAACTCTTACTCCAAGCAAATTTGAGAATATCCACGATAGATCCTCAGCCCCAGCCACAACGTTTCCAAATGGCCGCTTGCCTTTTTTTCTCTGATAGAATAGTCGGGAATCCGCCTCATTTCCAATGCCACTTAAATATTATTTGTAAATTCATCTAATAAAACGAGTTCGTTTTTCAGCACTAAGATTGCTCTGTTTTTCCTTTTTGAGCCTTTTTCTAAGTTCATTGTAAGTCAAGCCTTTCGGTGTCGGTCGAAGTCGTTGAAGTTCGGAAGTAGGGAGGCTCCAAACTATTGTTGTTTGAGACTTTTTTTGCTACTCAGGGAAACCACATAGCTCGAACCTGAGCGACGAGCTTACGGCTACGGACCGCCTCACCCTCTGTTAGGGGCAAATTTGAATTGTCGTCTTTGCTTTTTTCCACGAGACCTTCGTGGTCCTGATTCTTGTTCATTGAGCTTCGCGGTTACTTTTTTGTTCTCTCCGGTGTATCGTCTTCCTTGTTTTTTTGCGCGAGGTGCTCGTGGCTTTGTTTCTTGCGCATTAGTTTTCACACCTTCTTTCTCACTCATATTCTTTCACCTCAGTCTTGCGGGTTTCCTTTTTTTCTCTTAAGAAAAAATAGTTTACTGAATAATTTGCTGCTTTAAACTACTCCTTTTAAGGCTTCTGTTCTTTGTCCTCACTGTAATCTCTGTCCTCGTGGGCTTCCTCTTCTGAAGCTTCTTCCGCCTCTTCTTCTCGCGCTCTTTCTCTGGCACCTGCAGCCCTTGCTTTGTCTTCAGCTTCACCTTCTGGGGGGAAAGCATCATCCAACCATAGTTCAAACTGTTTCTTGATTTCAGAATTGGTAAAGGCCCACGCGCACAATTCACTTATGACGCTATCCAGATCAACTTGGTGATCATCTGCCAAACGTTTCAGAAACTGTTCCCACTTTGCAGGAAGAGATACCATAAACTTAGTCATCTCGTGTTCTCACCACCATTTTATGTCATTGAGCACTATTTAAGCTTCAAACATGCACGTGCGTTGCTTATTTTAGTAATTTCATGCTTTCTTCAAGACTCATTGCCAATTTGATTTCACTCGTGTTCCAAGCCATCCATTTTGCAATCTCTGGTTCCATTGAGAATTTTTGCAGAGCTTCTGAACTTGGGGCTTCATACACCCAAACCAGCAGATGCTCCGGAATCACAGTCCACACTCCAACCCTCTTTATTCCGTGTTTCTTCTCCAATCCACCCAATTTGTCGGGCAATTCTAACGTAATTTTCTTCATTTTCTCATTGTTCATCGGACAGTTCTCAGGGGAATGCCTAGAAATTATCAGAAATATGGGCATAAGTTCTCTCTCAAGGTAAAATATAAGAAAGACGGATATAAATCGTTTGCAAGCGCAAACCCTATTGTAAAACCTTTGAAGATTAGCCTAAAACCTGAACTCGTTATTTGCGAGAGAATGTTATTCTAAACGCGTGCACTTTCGGGAACTATTTGGGAATGGACAATGGATGCGTAGTCCTGAGAGACAAGGAAAGGAATGAGCAGAAATATCCGCTGTTCGAGGATGCAATAGGTGAAGTCGTTTTAACAAGTGGCAACACGGTAAGCCCTCAAGCGTTGAGCGCGTTAGGTTTTTGGGGCATAGACGTTCACATAGCCACGCGGAACGGCAGACCGATAGCAATGCTCAAGACGCTGACGGATGACAGCCACGTTAAGACCAGAATAAGCCAGTATGAAGCACTCAAGAATGGCAAAGGGATAGACGTAGCAAAAAAAAATAGTCACTGCGAAAATTCTCAGTCAAAACTAAGTGCTCAAGAAACACGGTTTGAGGCAACATGACATAATGAGAGCTAAAGAATCAATAGCCAGTATAGACGCTGCCAAGTTAACAAGCCTTGCTCCAGCAGCAGTTGAGAATAGCGCTGAAATGAAGGCTGCTTTTAGAAGCGACTTCTTTTCCACAGGCAATCTCTGCCTAATACCTGCCTTTTTCCAGTGTAAAAGCGTTTTTATCAAGGTTTCTTGACTAAGCCGTCCAACAAGCTGGATTAACCTAAACGCAGAACGAATTAATCACAATCTTCGCTGAAAATCTAATATCTAATGTTGAAATCAAGCATGTTGCGCCACTATCATGGCGTGTGCCTTGTCGTAAGGCTCTAAGCGAACAATTTCCTTGACATCGAAGCCGCGTTTCTTCATGACTTTGGCTTCCTGCTTGTAGACCGCCGCTGGGTCCTTGGTCACGTCGATGCTTTGGGCTTTCACAGCCAGCATAACCCACCCCGCCGGCTTGAGGAAAACGTCAGCGTTGTCCGCTAAAAGTTTTGCTTGCTCAGGCTGCGCTATGTCACAGTAAACGCAATCAACTTTTCCCGGGATAAACATGGCGTACTTCTCTGGAAAACGCGCGTCCTCGAGAAAAGGCGACATGTTAAGCCTGTACGCCGCCACGTTGTTGACCAAATCCCTTATCGAGCGCGAAGCGAACTCCACGCAGTAAACGTGCCCTTCTTCGCGAACGATGTCTGAAACGTGGCTCGGCGTGGTTCCAGAAGCAGCACCCAGGTAAAGAACGCGATTGCCCGGCATTATGGGCACTGTCTGCAGGCCTTTGAGGATGGCGGCTGCCAGCTTGCTCCTGAACGCGTCCCAAACGCGGTACTCAACTTTCTTGAAGCGGATGAGCCTTTCGCCGTAAACGGTTCTGCCCGGCGCCAAGTTTCGAGTGGCTAACCGTTGCGCCCCGTCTTCCAACGTGACTTGGTAGATCTCCGCGAACTGGGGGTGAGGCTTAACCTTGGCGTGCACGCCTGTTCTTTCTCCGTTTTTTGTCTCGCCGCCACGGCTCCGTGCGCCCAGGTCTCTGTCTCCTCCGTTCAGGCATAGGCTTCGGCTCTTTCGGTGGCGGCGGCTCCTTGTACTTCTCCCGAATCTCCGCCAGCCTCTTCTCTATATCCGCTTTCAACGAGTCCCCCGTGTACCTGCCTCCAAAAGCGTCAATCCGCGCCGCAATAGCCAACTTTCCAGCCAAGACCCTAGCGATTTTGCCTCTCTGCCACCGCTTAGCGTCATGCAACAACGCATGCTGGAAAATCAACCCGTGCTTGGGCGGTCGCGCTCCCGTCTTCAACGAGCGGAACAATGCTTTCTCCGCGCCTAAAACCTGAATGGTGCTTGCTGGCTTCATGGCAAGATTCTGCAAGCTCCCCGCTATGGCGATTAAACGTGCACCCAGAAGGGGGCCAGCCACTGCTCGGGTGTTGGGCGCCACTTCTTCCATAGTCTTGTCAACGTAAGCTTCCATGTTTTTACGCAACTCGTAAAGCCCCAGCACGTTTTTGCTCAAGGCTTGAATCTCCGCCAAATCTTGTTCCACCATGTCCGCGCCCATGGATCTTTCAGCCACCTTCGCGGTGTTCTCAGCCCTTTCTTTCGGAAGACCCCCTTTCTCAAGAGCCTCAAACGAAAAGTTGTCTCTGTAACCCAAGTTCATGACCAGTCGCGCGTAGGTCTCATGCTTCTCGATTAAACGGTCAAGCTCGGGAAAATGAACCCCGTACCATTCCCTGAGGCGCCCCATGAACAGGTTCACGGTTCTGTCCAAGTCATCAAGCGTTTGTATAGCTTGGGCGATTACTAAATCTCGTTTTTCGGCAGCGCCCTTAATCCTTAACTTGGCGAGTTCCATGCTGACATTATGATTCCACAACCGCAACTCATCCACATCCTTAACGAAACCCGCTTCAACCGCAACCAGTTCCATGCCAGCGCGGAGAACCTCAGCCTCAGAGGGCTTCGCAACTTCTGTTTCAGCGCTCAGCCTATTTTGCGCCTCGTCAGCTAAGCCAGCGCTTTCGAAAACAAACGAGTCATAGCCTTCATTCTTTAACTGAGTGACCAAGGACGTGGTTTCATCGATGATTTTTCCTGCTTCACTCTTCAGGAGGCTTTGGGCGGCTGCCCGCGGCTTTTTCGGAAACAACACTTGCGCTACTAGGCGGTTCTGCTCGTCAAAAGCCACAACACCGAAAGTAAATTGAATTATCCTCGCTTTCATAGCATAAGCCTCATTACAAACTAACTATTGCATGGCGCTGTCTTAATAAATAGTTGTTGTTTTCATGGAAAAGGTTCCTAATGGATTGAGGCAGAGGGTAATAGTTAACCTTTAAACTCTTGCTTGTCTATTAGGTATCTGCGATTTGAGAGGGGAAGCCATCAATGGGGAATCTTCCGCGTCGTGCACGCGGCGTAAAAGTGTTAAAAGCCGTTTCGTCACCCCTCAGGCTACAAATCCTGAACCTGATTTTCGACAAAGGATCCCTTTCCTACACCGAACTGATGAACTCGTTAAAGATGAACCCCAGCAGGGACGCGGGACGATTCGCTTATCACCTCAAGTTTCTGCTCAAAGCAGACCTGCTCGAAGCCGATACTGAAACCAAGAAGTACGTTTTGACCGACCTGGGTAAAATGGTGCTGGAAGTTGCGGACCGGGTGGAAAAGAAAGCTGACAAACCCCGCGGAATGCTTGTTCGCACGTCTCACTTCACGCTGGAAGCGTTTGACGCGAACAAAATAACCAATTCGCTCATAAAAGAAGCCAAAGTGCCTCCTGAGCTTGCGAAGAAAGCGGCGAAGGAAGCGGAAAAACGCTTGCGCAAGTCGAAAACCAAGTACTTGACGGCGCCGTTGGTTAGAGAAGTTGTGAACGCCATTCTAGTTGAAAAGGGATTTGAGGATTACCGGCATAAGCTTACGCGGTTGGGCATGCCAGTCCATGAAGTAACCACGCTATTAGACGCCAAATACCGTGCTCGAGACTCAACAGCCATCCTTTCGAAAGCGGGAAAAACCGTGCTAAGCGAATACACGCTTCTGAACGTTTTTCCAAGAGACATCGCCGACGCGCACGTTTCAGGCGACATTCACGTGAACGGTTTAGGAACCTGGGTTTTGAAGCCAACCGAGGTAATGCATGACCTGCGATTTTTCTTTCAGCACGGCCTTAAACGGACTAGCCCTCTTCAATTTTCAACGGAGCCGCCCAGAAATTTTGAATCCGCGTTGTCAACCGCCTTTAACGTTCTCTTACACACCAGCAGAGAAACAGACGAAACCCAAACTTACAATTACTTCAACATTTTCCTCGCCCCCTTCGTAAAAGACGCTGACACCGCGGAGGTAAAGGAGAAATTGCGCCTCTTCATTTTGAATTTAAACCAACATGTGGACGCGACGCTGGGACTGGAACTGTCAACTCCTAAATTCTTGGGGAACAAGGCAGCGGTCGGAGCCGAGGGAAAAGCATGCGGCAACTACGGAGACTTTGCCCAAGAAAGCCTGTTGCTGGCGTCGCTTGCCATCGAAGTTTTCACGGAAGAGAGCAACTCGAAACCGCTGCTTAACCCAAAACTAGTTCTTAAAATAGACAAAGAAACGTTAGCGGATGAAAACGCAAGAGCAGTACTCTTGAAAGCTCACGGGTTGGCGGCGGAGAAGGGCTTAGTATACTTCGCCAACGCACTGCAGAAAGGGGAGAAAAACGCGGTTTTTTCTGCTTCAGGCTGCAAGCTTCAGGCGGATTTGACGGGTGATTGGGAAACAGACACGTTAAGAACAGGCTGTCTGGGAATGGTAACGATTAATCTGCCTCGAATAGTACATGAAAGCGAGAAGGACAAGAACAACTTTTTCAAAATTTTGAAAGAACGATACGAGCTGGCAGCCCGCGCCCTAAGTATCAAATACCGCAGGCTCAAACAGCATGGAAAAGGCACGCTTCCCTTCATAACTCAACGTTCAAACGGTGACACGTACGTCAGGCTTCAAAACTGTTCTCGCATAATAAACCTCGCAGGTTTCAATGAATCTGTAGAAGCCTTCTGCGGGAAAAACATAAGCAGCGAACAAAGCCGCGAGTTCACGGAGGAACTCGTTCAGAACCTGTTAGCTTTCAAACGAAAATTCAGCAGAAGGCATGGAAAACGACTATTTCCTGCAGTGCTTCCCACCGTTGAAGCGTCTGAGCGACTAGCGCAGTTAGATGTTGAAAAGTACGGAGTGGCCAAAGTCAAATTTTCAGGCACCAGAGAAAAACCCTTCTACTCGACAACCAGCCGGTTAGCCCTCCAAGCAGGCGATTTCCCCATAATACCATCTGAAACTCTGGATATGGAACAAAAACTCAGGGGGTTGAAGGCTGGAGGAGGTTTGAGCATAATAGAGTTGGAAGATGCCACTTACAAACCAGAGGAACTTATGAAATTAACAAAGCACCTAGTCAACAACCGCTACTTGGAATTTTTCACTTACAACCGCAAAGTAACATACTGCGATAACTGCAAGAAAAGCTGGCTCGGCATCTTACACAAGTGTCCCTCTTGTGGCTCCATGAGCACTCTAACAACGTTTGACAGGTTCGGCTTCACTTAAAACGGCTATTTTACGCCGCCTAGCACTAATGCTAGTAGCGCCATTCTAACCACGATTCCATTCCATACCTGCTGGAAGTAACGTGCTTGTGGTTTGCTGTCCACTTCGGAGGCGATTTCGTCTACGCGTGGAAGTGGATGAAGAATAATCATGTCTTTTTTTGCGTTTTTCAGAGTTTCTAAGTCTATTCGGTAAATGCCTTTGACTTTGGCGAACTCTGCGGGCTCTGGAAAGCGCTCTTTCTGTATTCTGGTCACGTACAAAACGTCTATTTCAGGAATTATATTATCCAGATTTGTGTCTTCAACTATTGAAATCTTGTCTTTTATCGCACGGATGACTTCGTGCCGCATTCTCAAGGATTCAGGCGAAATCAGGTACAGTTCAATGTTGTAGAGGGACAGCGCATACGCAAGCGAGTGAACGGTTCGTCCATAACGTAAGTCACCTACCAAAGCGATTTTCAGTCCGTCGATTTTTCCCTTCTCTTTCTGCATTGTGTACAGGTCCATAAACGCTTGCGTGGGATGTTCTTCCGCGCCGCTGCCCGCGTTTAAGATGGGCACGTTGGAAAATTCCGCGGCGAGTTTCGCGGCTCCCTCAAGAGGATGCCTAAGAGCTATTATGTCGGCGTAGTTCTCCACGGTACGTATTGTGTCCGCAAGGTTTTCCCCTTTCCTCACTGAGGCAATCTCGGCTTCAGCAAAGCCTATGGTGGAGCCGCCGAGTTTAAGCATCGCAGCCTCAAAACTTAAACGTGTACGCGTGCTGGGTTCAAAAAACAGGGTGGCGAGAATTTTTCCTTTCAGCATTTCGGAGCTTTTCGCGGCGATGGTTTCCATGGCGTGGCTTCTGTTCAGGATGTAGTTGATTTCTTCGCGGGAGAAGTCTTCGATGGACACTATGTCTCTTCCTTTAAACTCCAAACTGGACACCAAAGACAAGAAGATTGTCAACTGCTAAATAACATTTTGTATGCGCAGAAGACGCAGCTTGAAATAAAAAAGAGGGAAAGAAAGAGGTTACTTGTTGCCTCTGCTTCGGTACATTAACGCAGCCGCGATTCCAATGACCGCTATGACGACCAGTATGATTATGACAGCATAGATGTACGACGGTACACCAGAAGGCTGCATTTCTGCTCCGACTGGCGTGAACACCGGCTGATAATTATACGAATAACCACTCACCGCATGCGTCTCAAGTGGATTAGCAGTCGTAACATTGTTATCCAAGTCCCCATGACCCGGCAAAGGACCACCAGAAATAACCCAATGATCAAACTCAAAACCATCGTCCGCCGTAGCCGTCAACATAACAATCGCATCAGTTGAATAAGTATACGTGCCCGGCTGAGGATCAGTCAATCCACCCACCGAATCCAACACCACCACGCTCCCGGCAGAAGGTGTACTTACAGGCTCTGTTCGAACAAAGATCGCTTGATACTGGAACGTGTAGCCGTATCCATGAACCACATTCAACGGGTTCTGCGTCGCAATAAGACTGTCATACTGCACGTTAGTCGCCTCCTGCTGCAAACTAGGAATAAAAGGCTCTTCACCTTGCGGAATAAACACCGGCGGCAAGTTATGACCAGGCAAGTACTCCCCTGAGATACTCCAATACGCAAATCTGTAACTAATATCCGGAATAGCTTTGATTTCAAATTTCGTTTGATTAAGGTAAGTGTATTGTCCAGGCGCAGGTTGTGTGGTCTCACCTATTGTGGTTGTGATTATCACTTGGGCTTGGCCTTCAGTTGGAGGAAAGTTCGGAAAAGGTGGTTCCTGTTGGTCTTGAGCAGATACAGGGTTCAGAGTTGACACTAGAACCACTGAAGCTAAAAGAAGCAAAAGTACGATTGCAGAATACTTCAAAATTCGCATTTGTATCTCCCTAATTTTAAGACTTTAGAGGTCTAGGTAATGTTTTAGATTGCCGGTAATATTTAGAGTTAGTCGGCTTTGAACCGCATAGTTTTTGATTAGATGTTGGCTTAAAAAACGACTTAGAAGGCTCTCAGCACTATTTCACTCCTCTAATGCGGGGTTGCAGGTTAACTAAGCAGGTTAACTAAGTGCAGGTGCCTTCAGGATTGAAATCTGGTATGACGCTTTTATAACGTAGGGCTTGGGTGTCAGTGACTATTTTTCTGTTGGCTGGTTTGCTTCGTTGGTAACTGCAAGGGTTCGTCCTTCGGTTAGGGCTTGAGCAACTTTCTTTCTTGCGCTTTGAAGAAGTCTCCAGATTGTGCCTCTTGAAACTCCCATTTCGGTTCCTGCCTGTTCTTGAGATAAGCCTTTGAGGTCCACTAGCCTTAAAGCTTCTATTTCGGCTGGTTCAATTGTGATGGAGCTGGCGGTTATTCGAGGTTGTGGGATGAATTTTTCTACCTTTGAGGGGGTTGGTATGGTGACTGGTTTGGGGAACCTGCCTCTTCTTCCTCTTCTGCGTCGTCTTCGTGACATGGTGGTCAGCTATTCTAAGTCATGCCGTAATACTTATATATTTTTGTGCATTATCTAGTAAATGTAAATTGTGCATAAACACAAAATAGAGGTGAAAGAAAAACATGCCAAGAGGAGACAGAACAGGACCCTGGGGCGCTGGACCCATGCCTGGACGAGCAGCAGGATACTGTGCGGGCTACCCAGTTCCCGGATTCATGAACCCACGAAGCGGATACGGCAGAGGCTATGACAGAGGATGGGGAAGAGGTTTCGGCAGAGGCTGGTACGCGTACCCACTACCCGTAATTGTTCAATCCGCTTACCCGCAGGTCTATCCGCCAGTGATGCAACAGCAGTCTCAAGAACAAGAAGTTGAGGTCTTGGAGAACTGTCAGAAAGAACTGGCTGCAGAAAAAAGCAGACCTTGAAAAAGAAATGGAAGACATCAAAGCCAGAATCGAAGAATTGAAAACACAACTCGAAAAAGCGAAAGAACCCCAAACAGAAACTTGAATGCGACGATTGTGCTGCTTGACGGAGAAAGGGAAACTGCCCTGATGCAAACGGTTCCCGCTTATTCCCAGCTTTAAGACAAGTAAGGGTTCACTGTGATGCAAGTTTAGCGTTCTCAGCTAACGCTGATTTAAGCGCGCGCGCTGCACACGCTGCGGCAAGAGCCTGTACCCCATTGAATAACACCACTCTTTAAGTGAGCAACCATTACGGACATATTCCCTTACTGGTTTCTGCAATGAACCTCTATTGGAAACCAAATATGCCGCTTAGCTTCTTTATGCTCGGAAAAGTCTATAACCCCCTTATTTAAAGGGTCAAGTATGGAAATCACGGCAAATTGGTTTCGGCGCTAACGGGGACAGTCACGCGTTAACCTGTTGTCTTTAAGTGGCGAATCGAAACGCTAAAAAACCTCTTTCTTGTTTCTCCTATGAGCAATACATTTGCCACTGAGGGCCCGTAGCTCAGCAAGGCTAGAGCACCGGACTTTTAATCCGGGGGTCGCGGGTTCAATTCCCGCCGGGCCCGTTTCGGCCTTGGTGTGGTTTTTAAGTTAGCGCGCGCATTACTGAAGCGGGAGTTCATACGATAACGGTCTCGAATGGCGACGCATAGTTCCTAGTCACGGTCAAAGTCTCACCAATTCCCACTTACTCAGATTCAGACGATCAGCCGACGACCAGTACCGACCCCACTCCTGCTCCAAGCCCGTCGCCGAGTCCATCGCCAAGCCCAGTTCCCACACCAACCCCATCACCGACGCCTTCGCCGCAGCCCATCCCGACGCCAGAACCTCAACCACCAGAAGATTTGCAAATATTCCCTTACGTCATTGCAGCTGCTGCCACTTTTGCCTTAATCGGCGCCGTTGCCTTCTTGCTCAGAAAAAGATAATCGCAAAGAAACCACGACAGTGCTTGTTGAGAGTCGAACCGCGCCTTTTTTGGCAGCGTCAAGGGACATTTTATATAAGAGTCGAAAAATGTTAGCATGCAGATGAGGTGATTATTATGGAATCGAAGCAACTACTGGAAATGTTGACCAAGGGAGTAGCGATGGAACTTAATCTTTCCATAAAATACATGTGGCAGCGTATTCTAGTCAAAGGAGTCGAAGGCGCCGTTGTGGAAAACCTTTTCAGGGACATAGCCAGCACAAAGATGAAACACGCTGAGGCACTCGCAGAACGACTCGCTTTTCTAAACGGTGTGCCACCCAACGACATTGAGCCAGTGCATGTAGGCGTAACTTTTGTTGAGATGCTAAAAGAGGACGTGCAAGCCGAGGAAGAAGCCGTAAGCTTGTATAGACAGGCAATACAGGTTGCCGGCAAAGAGGGCGATTTTGGCACCAAGAGACTGCTGGAAGATATTCTCATGAGCGAAGAGAAAAACCTAGACAAGTTCTCAAAACTATTAGTCGGAATGACCAGCCCATTCACACAACCCTAACCTGACTTAACGTTTGACAAAAGAAGGCTGGCTTTTTCTTATTTTTCCTTTTCCGCAGTCCGTTTCCGAAACCATAAAATAAGCCAAAAGCAAACTCTAGCATGGTGAAAACAGAAATGCCAGTAGTACAGGTCTCTGTTTGGGCAGGCATCAGCGAAGAAAACAAGAAGAAAATAGTTGAAGGGATAACAAAAGTGATAGAGGAGATAGGCGTTCCTCGAGGAGCCATCACCATCATCATATATGAGGTTCCGAAGACCGACTGGGCATCTGGCGGACAAATACACTCAGAAAAATTCGGTAATGACCTCAACTCGTTGTAATCTCGTTCGATAACGCACTTTTTTATGTGTGCGTTAACTTTAAAAGTGTTAAAGGAGCATCCTAATCGAAGAGGCTAACTTACGTGGAATATAAAAAGCACAACGGATGGCCATATGATCATGTTGAACATTGGCCTCCAATGACTTACAGAGACAGATCAGCGCCAACTTCCGAGATTTTATCTAATTTTTCTGATTTCCTCAAAAAAGAATGCTCGGGCAGTTACAATAAAGAACTGCAGCCATGGCTTCCTTTCTGTGAGGGCAAATGCTCTTTTTGCTATTTTACAGTGAGTTGTGAAAAGCAAAATGTGACACCCTACATTGTCGCATTAAAAAAAGCCTTAACCCTCTACGCGGAGAAGAAATATGTTGAATCAAGCATTTTCAATGAATTATACGTAGGTGGAGGAAGCCCCTCAGTCATTTCTAATGAGCAAATAGGAGATATTTTGGATTTCTGTCGAACAAACTTCAATCTAAGTTCAGATCACCTGACGAAGTTCACCGCATGCACTACCAATCTCTCTGAAGATAAAATTAGCGTGCTATACTTAAATCATGTCGACCAGCTGGATATAGGAGTCCAAACTTTTAATGAGTCGTTGCGCAAAATTTTAATGGTTCGCGATAGCAGCCGAGATGCAAAACAGAAGTTACGGCGTATAAAGAAGCAGGGTTTTCGTGTCAGCATTGACTTGCTCTACAATCTGCCAGGACAAACAATGCAGCAATGGAAAGATGACATTAAGCAGGCATTAGAGCTTGAGGTTGAAAGCGTAGACTGTTATCCTTTAGATTTGTATTCTGGAACCTCTCTTGCAAAAAGAATCGCAAATGGTGAATTGCCTCCTTTAGGTGATGATTCTACGGAAATGGATATGTATCTTGAAGCTTACAGAATTTTTAAGGAGAACGGGTACGAGCCTACTTGTCACAACAGGTTTTCAAGGGTCAAAGAGGACTTCAACAAGCCTTCTTCTGAAGTGATAGGAACTGGGGCTGGTTTTTTCATGGGAAATATAGATCGTTTTCTCTATTCGGATATTGAGGATATTCAAGGCTACATTTCTAAAGTTGAGGAAGGTGTGTTTCCTATTGCTCGTCTAACTCAGATTTCGGAAGAGGAGGAGATGCGAAAAGCTATGATGCTCGTTTACATACGTGTTCCTGTGGATCGAGAACAATTTAGAGTTAAGTTTGGCAAGTTTCCCGAAGAAGTGTTTCCGAATGCAATAGGCAAGCTGAAGAATAAGGGCCTAATCCAAGTAAGAGACGGAAAAATACAGTTGACTGAGAAGGGTGACCCTTGGCGTTTCAACATTTCTTGGGAGTTCTTCAAAAATGCTGGACTAGACCTGTGATTTTAAAACATGGCATCTTTGGTCAAGAATAATACGCCATAACGGGATAGAAGACTTTTTTGTCTTCCCTTTTTATGTGCTTAGGATAAAGCTCGGCTAGGTCATTTAAAAACTTCTGAAAATCCTTTAGCACTTCAGGTTTCCCCCTAACGAATTGTTCGGAATTGCCACTACAAACGCCAGCCGACGAGAAGACGTATGCTTGAAAGACATGCAAGACAAAGTGAAAATGAGACAAGTAAAAATCCTCATTGTTAAGCTGCCCAGCATAAGGCAAGGCGGCTCCAGAGCCGTTGACGTGGCTAAGGTACGCGCGTTTTATGAAGAGTTTAAACTCGACAGGATAGGCGTTATGGGCGCTGTCGGCAGAGGCATCCTGAACAAGCGGGGGCTCAAGGCGGACATTGAATTCGGCATCAGCCGTGCAGCCGCGTTAGCCGCTTCCAGAGAGCTAAACGTTTTCGTGCTTGTTGTCGGCAGGATGGTTAACCGCGTGGTCGAAGAAATTGACGCGGCAAACGTGAAAAGCGCTTCTGACATAATCTACGAAGTCAAAGACGGCCGAATATCGTAAATCTGGCTTACGGATGCATTTAGAGAAATATCTAAAAGCCTTTTCACATTAAAGTTCAAAAAGTAGCGCGCGTAATTCACGAGTGAAAGTTGAGATTGGCAGGAACTGAGCTATGAAGACTGGCTACATGTTTAGAGCTGAAATGCAGTTTCAACGTTTATTCAGGTAAAATTTTGGTTCGTTCGCGACTCCAAAGGTAGCCTGTGAGAAATATGAAAACTATTGAGATTCCGAAGAACAGTAGCAACATTGAAGCTGCATTGGTTAAGATGTTCTCGAACATTCTCCTTTCCCACCTGAACGTTAAGTGGCGAAAGTTAAAAGCAAAGTTTCAAAAACCGAAATGAACCTAAACGAAAACATATTTCACACTGGGATATATGTCGATGCAGACACAAACGTTTTATTAAAGATTCCAGCATAAACTGCTTTAACCTGAGGGTGGAAGAAAGGAGAAGGCTTCCATCACCACTTTCTTTTTCTGAAAATGAAGTCAGCGTTTCGGATGGACTATCCAGCCAAATGTTTATATGAAGTTCCATTTTAAACAATGAAACATACGGGGCAAACGTATTCGACTCAAACGTGATTGGCAATCCTGAAAAGTATAGGCGACCGAAAAAGTGAAGTTTACGTCCAGATTAGGGCGGAAAAACATCAAGAATCTAAAGCCTTGCGTTCACGGCGGTGAAGTCTGGGAAGCCGCAAGCAAGCTTGGGCTCAGGGCAGAAGAGATTTTAGATTTCCGTTCAAGCGTCAACCCATTAGGTCCATCCAAGAAAGCTCTTGAATCAATAAACGCTAATCTAACACACATCTCCAGCTATCCAGATTCAAATTCCACTTTACTGCGAAAAGCTATCGCAAACCGCTTCGAAGGAATACGCGTGGACAACTTGATCGCAGGCAACGGATCCACCGAACTCTTCTACCTGTTTGTTGAAACCTTCATGAAAAAAGGTGATGCAGCCCTTATTCCTGCACCTACATTTGGCGAATATGAAAGGGCTGTAAGAAAAATGTGTGAAGCGCCTAAAAACGTGAAGCCCAATCAGTATTTCCTGTTCACTCCAGACGCTTTCGAATGTGATTTGAAAGGCGCCAAAATCTTTTTTTTCTACAACCCAAACAACCCTACTAGTGTTTTAACTCCACCTGAAGCGCGCGCTTAAAAGTAGCAACACATAAATCTTTTTTTGAAACCGATGCTATTTATCAGCATAGGAAGAACAAGTAACGTAAGAGTATGAAACGAAAATTGGTGAAAAAATGGACAAGCAACACATCGAGGAATTGAAAGAAATGATTCAGGAAAAGAAGCCTAAGGAACCGGTGGAGGAGGTGCTGGTTAAGTTCTGTGAACGACACGGTTTTTCTCTGGACACATGTCGAATGCATTATAACCGTTTGGTGGAAAAAGGCGAAATTAAAGAAAAGTAGCACCTGTTCAAGCACTTCAGCTTTTGCTTTTCACCGACGATTCAAGTGTTAGAGGAGATAACCTATTCACTTTTAAATTAGAAATTACATATAACTTTGATAATAGTATACAAAGCGAGTGCCCGATTATTGAAACAGAGATATATCTGGATTATCATCATGATTCTCATTCCTTTGCTGATTATCTCACTTTTCTTAACATATGGTTTTTTTGATGAGCCACCCTTAGACGTTTTCTTAGGCATCAGCGTTGCTTTTGACAACGTTGAAGAAATCAAGACGCTTGTAGACAAAGCAGGTTCATACATCAACACTATCGTGATCGGAAGCACAGGAATAGTCCATAATTTCACGAAACTCGACGAAGTTTGCCAGTACATTTACGATAGAGGACTATACTTCATGATTTACGCGCATCCCCTTGCCGATCCTGACAAGCTTGTTATTCAGCGGCAGTGGGTGTTTGACGCAACACCTAGATGGGGTAAGCAGTTCTTGGGCTTGTATGCTTACGATGAACCCGGTGGACGACAGTTAGATAACGCTACGTTAAAAGTAGTTAAAGATAAAGACTGGTTCGCGGACAACTATACAGACGCTGCGGATAAATACGTCAATGAGATGTTCATTTACCTTCACCACACCATTGAAGATCAGATGGGCGGATTAGATTTGACTTTGTTCACCTCTGATTATGCACTTTACTGGTTTGATTACAAGGCGCATTATGACGTGGTTTTTGCGGAGTTTGGTTGGAACTACAGCAGACAGTTGAATGTGGCACTCTGCAGAGGAGCCGCTAACGTCCAAAACAGAGAATGGGGTGTCATGATCACGTGGACGTACACGAAGTGGCCTTACCTCGAATCTGACAGTGAACTGTACAACGATTTAGTTTTGGCGTACGAAAACGGTGCTAATTACATCTTGGTATTTGACACTGATAAGAATTACACACATACTGTTCTCTCAGAAGACCATTTAGATGCACTAAAACGATTCAGGCATTATGCAGTGGACAATCCTAGAGATAGCGACTCAACTCCCGATAGAGTGGCCTATGTCCTTCCAGAGGGTTATGCATATGCTTTTCGTGGACCAAATTGCACGATTTGGGGGTTATGGGGGGCTGACGAGTTTTCACTTAAAATAAGTACACAAGTTGGCGGTTTTGTTGAAAGATACCCGAATAGGCTGGACATAATATACGATGACGGACTAGAGGCAAACAACTCGTATGGATACAGCAAACTCACTTTTTGGAATGGAACACTTTGGGTTCCTTAAGTTTGTAAGCACCACCAAACATTAACCACGCTTCAACGCAACTCTCACTATCACAAGATTCACCATCAAAGTCTTTTGCTGTGTAACGAACGCTTTAAGTTAACATACTCCGAAAGTACCTTTTGAGGAAAAGACGCATTGAAGGAACTAGTGTTTGTAGGTCTAGGTTTACACGACGAAAAGGGAATAAGCCTCCAAGGACTTGAAGAAACCAAAAGCGCAGACCTTGTTTTTATGGAACTTTACACAAGCCTTCTTCCGCACTTCTCAACAAAACGCTTTGAAGCAATGGTCAGCAAGCAGGTTCACATCGTTTCAAGACGTGATCTGGAAGAAGAAAACGGAGCACTTATCTTGAAGGCTGCGAAAAAGGGCAAAACCGTTTTTCTGGTGCCCGGCGACCCGTTCGTAGCTACAACACATGTAACGCTGCGCATCGAAGCGGAGAAACGCGGCATTAAAACATGCATAGTCCACGGAGCTTCTGTGCTCTCCGCGATAATCGGCTTGTCAGGCTTGCACAACTACAAGTTCGGAAAAGCCGTCACCGTACCCTTCCCAGAGAACTTTTCAGAAACACCTTACGACGTCATCGCCCAAAACAAGAAACTGGGTTTGCACACGTTATGCTTGCTGGATCTAAAAGTGCAGGAAAAACGCTTCCTAAGCATCAACGAAGCCTTGAGGTTACTCTTAGAGATTGAGCAAAAAAGAAAAGAGGGCATAGTCACGCCAAACACGGTGGCGGTTGGCGTAGCAAGAGCTGGAAGCAACACTCCAACCTTAAAAGCAGATTTCGCAGAAGAGCTGTTAAAATATGATTTTGGGGAGCCGCCGCAGAGTTTGATTTTTCCGGGAACCCTCCACTTTATGGAAGCCGAAGCGTTGGTGACGCTTGCGGGAGCACCTGAGGAAGTAAGGAGACACGCCAAATGAGCTTGGAAACACTTGTAACGAATTATATTATTTCTGCAGAAAAAGTCTTGAAAGAAATGCGGCTGACCAAAGGCGCAGTAAGCGTGACCGAGGAAAACGTCGCCAGCACTCTGGATTACGTCACCAATTATCTGCAAGACGCAAAGTATTATAAGACTCAGAAAAAGTTTGAGACAAGCTTAACTTCAATCGCTTATTGCGAAGGATTATTAGATGCGTTGAGACTGTTGGGGGCAGTGAAATTCGAATGGCCGGCAAAAGCGGAAAGAAAAAAGTAGTTTTGGCTTCAGGAGTATTCGACCTTCTGCATCTGGGGCACGTCAAGTTCTTGGAGGAGGCAAAGAAAGCGGGCGGCAAAGGCGCAGAACTCATAGTCATCATCGCAAGAGACAGCACAGTGGAAGAAAACAAGGGCAGAAAACCCATTATGTCCGAGAACCAGCGTCGCGCCTTAGTAGAGTCCTTAAAAGTGGTTGATGAAGCCGTGCTTGGCTTTGAAAAATTCGACCTCGGCGACGTTATTGAACGCATTAAGCCCGACGTGATCGCTTTGGGGTACGACCAAGCGGATGTGGAAACAGGCGTAAAAGCATACGTAAAAAAGCGCGGATTAGGCATAAAAGTTATTAGAATTGGCAAATTTGAAGAAGACGAGTTAGATAGTTCATCAAAAATACGGCAGAAAATCGTTGAAAAACTCTCCAGATGAGCAAGCTATGGGCAATAGTCAGAAGTTTAGGCCAACCATTATTCTCATCGCGTTGAATGTTGCATTTTACATTTACACTTCTGTTGTTGGCGGAAATTTTCTGGAAACAAGCACAGACATGATTTTGAAGTACGGGCAAGTCAACCTTTTCATTATTCATAACGGCCTATACTATCAGCTTTTTACATCCATGTTTGTTCACGCCAACATAGCGCACATCGCTGGCAACATGGTCTTTCTTCTCATCTTTGGGTTAAGAGGTGAAGAAATGTTCTCTCTTCCAGAGTACCTTTCTATCTACCTCCTAGGCGGATTAACAGGGAACCTGCTGTCACTGTTACTTTTGCCGCTTAACGTTCCTTCGGTTGGAGCCTCGGGCGCCATCTTCGCCATGTTCGGAGCAGCTACAATATACGCTAGGCACACCGTAAGCCAATCCATAATTGGCGCGTTGATATACGCGTTCTTCCTGTTGTTTCTCAGTTCAGGTCCAGGAGTGAACAATTTTGCTCATATAGGTGGGCTTCTTACTGGTTTGCTGATAGGTTACGTGTTAGCCGCAAGGCGCAAGCCAGAAGCACGATACACGATTAGCTACTCTTACTTAACCTTTCCTTAGCGTTAAGGAAGCGTGAAAACTTCCACCTTCACTTTATGCCCATCCTTCAGGTTAAGCTGTTTTCTGAGGCAAACAGGAGCAATTACCTCCAAAACTGAAACATCATAGTGGGTGCGCAAGGCAAAGATCAAGGCTCCCTTAACCTTGTTACCTATGGTTGCAGGGTAACATTTAACCACCCCGAATGTTCGGTTTTCGTTTCTGAAGCCTCCAATCTCAACGGCTGGGTACGTTTCCAGCTCCGTGCGCGTCTTAAGGTCGTACTCGGTTGTAAGCTTGAGGTTGAGCGTGCCTGGGTAAGGATCAAAACCCAGTTTTTCAATGAACTGTTTCCGGTAAATCTCTTTTGAGATGTAATAGGCGCCTTCGCCTAAACCTGTGAAAACCGTTCCTTCAAGAGTAACCGACGGCGGATAGGCCGCTTCAACCAGGAACCGCAGCTGAGCATACATCTTTTTAATTTCTCTCATGCCCAAGTCGTCGATTTTTATCAGGCTGCCCTCAGGAGTTATTGTCCTCTTGATCCACCGTTCACGTTCCAGCTCTATAAGGTGGCGGGACGCGGTCTGCTGGGAAATGCCCATTTTCTCAGCTAAATACTCAGTTGAGATTTTGGCGGTTCGCCTGTGGGCACCCATCTCCGCGAGTTTAAGAAGAGTCTGGATGCGCTGCCATTCGTGCTTTTCTGTCAATAGCCGTAGTTCTCCATTTGCAGCTAGCAAATATAGAGTTAGGTTGGTATTTAAGCGACTCGAATCCGACGCAACCGCCTATGGGCTGAGTTCACGGGCGCATTGGATGGAACAGCGGTGTAGGTCAGGGTTGTGTTTTTCTGTCAAAACGATCATTGTTATATTTCAAGTTATAACGTAAAATTTATAAGACGCCCTTAACCATCCAACCTTTAGCGAGAAACATGAACATATGGAAACTTCGGCTTTCTATGGCTGGAACATTAGCCATAATCTTCGGTTTATCAACGTTAGTGTTCACGGTAATCATGAGCCTGGCGGGAATTTTCGACCTCTTATTTCTGGGCGTAATCGTAGTAGCTTTCAATATCATCCAATGGCTCTTATCCCCGTACCTCGTCGGCGCCATATACAAAGCCCGCGAACTCCCAGAAAACGAAAACCCACAATTGCACCAAATGGTCAACGACCTCAGCAAAAAAAGTCAAATCTCCAAGCCAAAACTCATGCTATCAAAGATTCCAATCCCAAACGCGTTCGCATACGGCTCACCCCTAACAGGCAACCGCGTCGCGGTCACAGAAGGACTTTTGAAGTCGCTGAACGACGACGAGGTTGAAGCTGTCATCGGGCACGAACTTGGCCACCTGAGGCACAGGGACGTGCAGGTTATGATGGTGGTTTCCTTCTTGCCCGCGCTTTTCTACTACATCGGCTTTTCGCTGATGCTTTCAGGCATGTACCGTGGCCGCAGAGACGACAGCGGCGGAGCAGCGCTTATTGGCATAGGCTTCATGATTTTCTCTTGGGTGCTCAACCTGTTCACGCTTTACTTGAGCAGGCTGCGCGAGTACTACGCGGACAGGCACAGCGTTTCTGTGGTGGAAAATGGCTCGCAGAAGCTTTCCACGGGGCTGGCGAAGATAGTTAACACCACTCGCAAGGGTAATGACGCTCACAAAGCTCGCCAGCAAAAGCCAAACTCCAGCGCCTTCAAAGCACTCTTCATCGCTGACCCTGACCGAGCAACCGCTGATTCAGCCGAATTATCCGCAATGAACGCTCAAAGCGACCAGAAGCTGGTTCAGGACATAATATCTCAGAAACTGACTTTCGCAGACAAGCTGAGTGAAGCGTTGTCAACTCACCCGAACATTGTCAAGCGTCTGCGGGCGCTACAAGAACTGAGCTAAACGGAGCCAACACAACCGCACAGTTTTCTTTTTTCCGTTGCAAAACGATTTTAAACCTGATTCGGGTCTTAATCAGCAAAGTCACAGGGAAGTTGTTGAGGCTTGAACAAAACTTCAGAAATCATCTCTCAAGCTCGCCGTGAAGGCAGGAAAGCGCTTCTGGAAACCGAAGCCAAAGCCATATGCATGGAGTACGCCATCCCAGTCACCGCGTTTAAGCTGGCGAAAAACGAGGAAGAAGCCGTCAGGTTTGCGGGGCAGATAGGGTTCCCCGTGGTTTTAAAAATCGTTTCGCCCGGCATCATTCACAAGTCTGACGCTGGAGGCGTAAAGGTTAACCTTAAAAACAGCGCGGAAGTCAGGAGTGCTTACGGAAAAATCTTGGAGAACGCCAAGAAATACGATGCTGCCGCGCGAATCGAGGGCGTTTTGGTTCAGGAGATGGCTCCGCAGTCCACAGAAGTCATAGTTGGCGCCATTAAGGACCCGCAGTTTGGGCAGACATTGATGTTCGGGCTGGGCGGAATCTTCGTTGAACTTTTGAAGGATGTTACTTTCCGAATCGCACCTTTAACACAAGAAGACGCCCGTGAGATGGTGACAAACGTCAAGGCGTACCCGCTTTTAACAGGCTACCGGAACACCCCACCATCAGACTTGGACGCCATAATAACCGTCCTTCTAAACACTTCAAAACTAGTCATGAACAACCCCGAAATCAAAGAGCTAGACCTAAATCCCGTAATGGCGTATGAGAAAGGCACAAAAACAGTGGACGCACGAATCATACTCGAATAAAAAAGGCGCCACCCCTAACATTATGAAGAAGAGAGTTAGCTCATAGATTGGCTATGGTGGGGGTCTTTTTTGGGCGTATTGGTATCTGCGTGGTTTTCCTTCGCGTGTGAGTATGCCGTCTTTGACGAGGTCTAATAGTGCATGGGCTACGGCTGTGCGGTCGTAGTGGAAGCCTTGTCGTGCCATTTCGCTGTGGACTTCGCTTAGGCCTCTTGGTTGGGTGAACCAGTTTTCTTCCCAGAGTTTTTGGATTACGCCTTTGCATGTTTCTGCTCTGGGTGGTGGTGCTTGTCTTTCTGTGGTTGTGGTTAGTTGGGTGTCTTTGAGCTTTTCGGTTACGGTGGATAGTATTTGGTCTACGGCGGTTTGCAGTTGGTCTTCTTGGGATTCGATTTCGAATTCTATGTTGCCG
>CAZJQR010000026.1:0-21861 GCA_964548345.1 uncultured Candidatus Bathyarchaeia archaeon | reverse complement strand
GCTTCGGCTGGAGCGATGCGAGTTTAATTCTGCCGTGGCTGTCTTAGAGGATTTCGTAATCGAAACCCTCAGCAGGCTCTACGTGCCCATGATACGGAAAGAACTCTGGACGGATGACCCTGAAACCTTTGAAAGGCGACAGACAATATACGCCGTGTTGCATTACACGCTGAAGACGGTTACGCTGCTTTTCAACCCTGTCACGCCGTATCTCAGCGAAGCGCTTTATCAGAAAGTCTACAGGAAATTTGATGCTAAACTGGCCAAATCGATAAACTTCGAGTGCTGGCCTGAACCAGACCAGAAAATGCGAGACAAAGCCATAGAGGAAGAGTTCGACGTTCTCTTCAAATGCGTTTCCCTGGTTTACGCCGCGAGGCAGCAGGCGAAGCTCAAGCGAAGATGGCCCCTCAGCAAGGTAATCGTGGCTGCGCCGGAAAAAGAAGTTTCCGCTTTGAGAAAGCAGGAGCCGCTGCTCTTAGAGTTGACTAACGTTAAAGCAGCGGAGTACGCAGCAAAGGTTCCGGATTACGTTGGGGGCGAGAACTGGGTTTCTGCTTCGGAAGACGACTTGCTCGTGTTTGTGAGTGGACAGCGCGACGATAAACTGTTGGGTGAGGGGCTTATGCGTGACCTAGCCCGCCGTGTTCAAGCATTAAGGAAGGATCTGGGGTACGTGCCTACGGACGTTTTGGATGCTGTGCATATAGCTGAGCTTGACGAGGACGGCAGGGGGCTTTTGCAGCCTTACTTGGAGGAGATGGCTGAGCTGGTGCGCACCAAAAAAGTTTACTTGCATGGAAGCCGAAGCGAAGTCTATGCAGAGTGGCACGGGTCAAAACTGGATGGACAAAAAATCTACATCAACATTCACTGATGCGGCACATAACTACCAAAACGCTTTATTTCTTCAGTTGCGGTTCTATTCCAGAAGCGACAGCGGAAAGGGCCGGTAGATCAGTCTGGTATGATCGCCGCCTTCGCAAGGCGGAAGCCGCGGGTTCAAATCCCGCCCGGTCCACTCAATTTTCCTAGGAGAAGAGCCGTTATGAGCTAAAAATGAGTTTATTCCTATGTTTTGCGCTTCCATATAGTCTAAAATGCTCGATAGAGCTTGTTCTGTGATTCTTGAAAGGTTTAAACGGTGATTTCTGGCTTTTTCAACCAATTTTTTGTTTAAGTAGAGGCTTATAGTTGCTTTAGTTTCTGTTTGGTTGTAGTGTTTTCCACGTGGAACTGTGGCATTTTTCCATGTGGAATTATTATCTATTCTATTCAAGTGTCCTCCTCCTTTGTTAAATCAGCCAAAATCTTCTCTTTCTGAACTCGAACCCCCTCTAGCTCCTTGAGGGCAATATTGTACAGTCTGTCAATTAATTTTAATACTGCATCTCGATATTCGGGATTATCTTTCCAGAGGTTTTTTTCGTCTCTTCCTTTTTATAATCTTGAGACAATAATTTTTGGTATCTTTGATTAACGAGAGCATTAAACTCATTGTTTGGAATCAATTCAAAGTTTAAACCCTTTTCCAATTGATCTAAAGCAAGTTTTCTAAGCATTTCGTAGCGCGCGCTAGAACTAAAATCAGGATCAAAATCCGGCATTTTCACAGTTTTCATTAAACAAAGAGCGGAACATATCCCTTGAATACTGTAAGATGATACTCGCTTCTCTTTTTTTCTATAAATTCTTGCTGCTCTAATTTGTTGAGTCTTCCTTTTCGTCTAACTAATACCGAATTTATTTTTTGTGCCTTATGATGGATATTCTCTTTTGGTTTTCTATCCGGATCATTCAACACAATTTCTTTGGCGCGCGCGCTTCGCAAGCGAATAACCGTGAATTATGGGAGCGTATAGTTTGGTTTTTTGAGCAAGTAGACAACTGGAAAGTGGCTATAGCTATAGAAGACAGCGAGTGGAATTTCAACAGGAACGAAGAGGACCCAGATTTTGACGATTTTAAGTGGTGGGACTATTTGGAAGCGAAAATACGCAGTTATTACCCTGACGGAGTATTCACTAAGGAAAGTTATGAAAAAGTAAGAGACTTTTTTGACGAAAAAGAGTCAGAAGTCATTCGAGAATATTAGAATGTGCATCCAGAGGAATTTAAGAAGTATATGGAGCAAATTGACAAGAAACTGGAGAGTTTAAGAAATGAGCAAGAAGCTAAAACTTCAAACTGAAACCATGAAATGAGAAGGGTTATTTTGGTTTTCTGAACAGCTAGAAAGCTGTAACCTTCTTTAAATCATGAAATTGGCACAAGGTTCAGCGTTTATTAGAGTTTCTTTAGGAAAAGAACCTCTGGCAAGAAATTCGGAACCTACTGCTACAGATCTTGATGTTTCATTTAAGCTGAGACGTTTTCTATAGACAATAACAACTAACAGTATTATTAGTAAGAGAAAAGGAGCCATCCAGAACAAAGGAAACTCGGGTATCACCGGTGTTTTTTGAGTTACTTCATCAAACTTTTCCCCTTGTGTATCAATAGCCCTCAAGTTTAGAGTTCCATTTGTAAACACATCTACCACAACAAAATGGTTCACACTCGCAGTGAAAGCTGTCAGTGAATTTGTTTCTGAAGTGTATAGCGGTGCTCCCCAACCACCTGAAACAACGTACATTGTTCCTTCTGAATACGAATCTTGTGGAGAGTTCTTAGATTCTGAATAGTTAATTGGTTTTGATCGTTCATAATCATGGTTATGCCCAGAGAAGACAATATCAACACCATATTTGTCAAAAATAGGGCACCAATATTTTTGTCCATCAGTCCAATTGCCATGGTGACTTGGAGAGAATATTGGGCGATGAAACATTACAAACTTCCAAGTATAATCTCTGTGGGATGCCAAGTCTTCCTCTAGCCAACTCAGCTGTTCACCTGAAGGACTAGTTCCGCTATTGAGTACCGTAATATGCACATAATTCCCCCAATTAAGTGAATACCATTGCTCATTGCCTGGCAAAGCAAATTGTTCATAATAATTAGTAGCGTTTTCTTCGTGATTTCCAAGACAAGGTACTATAGGTATAGTCCGATTGTCATTCCCAATCCAGTAGGAATGTAAACCATAAAAAAAGCTATCCCATTGAGTCTGAATTACGCCTGAATCTACAAAGTCCCCGCTTAGTAGTACAAATTCGGGATTGAATTTGCTCATCGCCAGAGAAACAATGTCCCTTTGTGTCGAGTTACTTCGACAATCGCCCCCCGCTACAAACCGAAAGCTAGAAGGTTGAGTTGGTGCGGTTGTGAAGCTTCTTTCATTGCTATATCCGCCGTTTTTTCCTCCGCAGACAAAATAGTATGTTGAATTTGGCTTTAAATTAGTTAATTCTACGTCATGTATGTAGCCGGAAGCGCCCACATAAGTGTGACTTTCTCCTGAAACTGCATAACTATAAAGTTCGGCGTTGCCGCCTCGTGAGAATGTGTCGTATGCGATCGTATCTCCAGAGTCTGAATTGTGCGTTTGCCATGTAACAGTTATTGTAGTTGCCATATCACTTTCTTGCCAAGTTAAATGTACTCCAGTTGGCAGATCTGAACTTTCAGCGGCACTGCTATTCAATAAAATAGCAAAGAACAGAGCAAAAACTATCACAGTTCCAATTAATGAGTGGAATATTCTTTGCCTTATCATTCACATATTACCTTGACTATCTGTTGCAAAGAAAGTAACTTAACGTTATTCACATTGGCTGTATTTAATGTGCTGATTCTAAGCTTAAATAACTTTGAGATTTGTTTTGTATTATTCGCCTTTTTCAAATAGCAAATAATGAATAATTTCAATCCCCGGACGCATTTGAGCGGCAGTATAGGTGTGAAGGCTCCAGCCTGCTTTTTCCCAATCCTCAATTACTTTACCTACATTCTTGTGGTGTCCCACCGCCACACAATCCCCTTCTTTCAACAATTACCACCTCAAAACCTAATATTGGAAATAAGGTTATTTTGGTTTTCTGAACAGACTTAGTTTACGATTTTCAAATTCGCCTAATCCTTATTTCTTATGAGAAATCGTGTCCCCGAATGAATAATGGCAAAACACAAAGAATTAACATATAATCACGATTATATTACTTCCAGCGAGATAGAATGAGCGAATTTAAAAAACCCTTGAAAAAGAGATTGGACTGTGATACCCTTTATGGGATTAACGCTTCTAGGATTTGTCGCAGCGATTCTTGACTTTGTTTATCTACAAAACTTCAGTTTCCAGATTTTTGCTGTTCCCGGATTGATTTTGCTAATAGTTGGAGGACTCATTCGTATGAAAGCGAGAGTACAATTGAAGAAGAAGGCAGGATTTGACAGTCTTGTCGGAACCTCAAAACTTAAGGTAGTAAAAGAACACCACTTAGTTAAAGACGGCCTCTACAATACAGTATCTTTAGCGCGCGCGCTAATTCTTGACAAAAATTTGGGCTCATACCCATTTGGGTATAAGTCCCGCCCGGTCCACTTAGCTTTGAAAAAGAAGATTGTGGCAACTGCTGAAAAGAGATTCAGCGTTTTTTAAAGTCTAGTGTGCAGTGTTCTGAGCCTTTGCATTTCTGTGTTTGGAGCTTGAAGTGCATGTTTTCGTCAAATTCAGAAGCCCAAACCGAATATTCAACGTTGCAGATGGCCGTTCCCACTTTCTCAGAGTACTCTTCTCTTCCGCTTTTCACCATCAAGTTGTGCCAGGGGCAATCGGTGATTTGGATTTGAAATCCGTTCGGTTTTTGTTCCACTTTAAACTTGAAGCCTTCCAGGGTTAGTTTTGTTTTGAGGCTTTCTAAAAGAGCATTTCCGCCTTCGCTTTTTCCCAGCATGGATTTAATCATGCGCGCTTGAATTTTGGGCATGACCTTCCAGACTTCTTTGTCTACTTCTAAAGCAGCGTTAAAACCGTGTTTCTCCTCTACTTTCATGAACCATAAACCATCTGCTGCTTTGTAGCTGCGGTGAAAATACTCGATAATTTGCTTATCGGTTAAGGAATCCATTTTTCCTGCCTCTTTGCATATTTTGGAAGCTTTAACCGATACGTAAACAGCTTCTTGGTATATCTGATTTTGCGTGGGCGGAACGAGGGTTAACTTGGTTTCTAAACTTCACTGGGTTCAGTAAGGGCTGTTGCTAGGGGTTGGGGGATGTGGTGTGTAGAGGTGGCGTTTGGGCGGATGGAGTTTTATTCTTTTGAGTTGTAGACGGTTAAGAATTTTTCTGTTTCTTTCAGGTCTAGGTTGTGTGTCAGGACGAATTCTTTCAGGAAAGTTCGGGCGGATTGGTCGGGAACCCATTTTAGGTGTAACTCGAAGTCTTCTTGCTCGGCATTGCCTCTTTCGCTGATTCTTCGTAGGCTAATTTTGGAGCAGACGCTGTTTGAGTTTGGGCAGGATGACCGCATCTCTTTGAATAATGTGAGAATTTGGTTTCTTTTCAACTTCGTTCCCACGAGTTTTCCAGTTAGCGCGCGCCTACAAAACGCTGAGTCAATATGAATGTGTGAATGGTTATATTTCTTTGTGGTTGTGTATTAACAGTCACTAATTACCTTGTAATTGAGAATCTAACGCTATTGCTGTTCAAGAATTTGTGGCTGCTTGAAAATAACGGTAACCCGTTCAAGCTGTCTTGGCTGCTATTTGCGGTAATTCTTTATCGGCGCCAGCGGTATGGTGAAGGTTTCGGTGACGCCTTCTATCAAGCGGATTCTGTCTCCGACGAAGTGTAAGGCGTTCGCGTTGGTGTCTGCTTGAAACAGAACAGCGAAATCCCATTCTCCAAACACCTGATACGCCTCCTCAAGCTTCACGCCGCCCATAGGTTTTTCGCTGTATTCCATTAAAGGTTCATAAAGCTTTGCAGCCATGTTTGGGCTCAATTTAATCATCAACAAATATTTCTGAACGGATTTTTCCATGACAAACACCTAAGAACAAACTTGGTTAAGGTGCTTCACCCTAAAAAAGGTGACGCTGCGACTATGCAGCGCGCGCGGACAGGCAACAAGCAGTCGCCTAAGAGAAAAACAATACAGATCGAAAAAAACGAGTCAACTGCGAATAGTGACGACTTTGAAATGGGCTTAATCGAGGAAACAGTCGAAGAACAGAAAATTTGATAGCATTTATCATACTTAGCTTGTTCCAAGGGCTTGATAAGCCCTGATAAAATTGAAGAGATAGAGGCTAACAATTATGCGAAAGTATTTTTGAAAAATTGAATTTATTTAAACCCTTAGCGTTGCATTTGATGATAGGCTTTCCTAATCGTTGTATATAATTTGATTATTTATTTGTGCATGTTTTTGCCTATAGCTGTTAACTCGTTCTTTCCAAATAAAAGCGCTAAAATATACGTTTTCAATGTCGTCAACTTCTTTTTCATACCCCTTCGTGAATTATCAATTCGATAGGATCCGTAAACCTTAACCTCATCAAAATGGCGCTTCAAGAGATTTTCAAGGTTGAACGTTGTCCAGCCAAAAATATGATCATATGAACAAGCCCAAAGACGGTAATAACCAGCATTGGGAACCTTGACAACTGCAATTCGAGAAACACGACTAATCTCACGCAACACTTGAAACGGAGAGTTCACATGTTCTAAAATATGGCTTAAATGAGCGAAGTCGAAGCAACCTTCACGGAAAGGCAAAAACTGAGCATCACACTGAACTTCTAAATGAAAAGAGTTCTTCTTTATGTCCACATGCACTACATCTTCGTAATTAAAGTAAATATGCTTCCCGTCAGTCGGTCCTGAACCAACATCCAAGACCATTTCTTTTTTCTGCTTGGTTTTTTCTTCAGAAGCTGGTTCAATCTCAGCCGATATTACTATAGGCTCCTTACAAACAGTTTCTGTCAAAGCAAATACCCGTTCCAAGGGTGGCTTTAAACACTTAATATTGATTATGAATTCAAAAACTGGATTCTAACTAAATTAAAGAGGGCGTAACCAGCCGTTTCAGATTTACAGTTGTTCTAACGTGACTTATTCAAAAAGCGGTTTTCGAAAAAAAAGAATAAAAAATGTTGGTTTGTTCTGCTTTTTTGTTCTTTTATGTTTCTACGCTTGTTCTTTCTTGCGGTGTTGCGGTGGTTGATATTTCTGGGAGCTGCGCTTTCAGTTTTTGTTCTGCGGCTGTTTCTGCTTCTGACAGTATTTTTTCTGCTTCTAGGCTTGCAGTTCCTATGTTTACTGGTACGCCGGTGTCTTGGTGGGTTGTGGAGACTATGTCGGTCAGCAATGTGCCTATGTTTTCCAGTTCTTGTCCTGCCTCGGGGAAGACTCCTGACATTCCATTGCGAATGTTGTTGAGCACACCTGCTGCCGGTGCTATGACGGTGACTATGTCGCCTAGCTCTGAAACCGTGTTAAGCCGCAACGAAACGCTTTCCAAAGCCAACGAGGCGTGCATCAGCATCTTCTCAACCTTGCGTATTTCCGCCAACTCGCCCGCTAAAACGTTGGCGCGCATGGTGTCTCTTTCCGAAAGCGCCTTAACCGTGCGCTTAAACAGCGTAGCGTCACGCTTTTCAAAACGACTTTGAGCGTTATTCAACTTTTGCTTTTGAACCTCTATACGCTGGAGAACCGTGCTAATCTGCTTTTTTAAACCTACAGAAGGCTTGCCCACATCCTTAATCTTAGATAAAAACGAAGACTGCTGCGGCTTTTCCTTCCATCTATCAACGAACCCGTCAACCAAAACAGTTTCTCTCCTAGACTTTCACCTGCCTCCCCTCTAAGTAAGCCACCACATAAAAAACTGTTTGAACCAGCAAGCTAAAATCCACCACACCACAAAAACCCGTTTTAAACTATTCAGTTTAAAAGCCACACGCCACCAAGCCCCCAGTTCTACTTCACTTATTAAGGAAGCAAAGAAAAAAGCTGAAAACTGCTTTTATACTGAAAACCCGCCCATGTATTCTTTTTAATCAAAAAAATAAAAAAACACCGATTGTTTCCTTTCAGATTAACACTTTTATAAGCGGGCACTACCCGTGTCCATTTTAAAGTTCCCAGATAAAATATCGCAAAAACGGCTAGTTCAGTTTCTTAACTTCAAAAGCCAGAATCTTGTGGCAGTTAATGCACCTTGTCAAAACCAATTCAAACCCGTTAAGGATGTCGAAGCGCGTCTGCGTATAGCTCCTCTGCTTCGCGTGGTCACAAGTAACTTGACTGATGGAAACCAGTCTGTCCTCTACCATTCTCCCTTCCCGCAATCCATTATTTGCCTCTAATACGTAATTAACTCTTATGAAAGAATCTTCTATACAAGAAAACAGCAGATTATCTTAAGAAAAAGGCGTCACGACACTGGTTCAAGCTGCCGCTTACATGCGAGTGAAATAGACAGCCGTAACCTTCCTCGTCTGATTCTTGCTTCCACGATGCTTCTTATCTCTGGGCGCGCGCCGCTATTTTCTGCGAGTGCTTGCTGGTGATGAAAACTGAGCCGCCATGTGTCAGATGCTCTTCCACTCTCTCGAAATCAACGTGTTCCGCCTCTTCAACTTCAACGTCATCGCTCTCATCGTTATTCAACAGCAACACTTGAAACAGTCGAGGCTTTTCCTTCTTAACCGTAATTATACTCTTCAACATTGCTTTTTCACTTCCAATTGTTTCAAAACGCCGTTAAGTGTGTAACCGAAAATTTTTAAATCTATGTGACTGTGGCGTCACAACAACACTCCACGCTACTGAAAAATAAAATTGAGAACTTCACGCTTTTTCCTTAAAGAGTTTATAATTAAATCCGGATGTGCCTTTTCCAACACTTCTCTGGATTGCACACCCGTAAGAACCACGATGTACTTCATTTTCGCCGTTTTAGCAGCTTCAACTCCGAAAATCGAGTCTTCAACAACCACACATTTTTCCGGGCTGCACTTCAGCTCACCTGCGCACTTCAAGAAAATTTCAGGGCTGGGCTTAGGATTAACCACGTCGTTAGCTGTTACGACAGCGGCGAAAAACCGTTCTGTAAGCGTCATTTTGAGCATGTAGCAAATGACTGCACGATCACTCATAGAAGCCAAGCCCAATTTGACCTTGCCACGCAAACACTGCAAAAGCTCAAAGGCGCCACCGAAAAGCTTCACTTCCGCGCTCATTTCAATCTCGTTACGAACCTTCATTTCAACCAAACGCTTAATCAACGCCTCATCAAAGCTTATTTCAGAAGACCGCAGTATTTCCCTGAAGGTTTCCGCCGAGCCTATTCCGATGCGCTGCTCAATGAACGCATCATCTATGTTGCAGTCTACTTCGCGCAGTGCTTTCTGAAAGGAAGCCACAACAACCCGTCGAGTGTCAGCAAGGGTTCCATCCCAGTCGAATATGACAGCGTCGAACAATTCAGAAGCCTGTACGCCTTAGCTACTGCTCATTAAAGCCGAGTTGCTCGCGGATAAGTTGGCTTTTTTTCGCGGCTTCCCCGATGGCTCGCATAAGCGACTGCCTAATCTGGCTTCCTTCAAGCTCGTATATGGCTTCAATGGTGGTTCCGCCCGGAGTCGTAACCATGTCCTTTATCTTCGCCGGATGCTCCTGCAGTTCGATGACGAGCTTGCCTGTGCCGAGGACGGTTTGGGCTGAACTGGTCAACGCGATGTTCCTGGGCAAACCCACCTTCAACCCCGCGTACATGAGCGCCTCAATTATTATTGAAAGGTATCCAGGTCCGCTTCCGCTCAGAGCGGTTATGGCGTCCATGTACTTCTCGTCAACCTCCTCACATATGCCCATCATGTTAAGCAACGTCTTGACTTTCTCCTTGTCTTCTGGGGTTACGTTTTCGTCACAGCAGTACGCCGTGTAAGAAGCCTGCACCAAAGCGCCCACGTTCGGCATGATGCGCACGGTTTTAGCTTCAGGGATAAGTTTCTTAACGAATTTCAAGGGAACCGTGGCAGCCACAGAAATCACCAGTTTCCCCTCGACTTCGGACCTAATTTCTTTTAGAACTTTTTCCACGTCACCTGGTTTGACCACGATGAAAACGATGCCCGCTTCAGCCGCGGCTTTCCGGTTGTCCATGCTTGTGGCTACGCCATTTTTTTCTTGCTCTCGGAGCTTTTCAGGTCGGACGTCCGCCGCGGTGATTTTGCCCTTGTACCCGCTTTTCATAAGGCTTTTTACTATGGCACCGCCCATCATTCCAGCGCCTATCACGGCAATTTTATCATTCATGAAACAGTCACTCTTCGCTTTAACTACTTAGCTTCTGCTCTTAAACCTTTGTTGTACGTTTCAAAGAAAAAGCTTGCTGCCTAAACAGTTGATACGGTCTCTCGCAGCAACTCCTGCACCACCAAAGCAGGGGCATCCGTTCTAAAGCCTCGAGGGTTAAAATGAGTGGGAAAAGCCTGAAAACCCTTATCATGCAGGCTCTGAAGCACCGCGGACAAGGAAGGCACAGGCAACGATAGCTTATCGCTGATGTGGTCGATAACATAGTACGTTGCTGGCGCTTCCGCCTCGTCCCTTGCCAAAGATAGAAGCTTAGCGATTTTTCTGCTGTTTCGCAACGCTGTGCGCTTGTTTTCCTGCTCCATCCTCTCGCAGAACTGCGTATCAAAGGTTTTTCCCAGCCACAGCGGTCCCGCCCAATCCATTCTGGAGCCGCACTCAGGGCATTTTTCAAAAAACTTGGCGGAAAGCTTTTGGGCGGTTTCTCTGTGAAAACAGTTGAAACAGTGCAGCACGTACCCGAGGCTTTTGATGCTTGCGTCCGCTTTTTTTGCGCCGTAGCCGATTTGCGCGTAGACTCGGATGTAATGGTCTGTGGAGTGGCTGAACACTACGCTGACGCCGATGTCATGCTTCGCCGCAACAGTGGCAACGCAGCCAGCTAAGAGCCGAACCGCAAGCTCATGACAGTACTCGGTACGCAGGGGTTTTCCCCCATACTTGCGGACGCAGGCTTTCGCATGAACCCCACACAGTGGAGCCAAGTCGGTTGCGGTCGCGGCTAAAAGACCCTTGTTCCGGAGGGCGCGGACGGCTGAATCCAAATAGGGTACGGGGGAACCGAACGGGTCCACGTCTATTACGTCGAATCTTCTGCGGGGCGCCCCGTGGCAGCTCAGGAGGCAGTTGGCGTCCTTGTGCTCTACTGCGATGAGGTCTTGCAGACGGTTCAAGTGCACGTTGTGCCTCGCAAGTTTTAGCGCTCGCTCGCTGATGTCGTTTATCAGCACTTTTTTGGCGCCGTGGATTTCAGCTGCCAGCCGTACGCCTCTGATTCCCGAACTGGTTAAGGGTTCGCAGAGACTTATGTCCCTGTTTACCATGCGCTGGTAAGCCTGAAAAGCCAAGACGGCTAAATCACGGTTCAGCTCCATGACTGGGTTGTAGAAAACTGGCGCTTTGGAGGGCGCGTAATCGGAGGGCTGCTTCTTGTAGGCTTTGAGCTTCGGAACTACGACTTTCACTTTGCCTTCCTGTACTGTTTCGGTTGGAAAATCCGCTTTGAATTCTGGTTCTGCCATCGTTTTCTGCCCTACATTTCACGTGGGTTATGAGAAGAAATTTATGGGCATATTAGACTTCTGGTCTGTGAGGTGCAAAGGCTTTGCGAAAATTTGTGCTGCTTCTAACTGGCAACCCCGGAGTTGGAAAAACCACGGTGCTGACGATGGCGGTTAACACTTTGAAAGAGAAGGGAATCTGCGTAGGCGGCATGCTAAGCCGAGAAGCACGCGCAGACGGAAAACGCGTCGGCTTCGAGATTTTGGACTTGAGTAGCGGCAGACGCGGATGGCTCGCACACGTAAACCAGAAAGCAGGTACACAGGTCGGCAAATATCACGTGAACTTGAACGACTTAGAGCTTATCGGCGCGAAGGCGATTGTAGATGCCGTGGAAAACTGCGATGTAATCGCCATAGACGAAATCGTCCCTATGGAACTGTTTTCTGAAAAGTTTAAAGAAGCCGTGCGAAAAGCGCTGGAGCGCCATAAACCCGTTTTAGCCGTTGTTCACGGGAAAGTCGGAGACAAGCTGATAAATGAGGCCAAAAAGCTCGAAGGCTCAGCGATATTTACGGTCACGCAAGAAAACAGGGATACATTACCTGAAGTAATTGCTAAAGAAATCAGTCAGTTCATTGAACTAAGGTAATGCTGGTGTTACTGTAGTTGTGTGTGAAGCGGTTTAGATTTCGAATTTTTCTATGATTTTTCTTTCTTTTTCTCCAGTTATCTCCGCCACAACATGGAAGTATTCTTGGAGTCCTGAGCTTTCAATTCTCGGCTTCAGCAGCTCATCGATTTGGAAAACGCCTGCAGAGTTGCTCATAGTTATTTTGATGGTAATCGGCTTTTCAGCACCCTCTGTAATCTCCACTTTCTCGATGGAAAGCGCTGAAACCGCGTGAATATCAATCTTTCCGGACTGAAAAGGAATTCTCGCTCTTCCCGCTTCCATATCTAACGCATCAGCAATGCTGACTATGCCAGCTTCCACGGTCAAAGGCTTGTTTGGTTGCTCATGGGCCACTATCGCATGCAACACTTCACTGCTGATTATCGCACGCTCTTCCTCCGAATATACAGGTGTCAAACACTTTTCAATGAATTCTAAGGCGATAAGCACACTGTACTTCTCATGGTCATTTCTCGTAACCACCATACCTAAATCATGAAAAATCGAGCCCAAAACCACCACAACTTCAGCGTCATCATTTCTCATACTATAATGCCTAACTATACTGGGCTTAACCTGTGTATCCACCAGTATGCGCAGCAACTTAAGCGCCAAGTTAGCCACGATTTTCACGTGCGTAGGACCATGATCGGTATAGCCCATACGATCAATAGCCATCACATTCGCACATCTCCAGTAACTCTGCAACTTCACATCTTCCTTCACCTTATCAATAATATGCTTTAGCTTGGCGTTGTTGCGAAACGGTATGTTAAAAACGTACGACACCACAAATCAACTCCTATTCCAGCACACACATATAATCAGCGCGAAAATTAAAGCTTAACCAACCATTAAAATTACCGCTCCACCACTTTCAGCACGACACTGTTAAATAAACATGCTTTTAAGGAAGCTCATCCATTCTTTTCCCAATCGAAACCTGAGGACTGCACTTGGGCAAGAAAAAGGTCTTAAGCGAAGGCGAAATCAGCGAGTTAGTGTACCCAGCGCAAGGCGAAGTTTTAGGCGTAGTAGTGAAACTGCTCGGTTTCGACCGAATTCTGGTTAAGTGCCAAGACGGCAGAGAACGGCTCTGCCGAATCCGCGGCAAAATGAAAAGACGCGTTTGGATCCGCGAAGGCGACATCGTAATCGTTTCACCCTGGGATTTCCAAAGTGACAAGCGCGGTGATGTGGTATGGCGCTACACGCACGCGCAAGCCGAGAATCTGCGCAGAAAAGGCATCCTAACCATATAACGCTGTTTATTCGTGTCACCTGTACTTTTCCTTTTTACTTCTCAGTTTTTCCAGTCCGCAGTTGAAGCGGTTGCCGTCAAGTGATTTTAAATACTTCGCAAAGAATAGCATGATGAAAACGCATGTCGCGAAAAGCTCGAAAAAAACTTGCACACAAAGAAAAAACCGTGGAAAGAAGAGACAAGATGCTCGTACACGATTTCTCTTCTGAAAGAGCCACGTTAGAGGAGGTTTTCGACCGAGCAACATTCATGGTCATCTACGAGTTCCTGAAAAGCGGCCTGTTATACGAAGTGCATGGTATCATCAACGCTGGCAAGGAAGCCAGAGTTTACTGGGGCAAGAACAAGGAAGGAAAGGATTTGGCGGTGAAAATCTACTTAACGTCTTCCGCGGAGTTCAAGAAAGGCATGCTCCAATACATCGAAGGCGACTATAGATTCAAAGGCGTCAAACGCGACACGCGATCGTTGATTTTCACTTGGGCTCAAAAAGAATACAGGAACTTAGAGCAGGCTTTCCGAGCAAAAGTGCGAGTGCCCAAACCCATCGCGGTGAAAAACAATGTGCTGATAATGGAGTTTATCGGGAAAAACGGGGTTAATGCTTCATCGTTGAAAGAGCAATCACCAAAAAACCCCGATAAAGTATACAGCACAATATTAATTTACATTACGAGGCTTTATCGCAAGGCTGAACTTGTCCACGGAGACTTGAGCGAATACAACATCATGATGTGGAATAATCGCCCAGTGCTGTTCGACATGGCGCAAGCAGTGCCCACAGTGCATCCGATGGCTGAGTTTTTTCTGCGCAGAGACCTGACTAACGTGAATAGATTCTTTAGTCGCCTAGGCGTTAAAGTCCTGTCAGTTGACGAAGCTTACAAGAAGGTTGTTGGATAAAATGTCGAAACCAAACATGTTCGTTAGAATCCCCAAAGAGCGAGTTGGCGTCCTAGTGGGTTCAGACGGAAAAGTAAAGCAGCGCATAGAAGAAAAGTTCATGGTTACGCTTGAGATTGAAAGCGAATCTGGTGGCGTAACAATCGTGCTCTCAGAGAAAGCGACTGATCCATCTTTGCTTTTCAAGGCTAAAGACACCGTAACCGCCATTGGCAGGGGTTTCTCGCCTGAAAAAGCGTTCCGCTTGCTTCGGAACGAAGACGCCATCTTTGACTTTATAGATTTACGCACGGTGTTCGGCAGGTCTGAATCCGACATCAAACGCGTGAAAGGCAGAGTAATCGGAGCGAACGGCAAAACACGCAAGCTTATTGAAGAGTTAACGGAAGCCAGCGTGGTTGTTTACGGTCACACGATTGGTTTCATCGGCACTTTTGAGCAGGTTGATGTTGCCCGGAACGCGGTGCAGATGCTTATCAACGGAAGCCAGCACCATACGGTTTACAAGTATCTGCAGCGGAAACGTAGCGAGTTCAAGAAGCAAAGGTTGGAGTTGTGGGAGAAGCCACCAGAAGAGAAATAGCGCACGTTTCAATGGTGATCTTTCCATCTTGGAGTTGCCAGTTGCTGTGAGCTTTCTGGTTTAGGACGCAAAGTTTATAATTAAAACGGTGTAATCACGAAAAACTATGTTAGGTTAGCTAATTTGCTGCAGTGATGTGCTGACGAACATGCATTCCGGAGAGATAATTAAAAGATGGAAATATTTGTCTTAGTGCCCTTAATTCTGATAATCACCTTTGTGATGGGCTTATTGTTCAAACGCATCGGCTTGCCAGCTGTTGTTGGCCAAATTTTGGCGGGAATTCTGCTGGGTATTCCGTTTTTGAAAGCTGTTTTTTTCGACACCGAATCTTCGCTGATCATTATAGATTTCTTGGCGTACTTGGGGATAGTTTTTCTGCTGTTCTTGGCTGGTTTAGAGATTGATGTTGAAAAAATAAGAGAAACTTCACGCGAATCAATCCTAATATCGCTAAGTTCAGCTCTCCTCCCTTTCGGTCTTGGATTTACGTTCATGATGCTGGTGTTTCCAAGTTACGGTTGGCTAACAGCTTTAGTCTTTGGAGGAGCCATTATGGTTACATCAGAAGCAACAAAGGTTAAAGTTCTCATTGACCTGAACAGTTTGAACACTCACTTAGGAGCCATTATGCTGGCGGCTGGAGCCCTCGACGACATTTTTGAAGTGCTATTTTTGGCGCTCGTTGCAGTGATAGGAAGAGGAGGGGGATTACTAGAATTAGCTGCAATTCCTGTGGAAATAGTGATTTTCGGCGTAATAGCTTTCGCGTTCTTCAAAGTGTCCTCTAACGTTTTTCGTTATCTTGACAGAAACGGCGGCAATCAAACTGAAATTTTCTCGTTAGTAATTATCTTCATTATGGTTCTTGCGGCTCTTTCTGAAGGTTTGGGAATAGGTTACTTGATTGGTGCGATTGTGGGCGGCTTCATTCTCCAGATTGCGATGAGAAGCATTCATGAGAAGCATAGGAAAGACATGGTAAAAGCTACTGAGCTTATTGCTTTAGGTTTCATAGTGCCCTTTTTCTTTGCAAATGTCGGAATAAACTTTGAGTTTGACACTATTTTTTCCAGCCTTGCATTGTTAGTAGCCACTGTCGTCATCGCATTTATTGGGAAAATCTTCGGATGCCTCCTGATAAAACCTTTTTCACGCTTAACACTGAAACAACTCTACTACACAGGATGGGCGATGAATTCCAGAGGTGCAGCCGAGCTGGTGATTGCCCTAGCCGCAAAACAGTTCGGTCTGATTCCCCTTGACGTGTTTTCAGCGCTTGTAGCAATGAGCTTAATAACCACGCTTACCTTCCCGCCCGTTCTGGCAAGAGGAATACACAAGAACCCAGGGCTTATGAACGTGATTGCCTCGGAACCCATTAAGACTTAAAGTCATGTTGTTGAGAAAAAGTATTATCTGGAATTAACCAATAGATAATCAGGGAAGGACATGAAGGATAGAATCCGAATATTAGTCGGTGTTGATGGTTCTAACCATTCCGACAGAGCGCTTTTGGAAGCTGTGGCTATCGCTAAGAAATTTTCAGGGTCAGTAAAAGTAATCACGGTCTATAACCGAGGAATGGAAAAAAAAGCAAAAGAGACAATAGAACATGCAAAATTTTACTTGGAAAATGAAGTCGAGTACACCACCAAATCTATTCTCGGTTCAAATCCAGCTAGAGCATTGCGGAATATGGCTGAACATGAAAACTTTGACCTGATTGTTGTGGGAAGCAGGGGATTGAGCAGCAAGGCTTCTATCGTTTTGGGAAGCGTATCCAGACGAGTAGTTGCCAACGCAGATTGCAATGTTCTCGTCGTAAAAAAATAATGGCGGTCATGAAAAAGCATGCGACTTATAGCCCAAAACTATTTCTAGTTTTATAGCTTATAACTTTCGCGTAATTTACTAGGTTACCGCATAAGGCTGCCGA
Source organism: uncultured Candidatus Bathyarchaeia archaeon (assembly GCA_964548345.1). Taxonomy (GTDB): domain Archaea; phylum Thermoproteota; class Bathyarchaeia; order Bathyarchaeales; family Bathycorpusculaceae; genus SG8-32-3. Next base: position 4,997 of record CAZJQR010000026.1, on the reverse strand, counting down.
AATTTTTAATGAAAGAACATAAAATCTGTGGTAACTGCCTTTTTGTTGGAGGCTCTCGCATTCAAGTACGTAGCGCGCGCGGCTACCAAGCCAAACTAGGAGAACCATTTTGGTTTCAAATAAGCAGGGATTAAACAATTATCTAGCAGAATAAAGCTGTTTTTTAATTTCAATTTTAATGTACAATTCTTCTATAAAGCAACTTCAGAAATTTTTTATATCGTTGACTAAAACATTAAATAGGGTATAAGCTTGAGTCACGAGGTTTGTACCCAAAAAATAGAACATGACCTTAGGTTAACTCACCCCTTGACATATTCGTGGATGAAAAACTACAAAACAAATAATTGATATTTAGATGGGATTGAAATGAGTGAAGAGAAAGAATTATTGTGTGGAAAGATTAAAGGAACTTTTTACCATCCCTCGTTGGTCTTGACTAATAGACGTTTGATTATAGGAGAAAGAAGCATAAGCTTGAGAGACATAGTCGAAGTCTATTCAAAGGAAGAAAAACTACAAAGCAAAATGGTAATACAACTTAAAGATGGATAAACTGAAGAATTAACGATTTCCTCAGGAAAAGCGCTAGTGCCTTCTTTTTCTGGAAACATGAACGCTCAGGAAAGTGAAATGAGAACGAGGTCTGAGGCAACAACTTCAAAATGGGTTAATATAGTAAATGAATGCTTGTTCCAACATCGAAGAAACAAGAGGAGTTCATGGCATCCTAAACGCAGAATCTCCAGTGCAACCTATTACTGAATCTCCCGCTAAAGACAACCTTAAAGACGACCAAATCGCGCGTTTTGTTAAAGCTTTCTCTAGACCTGTTTCGGAACCTGTTTTCCAAGGCAACCTCAAAGATGACGATACAACAAAACGCCTTCGAATCCTTGGGGACCTATTAAAAGACAATCTAATAACCGAGAAAGATTTTAAAAATAAAGGAAAAAGGTTACGAGAGGCACTAAAACGAACCGAGATACCTCAACTCGGCCGCTTTTGTGCGAATATACAATGAAAAAGGGAAAGAAGTCGCGGGAGATTTGAAGGGGTGACAAACAATATAATCTTATCAAAACTGTTTTGCTTTGCTTGTATTAGAAAATCTTATGCACTTCGAAGGGAATATTACTTGCGTGAAAAGAATGTTGAAAAAACGTGTATGCCGCTTAGAATCAGCACCGTGCTTTTCATAGCGTTGATGCTGTTGCTGCAATCTAATTCGGCTGTCTCACACGCAGCGACGCCTGAAACACCTTTCTCTGTAATTTGGATCACAGATACACAGTATCTTTCCGAAAGCCATCCGACATATTATGATAACCTTTGCCGTTGGATAGTGTACTACGCGGAAACATACAACGTTAAAATGGTAATTCACACCGGAGACATGGTCGAGGATGAGTGGAATCGTACGCAATGGGCAAGCGCAAACAAGGCAATGAGCAGATTACTTGAAAACAGTATTCCATATTGCTGGAATGCGGGAAACCACGACTACAACGCGACATACTGGATTGGCAATGAATATACAGCATTTAATCCTGAGGTTATGACGGAAAAACCGTACTGGCTTGGCGACGCAGCAGACGGTCAAAGCACCGCGGTCCACTTCAGCATCTCTGGCTGGGACCTTTTGATCATAAACATTGCCTATCAAGCAGATGACGTAACTCTGGCTTGGGCAAACAACCTTTTAGATGCCTATCCTGAGTCTCATGCTATCGTAGCAACACATGTCTATCTTAATGGCACAGGCGGATACAGCGTTCAAGGAAAGGAAAATCCCGAATGGCCAATAAGTTTCAGAGATACCTTTCTAGACAAACACGCTAACGTGTTCATGACTCTGAGTGGCCACTATAACCCAACTTCAGGTAGTAGAAACAAAGTAGGCGACCGACATGAACTGATGTTCAACCGCCAAGACAGAAACGGAAAAATGGGCGCTGCAAGTCTAAGAATTTTGACGTTTGACATAGCAAACGAAACGGTTGAAGTAAAAACGTACGTTCTCTATGCGGACCAATTTTTGACGGATTCCAACAACAACTTCACGCTTGATACTAACTTTTTCAACAGTGCAGCACATGAAATCCCCTCGCCCACTCCTTCCCCCTCACCTCAGCCCACTGAATCGCCATCGCCTACGCCTCCACTAGAAGAACGACCGCTGTTTCTTTACGCAATTGTGGTTTGTGCCTTTTTCGCAGCAATCGGTGCAGCCGCATTCTTGCTTAGAAAAAGGCGATAACAAAGAAAGAATTAGGTTTGTTTTATCACAGATTATTTTTCTTCACTATTGACTATCTAAACCACATCTGAAGAAGCGAGATTTAATGGGGGAGGCGTCTCCATCGTAGGTGGAAACTGGAATACTGTCTGAATGGAAAAGCATTGATGTTATATAGGCAAAACAAAACAGGTTTATAATGAAGCGTTTAAACGGATAAAATTTATCGGAAGACCCCTTTGAACGAAATCCCTTGGATTATTGAGAGCGCGCGCTCCATTAGCGATACCTTTTCAATGGCACTTTCAACCGAGACGCCTGTTTAGAATAATGACATAGTAATATTCAGCGAAAATCAAGAAAAACTTAAATCAAAAATTTAAAAGATTGAACTAATATGTCAACACGATTTATTATCCAAACAGGAATTGCCTACATCCTTATGTTTGCGCTGACACCATTCCTGTTGATCCAACTGAACCAATACCTTGGTCTTATTGTTTTTTCTTCTTTCACTCTAGTTACTCTTGGAAGTTTATTACTTTTAATGGGAATCCTGATAACTGCCGAGTCTTTTCGAGAGCTTTTTTTTTAAGTCGAAACAACAAATGATAAATCCATTAAATCCACCCGCCCACTTCATTTCAGACGGCATTTTTCGATTCTCTCGCAATCCAATGTATATTGGTTATCTCTTGGTTATTCTATCAGAATTTTTCCTCTTTGGGAGCTCTTCTTCAACTGATTTTTTTGTCTCAGTTGTCTTATTAATACATTTGGCAGTTGTTTATATTGAAGAACCAGCATTAGAGAAGAAATTCGGAACCGAATATATTGATTATAAAAAACGGGTACCAAGGTGGATTCTCAAAATAAGATAGCACCCGCTTTCTTACACATTCCCTACTGCGAACCTCGACGAAGGCCACATGTGGCCGATCGCCTTCGCGCTGAAGGAGTTGACTACCGCCGAAGAGGCAAGGATCGTCGCGCTCGTGAAGAAAGCGGTGAGCTGAGGCAGCCGTTTGCCGAAAGGCGAAGCCACTAAATTTGCATTGGCATTGATATTAGTAGCCCGCCCAAAATAACTTTTTTTCAGTAGTTTCCTACTACTTTTTGGTGACAAAGTCTTTAATATAATAAAGAGTTTCCTACGACAAAGTGGTGACAAAGTAATGAAAAATTTTACCGAAGCGACAGCCATACCTTAGCGCGCGCGCATTTTCACGCCTTGAACGCGTGCTCAGACCTTTGAGAAGCACTTCATACCCCGACACGCCCAATCTCTCTCTCGGGGATTAAAATTTAATCAAACCATATCTTAAGTATAACAATTGATAATATTGGTTTGAATTTTATGCGAAGCCGTGTTTGCTCCTTGTTTCCAAGAGTTTTTCTTCATAGCCAATTTCCAAAAGTTTTCTAAGCCGTTCATGGGTGCCTTCGTCGATTGAGTTCACCTTGAGAAGTAAGTCTAATCTCGAACATTCCTCGCTCAGCTGTTGTTGCTGTTTAACCCTTTCTTTAAGGTATGAACGCTTAATTTTTTGCAGTTTTCGCGATGATCTAGTGAACAGGAAAAGCCCTCTCCTTTCTCCTATTCATATTCAGTCGGTTGCCTAATAATGGGTATTTCCGATTCGCAATATTTCTTTTTCCGAGAATAGTTCATGTTTGAAATAACAGTTTGCGCGCGCGCTTAAAATTTAATGCAAGTTTAATTTTCTTGGTTGGATAGGATTAGTCACTTCGTTCTACACACGCGTCAGTTTGGTTAGACGGCTAATGTGTGCAGCACCGGGGTGTAACAGTTTATTTTATAAACGCAAGATATTAATCTGGTTAATTCAATAAACCTGAGAGGTTGAAACTAATGGAGGGCTTTCATGAAGCAGGCGGATATTGTAATTATAGGGGGTAGTGCTGCTGGAATTCCGGCAGCGATAACAGCAAGAAGACACTATCCAGAAAAAAGAATAATTTTGATAAGGAAAGAAAAACAAGTGCTAATTCCTTGTGGTATTCCATACATATTTGGTACTTTGGGAAAACCAGAGAATAATTTAATATCGGACAGTGTTTTGCAAAATAATAATATAGAGTTAATCGTTAGTGAAGCCGTGGAGCTAAACGCTAAGGAACTAGACCCTAAAGAAAAGAAGGTAGTTCTGGCAAACGGTGAATCAGTTTTATATGACAAGTTGATCCTCGCAACTGGATCCTCTCCTGCCGTTCTCCCTATACCGGGATTCGATAAGAAAAATGTCTACACAATAAAGAAGGACGTTAAATATCTACAAAACCTACTAGACGCTTTAGAAAACATGAAAGATTTAGTAATTTTGGGTTGTGGATTCATTGGAGTTGAATTCGCTGACGAATGCAAGAAGAATCGCGATATTAACGTAACAATCGTGGAAATGCTTGATCAATGCCTGCAAATTGTCTTCGGTGAGGGAGCATGCAAATGTTGCCAGGAGATCGAGGATTATCTTACAAGAAAAGGCATAACTATAGTTACAGGAACCAGTATAGCCGAGATCCTTGGTGATGAGAAAATAACAGCTGTTAGACTATCTAACGGCAAAGAAATAAAGGCAGATGCGTTGATTGTTGGAGTAGGCGTGAGCCCTAACGTCGAGCTTGCGAGAAAAGCAGGTTTGGCAACAAGTAAAGCGGGAATAGTCGTCGACACGACAATGCGAACTTCCGACCCAAACATTTTTGCATGCGGCGACTGCGCTACTAAATTCTCATT
>CAZJQR010000025.1:0-22261 GCA_964548345.1 uncultured Candidatus Bathyarchaeia archaeon | reverse complement strand
TTAGTAGTTCTCTAAACAGGAAACCTAATTGTAAATCTCGATCGTGCACAGGAAGCTTTATTTTTTTGGTTTGAATTTTGTTGGTTGATTTAACATTGAAAGAGGCAACCGCCCAGCTTTTCCATGATAAAATCTCTATTATGCAACTGACACATGAGTTCGCAACTGACCTCATGAAACATAATGTTTTTGCTGGTACAGATGTACTGGATCAGGGATTAATTTGTGACATTCTCAAATCTATACACTTCAGGCCCCGTTCAGTAAGACTTGTCGCTTGTCACAATGAGGGCAAAACTGCCATTGGTTTTCTCAGGCTTAAGGAGAACACTGACAAGTTTTATTTGATAGAAGATGTTTTCGTTGACCCAAATTACAGAAATATGGGAGTAGCAACTAGACTACTCAATTATGCAATTACTCTTGCCAAAGAAAAAAAGAGAAAAAAAGTCAGTCTCAATGTCAGAAGAACTAATACTAACGCAATAAATCTATACAAAAAATGTGGCTTCAAAGAAATCGGCCGTACCATTATGGGCCAGAGATATGCTTCTGGGTTCGACCGCTTCAGAGTGATCAAGCGTGCCCTTATCGGACACGGATTCTTAACAAAACTTACACTTGGAAAAGATGGCCGACTAGTTGAACTAAAGACAAGCGCAAAAAAAAATAGGGAGACACTGTTCCGTATCTACCAAAGGTGTGTGGATCAAGGATGGGTTGACTTTTTTGAAATCGATGCAGACAGCTTGATAAACGGTCCCCGGCATTTTTGGCAGCCTCCTTTTTTCAGAAATGTTCTAATCAATGACCTATTCAATTCTTTCGCTTTAATCTTCAATTACCCATTCTCCCACAAGGCTACGGTGGAATTATACAGCATGTCGAACACTCTCATTCCATCAATGCTCGACAATTTTTTGAAAACCCTGGCAAACAGAGGTATACCTTTCACTCAAATCACGGTATTCAATCCCAACAACACAGTTACTAATTGGTTTAAAGATAAAAGGATGATGATATTCCAGTTTATAACCATGGGAAAAAACCTTGAGGTAGATCCGTGAGATAGCATGTTTCTCTTTAGTTCACAAATTAGTTCAATATCTTGCAACGCCGACCCTAGAGAAAGCATTTCGTGTTGTGCTCTCAGCGCGCACACAACAGACTTATGATCATGCCTATTTCACGCGCGCTAACGAACACAACCGATTTTACCGCGATCTCGTTTATGAATTGCATATTTCAGGAATTCCTTGAAATCCGGATAAACAAGACTTTCGCCCCCAACATGCGCGCGCTTAGGAAATATCGCTAGAAATTGTAATATGTGACAATCGACATTTCATCGTAGGAAGCGTTGTTTGGAGAGTTTGAAACTTCAAAGTCAATGAAATTAATTCTGTTCATGAATTCTATGGCATGCGGAGTGAGTGGAACCAAGTTCTCGATGGAATTAGTGACAACACACTTTTCTTGAGTTGGGAGAGAATGGCTCCTGGGGTCAAGTATTTGGAACAAGGAAGTACACTCAAAATATTATGTGCAACTGATGGTGAAGAAATTCTTGGGATTGCTCCACTCAGGAAGTCTGGCCGTTTCTTCAATGGACATTTAATGTACAATGTGATAGAGTCCCTCAACTTCAGAGCGCTCGGAGTTTTGTTGGCAAAAAGAAAGGCTGAATGCTTGAATATGTTCCTAACTCATCTGTACGGCCAAGAAGATTGGGATTTTCTATATCTTAACGATGTTCCAGAAACTTTCTCGATAGTTGAATTGCTCAAAAAGAGTTCTCATTCTATTCCTGACTTCGAGGTAAAAGAAGGAGCTGTTTCCCCTTACTTGACGATTCCTGATTCGTTGGATGAGCTTTTTAGAGGTTTGACTTCTAACTTTCGGAGAAACTTGAGAAAAAGACTGAGAAAACTTGAACGGGAACATGGAAAAGTGGCGCTTAAAGACCATTACGAACTAGGGTCGCTTGAGGAGACTATGCAGATTTTTTTTGATATTCACCAAAAAAGGTGGATATCTAGGGGTAAACCTGGCGCATTTAAAACAAAGCGGAACCGTGATATGTTCCTATATGAAGCCAGACTTTTTTCAGAAATCAATTGCCTTAGGTTGCGTTTTTTAGTGGTAAATGATAAGCCAATTGCAGTCTCTTATGGTTTTGAGCATAAGCAAGTATTGTATTCTATGCTGAGCGGTTTTGATCCTGCTTATGCTTCCTATAGCCCCAGCAATTTGCTGGTTTTGAAGACTCTGGAGAGATGTATCGAGGAGGGCATCAAAGAACTTAATTTCTTTGGGGGTTACACTTCTCATAAGTTTAATTGGTGCAAGACGTATAGGAGAAATTTTACATTCAGATTTGTTAATAGGAAACTGTATTCCAGAGCATTAAATCTGGGAGTGCTCGTCCAAAGAAGACTTGACATCGATGGACTTTTGGCAAGAATCATTTCATTTTAGAGGTGTATGTTGCACCTGGAAATATTCTTAAAACTGGAAGCACGTTTAAACCGAATAGTATCTTAACATGGGTGCTGAAGGAAAGGAGAATGCTAGCTGAAAAGCTCCTGAAGTCTATACATGAAACGCGAGTTGGAGTTTTAAAAGCGAAGATCCAAAGAAAATTGCGCGTTACAGAAAGAAAAGCAGAGGCGGCGATAAAAAGTTTTAGTTCACACGCGCTTAAATTGGGGCCCATTGCATTTATCGGTGAAAACAAAGGAGCTCTCTTTAATCTTTTAAGTTCTCGACGTGTCCCAACTACAGAAACTAACAAAATATCCTATGATTCTCCAGTTTCGGTTGAAGGTTACGCGCAGTGGGATATTCTCAGAGATCCCGAAAAAAAGATGCTTGACCTTCTGAGAACTAAACCTCCTTTCAGAAGAATGCTTGATATTGGTGTTGGCGGCGGTCGTACAACCAAATACTTCACTGAAATAGCCAAAGAGTATGTTGGGATAGACTATTCAGAAAACATGATAGAGGCCTGTCGCAAAAAATTTCAAAAGCTCGAAAAGGCCTCTTTTGCCGTAATTGACGCGAGGAATATGTCGGTTTACAAAGATAATTACTTTGACTTCGTCCTGTTTAGCCACGGTGGCTTAGACGCAGTAGAACACAAAGACCGAACAAGGATTCTACACGAAATACAGCGAGTTGCCAAAGAAGAAGGCTACTTCTGCTTTTCAACAAGCAACTTAGACGCCATGCTCCAATATTGCCACATAAGATTATCGAAACACCCTAAAGTTTTCACAAAAAAACTGGTCAGGGTTTTGCTAATACGATTGCTAAATTCAGAGATGTGGAAGCACGTTAGGGGAAAACACAGAAACTCGGGACATACCATGTTTAATGTTGGAGCCGGCAAGTGGAGTCTAACAACCTACTGCATTACGCCCAAAGCGCAAGTAAACCAACTGAAAGACGCAGGCTTCAAAAACATAAGAATCTACGATTTACAGGGAAAAGAAACACATGCGTCGAACGCAACCGACGTCGAATTATACTTTCTATGCAATATCAATAAGCCTTAATGAATCGCGCGCGCTATGTAGTCATGGCGGTTTAGATGCCGTAGAGGACGAAGATCGAAAGCGAATTCTCCATGAAATATGGCGAGTCACTAAGAATGGAGGTTACTTCTACTTTTCTAGTGGCAACATGGATGCTATGTTTCAATTCTGCCGAGTGAAATTGTCGAAGAATCCTAAGAGTTTCGCAAAAATGCTTGCCAGACTATTGCTTGTACGACTTTTAAACCAAGAAATGTGGAAGCAAGTTAGAGGCAAACAAGGTAGCTTGGAGCATACCATATTCAACATTGGCGGTCATGAATGGAGTCTGAAAACTTATTTCATAAAGCCCGAAGCACAATATACCAATTGAAGGAGACAGGCTTTGAAAATATTGAAATATTTGATTTACAGGGGAGAAAAATCAGATACTTGCCGAACACGACATCGATTGAGTTATACTATTTATGCAACATATTGAAACCCGACCAAACTACGCGATGACAGTTTGCCTCGGGAAAAGTTTGGAAAGTGCTCTAAAGCTAAAGTTTTGGAGTAAAAATTTGTCTTCGTTTAAATGATTGAGCCAATCTCCGGCCTTCATTGAGCCGTTTTAAGAGTTCCAGCCCGCCTTAAGCGATAAGGTGTTTTTGGCGCGCCCTATCTTTATGCGAACTGGGCTTTCTTCGTTGTTGGCTTGTCAACAGAGTAGAAATCGACTTTGTTTGTACCTTCCGAATCTACGGTGAAAGGCGAAGTGCAAGGGTTCCAAGCACCATCATCAATTCTTCGGTTGATGTAGCCAATTCCACATCTGCCTAGTGGAAGGTCTGTGGCGCTTAGCGATATTAAATTATAAACTTGTAATTGTTATAACTTGCTTACAAAAAATGTACTACAATTGAGGGAGATTGACTTTTTGAAAATTAGCGTTAACATTGGAGAAGGCTATAAAGACCCCATGCAATTCGTTAAATGCGCAGTTGTTGCTGAAAAATACGGATTTGACACAGTGTGGTTTGGCGATCATCTGTTACCTTGGGTACACAATCAGAACAAATCGGCATTCGTTTGGTCTGTTATGCCTTCAGCTCTTCAAAGAACAAAAAAAATCAAAGTAGGTCCTTTAGTCACTTCACCTATAGGAGGCAGATATCATCCTGCAATCATCGGGCAAGCAGCTGCCACCTTGGACAACATGTACCCCGGCAGATTTCAACTCGGTGTAGGATCAGGTGAAGCAATAAACGAGATCAATTTCTTTTCAAACTTATGGCCCACTTGGCAGGAGAGAATCGAAAGATTATCTGAGGCTGTAGTTTTAATCAAAAGAATGTGGGAAAGTAAAGAGTTTTTCACACACCAAGGCAAATACTTCAACCTAAACGATTTCTACCTGTACACTAAGCCTAAAACCAAGATTCCAATCTACTTCGCCGCCCAAGGAAAAAAAGCCGCATTTCAAGCTGGAATTTACGGAGACCACCTCGTAACGATAAACTCTCCAGATACTTGTCGAGAAGAAATTTTCCCTGCCTTCGAAGAATCCGCAAAAAAAACTGGTAAGGATCCATCAAAGATGGAAAAAATGGTTGAAGTGCTGTTACACTTTGCTGACAAAAATAAGGGAGTTAACGAAGTCAGAAAGACAGGAAACGCAGGATTCTTAGCAAAAGGCTCTTTTGCGGAAACAGATCCAAGAAAGGTTCAAGAGATGTCCTACACAGTCAATGATGAAACCATTAGAGCCAACTTTTGTTTCGCGTCCTCACCAGAGGACATAATTGAAATCATTGAGAAATACGAGCGCTCTGGCGCAACACATGTTGAACTTGTAACCCATTCTTTCAGCGACAAAATCAAAATGATAGGTGAGACGGTCTTACCGTATTTTGGCGAAAAAAATATTCTTCATCAAAACAAGATAAAATAAACATCACAAACAAGAACAGCATTAAAACTTCACAAATGCTGTATGTGCTCTAATACAAAATACGTAGAAACAAAAATTAATAGCAACGTCGAATACGACACAGGGGAGGATACACTTGCACATAGCGCAAATAGGAACTGGGCGAGTTGGACGCCCAACAGCTTACACCATAGTTTGTTCAGAGCTAGCAGACACGATAACAGTGTGCGATGTAAAACCAGGACTTGCAGCCGCCTTCGCAGAAGAACTCAAACATGTAACATCAAGCATAGGCAAAGATGTCGACATAAACTCCTGCGAAAAAGACGAAGAAGTAAACAACGCTGACATAATACTGATTTCAGCCGGAAAACCCAGAACTCCAGGCGTCAAAATGTCCCGCAGAGACTTGGCATTACAAAACGCGAAAATAATAAAATACGTGTCAGAAACAACTGCCCCAAAAAATCGAGGGGCTAAGTACATAGTTATATCGAACCCAGTAGATGCTATGGCAATGGTCTGCAAGAAATACTCTAAAGCCGACTTTGTGATAAGTACTGGTACAAACTTGGAATCGCTCAGATTTAGATCCAAACTTGCAGAAACACTTAATGTTCCGAACCAGGAAATTCAAGGATGGGTGGGAGGAGAGCACGGAGATGCCGCAATTCCATTTTGGTCAACAACCAAAATCCACGACCAACCGGTCGATGAATACATTTCATCCAAAACCAAAACTCTCAACAAAAGCGAAGTAGAATCTTACATAAAACAGGTGTCAAAATTTATTGTTGACAGCATAGGAGGAACAGAATACGGTCCAGCAGCTTCATTCAGAGATATCACGAGAGCCATAGCAAAAGACACAGGAGAAATTCTTTCTGTCGCTATCCCACTCAAATTTTCCAGTATTCCTGAACCAACTTTCGTTGGAATACCAGTACACCTGGGTTGGAGAGTGGGCGCCTCCTTGCAGGATAGTCTTTCCGAAGAGGAACGAAAAGGATTAAATGAAGCCGCCAAAGCAATCTATCAAACATATAGAACCGCTATTGAGAATTTAGAGTGAACTATCAATTAGGTTTAACATTTCATGTGAAATCAAATCGGACTTCAGTCGCCTTTATAGTAAATCTAAAAATTTTGGATTTCAAATGGCAGTGAAATCGGGCTCGGAAAACAGCAAAAGATTAAAAGTCGGCAAAATTCAATGCAGCATCTGCAACTTCTTCGAGTTGTCTCATTTTATTACACTTACTGTTGATGCTGGAATCAATTAAAGCTTTTGCAGGTTTAAAACCTTCAGTTAATCAAAACGTAGCGCGCGACTCTTAAGCTTTAGACTCATGCCCATTTTGTAGCATGCACCAGTAGCCAACTAGCCCTCGAAATGCCTTTGGAATGTATTCTGACATATATAAATCTCTCAAAAGCAGACTAATCAAACTTGAAGCCGTTTTCCTATTTACAAATCTTACATTCATACTTTGCCTAAATTTAGTGGTCCAGTTAAATTTGTAGGGCTCCGCACCTTGCATGAAATCATACTCGGAGATCCCTTTGGCAATACATTCTTCAAACACCTTCAGCTGCAACAAATTTCCAACACCATATTTAGAGTAGTCTGGATCAAAACCACACAGGTGACCATACATTTTCCCCCCGTACTCTAAACTCAGATCGGCCGCAACCGGCTCGGCATTTACTGTCAAGAAGTACATTCTGAGCCAATTTCTTTCAGCAAAAAGCATGGCGGTTTGCATTGAAATATCGCGGGCCTCTTGTCGTTCAAATACTCCAGCTTCACCCCTTAATTTCCACCTTTTTTGATGAAGTTTGAAGAGAATTTCCATCGCTTGCTTGAGTGAACCCAATTCAGAGTAATATTTGAGTTCCACTCTCCCTTTTTCTCTTTCCAGCTTGCAAAGTCGACGCTTTAGCTCTCTCCGAAACTTTGGACTTAAATTTGCCAATAGCTTCTCTTTCGAGTCAGGAATTTCTACGTAAGGACAGATCCACCCCTTTTCAATTTCAAATCCTGGTAAACTTTCATGAACACTTTTCAATAATTCCAAGGTTTGAGATGTTTCAGGCAGGTCGGGAAAATAAAAAAGATCCCAGTCTTTCTGACCAAATAGATAAGATAAGAATTGACACAGGCTTTGTTTTTCTTGTTCGCCTAGTATTATTCCCGCATAATCTGTGTTTCCGTTTGCCAATGGTTCAATTATGTCGTAACCCAATTTTCCGGTTAGGCTCCTTCGAGTTTTTCGGAAAGGCGCAATTGCCACGACTCGGTCGCATTCAGTTGCGTATAATATTTTGAGGGAGTTTTTCATTCCCATTCTTCTCACCAAGGGCTCCATTTTCTCCCAAGTTAGAAAAATGCTATTTTCCACACTTCGGTTTAGAATTTGGTTCCAATGACTGCGCAATTCGTAAAATTGCCTTTTTGTGTTAATTTCTCTTATCAGAATCGCTTTGCGTCCTCCTTGATTATTCAATTAGTATCTGAAGTGTCAATATATAAAATCATTTGTTTTAAATAAGAAATATGTCGTAACTAGTAATAGGATCATAGACAGCTGAATAAGAATATTAAAGTGCTAGATATTATGATGAAAACCAAAGGGTAAACTAAAACAAATAATTTCACTCTCATTATTGTGCTTAGTATCAATTTTTAGATCGGATTTGCTCCTATTAATTATGAGCAGCTGCGTCTTATTGGATTTTGGTCTGTGCTTGCTATTCATTCTTCGACCTCATAATAAACAAACATAGAAGCGCGCGTAATTGTAAGCTGTAAATTATGAAGATTAAAATTTTTATAATAGCGTAAATCTGCGTCTTAATTTAATCATCAGTTTTCCCAATAGACGTTCTCGTTTAACTTCAACCATACAATTATTTCCAAATGCTTCATGAGCAAAAGACAATAACAGTTTTTTTGTTACTTTCTGTGACATTAAAAGGGCTTTCTTTTGTGGACAATGTGTTCGTTCATGGTAGCTAATGAAAACGTGGTTGTTTGCTTTATATACCTTCCCGAGAGTGTATGGAAAAATCTGGCATTCAATTGGTCGGTCAGTATAGATGGCGCATTTGTTATTGATCAAGTTTGGACAAGTTTGTCCTTCCAGGCTTGAGACCAGACAGGTTTGGCCGCAACTTTGCACGAGTAGTATCTCTTGGTGTTTAGCGAAGTGTTGCAGGTACTCTGTTTTGGTTAGTCTCAAAAATCTCAATTTTCTGCAACATTCTTGTTCAATTGAACAAGAAAAACATGGGTTATCTTGATTGTCGATGTCTTTTGGTTTTTTTTCGACTAACAAATTCTTCACCGCGGATTGTTGGTTTAACTAAGCTTGACCCTTGTTAATTGAAGTGTTTTTAGGAAATGTTAAGATGAAAAACAGAAGATTCAGATATAAGCAGACCGATCATTACGCGCGCGTTTCTCGATCTGCAAACTTATGAAAGTATTTCAAATATTCTCATACCCACTGTTATTAGAAAAAGGATCGAGAAGAATATAGAGGCTCTTCTCAGTCTCTTTCTGCTAATGAATATGTTGACTCTACGATTGTAAGGCGAAAGCAACTCCGATGTGATTAGGAGTACTATCGCTGTAACAGCCAATAAGATGCTAATCTTTCCTAAATCAACAGAAAATATCATTAGCTTGTTTTCTCCCCTAACCGCAATATACGGTATTCGATGGTGGCGCGTCTTCCCTCAACGCCGGTTCGCGGATTTACCCTCATGACTGGGTTGCCTGATACTTTGGCTAGGATACACGCGATAGCGCTGCTAAGTGGAGAGCCGAATGACGGAAAGATGTTCGCCTGCTCAGGTTCCAAGTTTGGGAAGTTGTACACAGAGTTATCTATAACAACGCGAACCTTATCGCTTTCAATGGCAATTTCAAAATACTGAGCAATCTCCAAGTCTTCTATTAACAATTTTGGCAAGTTCCGTTGAAGATAAACCAGGTTAACTTTAGAGAAGTCTTTCTTGAGCATTTTCTCAAAGAGTTGAACCAGTTCGGCACCTGGGGGAGTCATCAACACAGCTGGAGGACTCTCAATGAATTCGATAAAGAACTTGGGTTCTTCTCTATTCATCTGCTCAGGCGTTGGAATCAGTGCCAACCTATCCTTCGGTATATACGCCTTGTAGATGTCGCGTTTTCTGAAGTATTTTGGGGGCAAGTATATTGGGTAACCCGTGAATTCTAATTCTTGTATAACCTGATTTAGCTTAACCAGTTGAGCTGAAGCAGTCGTCTGTAAAAGTACCTTTTTGGTGTATTCTTCGGTACGGACATAGGAAAACGTCACACCCCAGAACAGCAAACCCAAACCGATGAGTGTGAGTAAGTCTGAAGCATAAACTATTGAAAATGCTAGCGCTACAGTTCCAATGGCAATCATGGTGGAATCGATCAGTTTTGCCAGTACCACTCTGACAGTTTTTTTTCCGCTCAGATAAACCACTGTGGAAGTTGCCAGTGCCAAGACCGCTGCAAAAGCAATCAAAGAAACCATTATTTCGGTATATAACGAAAAATCCGCAAACCACTTATCACTAAATATCAAACCATAGGAGTAAAGGTCATGGTTGACGATGTAGTTTAATCTGAAGAAAATATAGATTGAAAAGAAGCTCATTCCCGCGCCCACAACAAGCAGCAAACTGCAAATATAGCTTGAAAGGGTATCCTTCCGATTTCTCATGTGAAACAAGAAAAAGACAATTGAAATCCCAAAAAATATTGTCGCCAACTCCAAAGAATACATATACATATGCGAATTAGCCCAGTATGAATTTACCCACTCGTAACTAAAAATGAGACCATAATAGTAAAGGTCACCGTGGACTATGCTCTCCATTTTCTCAAAAAAGAAAAAAGAAGACACAACCATAAGGACCACTGCCACAAGCAGTGCCAGAATGATTTTGGGCTTAAAGGGAATTTGTAGTATCATAGTTCATTCCAGTACAGCAAGAGTCTCAAACCTTACGTAATCGCACTTCTATTATTAAGAGTACGCCCTTAGATTTATCTCCCTAATAAATATTAACTGGTCGAACTAACGCGACGATGAAAAAAACAAATCTGGCAAAAAGAGGATAGCAACAAAAAAAGTTATCAGTTAAAGCGGTTTAGAGTAAAGAGCAATAGTTTATGTCAAGTAGGTCCTCGTTTTCTAAAAAACCAAACGCCGAGAATAACAAGAATGATCGTTACTGGTATACCTATCATAGCAAAAAAAGCCAGTCCGTGCTGCAAATCGTAACGAGCAGTAACAGTCATAGAAGAACTAACTACAAACGGAGACTGATCTGACGAAAACACCAACACATAATGCTCCCCAAACTCCCCTGGCAAGTCTTTAGGGTAAACAAACTGCACGGTAGCCCCTTCATCAACCCAAACTGAGAATGGCAAACTGTAATTAGCTCCATCAACAAGAACGTTTGCATCATAACCCTGAGGCAACCCGTTCTGGTCGAAAGAGACCAAAAACTGCTTCTTCCACAAAGCCACAGCAGACGCAGCACCATTCACAACCAATTCATCCGAGGTCAGGGCGGTTCCCGAAGCCGACCCATTCCAACCCGTAAACACATACCGAGCATCCGAAGATTCAGGGATTACCCCCTCGTCAAGCGTAAAGTACACAGTGTCGCCAGAATCATACCAGCCAGCACCGCCAACAATCCCATAAGTCGAAGACACGTTCACATAGTACTGTGTCTTATAACCTCCACTCAAAATACCAGATGATGAAACAGCCAAAGAGCCAGACCGCTGCGAAGCCAAACCCGAGGAAGACACCCACATGTACCGCTTACCACTGTTAACATCCAACTCTGGTCGAAACTCAAAGCTGTGAGAAGAACCACTATCCCACCAGAACGAAGCGCCGTTGTCATAAGACGTTCCATCCACAACAACCGCTCTCCCATTAAAGTCAGAGCCAACACCAGACAAAACCGCCGAAACTTTGAATTGATGAAGCCACGACGCCGCCTCAGTGATAGCCCCATCCATAACAACCGAAACATCCGAGCCCGAATAACTACCAGAACCTTTTCCCGACCAGCCGCCCCAGATGTAACGTTCAGATTCCCCAACAGGCGGAGCAAACGCCTCAATATCCACAGAGGTACCAGCTTCGTACCAGTACTCTCCGACAGAAGGCGTTGTATAGCCAAAATTCGCTAAGACGGTTAACCTGTACTCTACTGTCCACGAAGCCGCCTCGGTAATCTGGCTATTCATAGTAACAGTTGCGGAATCGTCGAGGCCGCTATAACTACCGTTCCCGGTGCCAAGCCAACCGTTAAAGACATGACGCTCACCATCAGCTGCTGAGGGAAAAATAGCTTGGATATCTACAACTGTTCCCGCCTCGTACCAATATTCCCCCACGAAAGGTGAGGTATCTCCCAAATCCGTGGAGATGGATAGTTTGAACTCATGTCTCCATAAAGCCGTCTGATTGACAGGCCCATTCAAAGTTATCGTAGCCGGGTTATCAGTTCCCGTGTAGCTTCCCTCACCCGAACCGTTCCAACCGAGCCAAGTGTAACGCTCTCCTTCGCCTGCAATAGGAGAAAAAGCTTCAATGTTGACTGGGGTGCCCAAAAGGTATGATCCGCTCGTTGGAGTAACAGTTCCAAAGTTGGTCTCCATGGACAATTGTGTCAGTTCCAAATCTAGAACTTGATCGACGGTGAGGGCTTGTACACCTTTAGAAATGATATAATCTAGAAAGCTCCCAAAATCCTGGGTACTCGTTGTATAAAGTTCCTCAGATATACCAGGTTTTATGTTGTGGAAGAAGACGACGGCCCACCCGTTTGATGAGTATACCTGATCGACCATACCCTTCAGAAGGGACAGTGCGGTAGAGTCGGCTGTTTCTGCGCTGAACCCTGCAATCCTGAATTGGCTCGTTGGTACGTCCATCAGATAAGGCTCAACATACGCTGTTCGCCCCGATCTATAGTATTCGCTAACGATAGAGTCAACATGATTGTTAGTTAATCCATCGGGATAAGCGAAATTCGAAATTGTTAAACCATATGATTGCAAGATTTCCTTTGAAGCTTCACACTCATAGCGTATCTGTTCATCCGTGAGGTTTGGGAATTTCGAGTGTGTTACGCTATGGCTACCTATTTCATTGCCATTGGCTTGTATTTCCTGGATTTCAGCAACACTCATATAATTCGGGTTGCCGGAGATATCTTGAATATGATTAGTGAGCACGTAGAACGTTCCCACCAGCCCTCTTTCCAGCATCAACGGATAAGCGTACTCATACTGATTCTCATAGTTATCGTCGAAAGCTATGGAAATAACGCCATGCGGAACCTCAGCTTTAACCATGGATCCCGCTGAAGCCGCGGTTATTGCCAAAGCTGAGGTTGCTACTAAAAACAGGGCGATAACCACTAAGGATTTTCTCATTCCGTAAACCCACCAACAGGCTTCACTATTAGACAACCAAGGTATATATTGCATAGGATGGCCGCAAAAAGGTATTTATCCTTTCTTCTGCTGCCAAGAATAATACTTCAAAAACTTGGCTAATAACCCAACTGCGGTTTAACTAAAATAGATAATTAACACGGCAAAACACTAAACACTAAGCAAAATGACGTTTCGACTAAGATTTGCATATCTCTCAACTCGCATCAAAGGTGCGAGAACTCAATTGGCAAGCCTTTTCAAAGATTTTTACTGCTAATCAGTGACGAGACTGGTTACCTATCCACTTTTGAGAGATTTTCTTGAAATGTGAAAAAATTAATCAGAGGATACTCTTGGTTTTATAATACTTTCAGAGATTATTCTTTTCATTATGGTTATGCCGTGCCTAAGTTTTAGCTTCTTTTCGCCAACACGGGGTCTGTAAGGTATCTCTATCTCTATAATATTGTAGCCTCGCCGTTCAACATGATGATTCAATTCAACTTCTATGTCAAAACCATCGGATTTTGGCCTCCAATTCTCCAAGATGTTCGTGCGTATGACTCTGAGACCAGTCAGTGGATCACGCAGTGCTATTCCATTCATCAAATTATGTGTAAAAGCTAAAACTTTGTTCCCAAAATAAAAAACGTCGCGCATCGCCTCCAATTTAAGATGAGAATTGAATCGGTTTCCGCATACCATGCCCACTTCAGAGTTTTTCGACAAAATCTCTATCATTTGTGGGATCGCTACGGCAGGATACGTATAATCTGCATCGATCATAACCACATATTCAAAACAACCGTCTATATGCTCAAGTGCGCAGTCAACAGCATCGCCTTTGCCACGACCTCTCTGAAACAAAATATCCGCACCCATGTTTTTGGCGACTTGAATCGTGTTGTCCACGCTTCCCCCGTCAACTACTAGAATACGAGCCCCAGGCACCCGTTGCTTGAGTTCATCGATTGTGGGTCTTATGCCTTCTTCCTCGTTTAAAGCAGCTACTAGTACTAAGGTTGACGAAAAGCGTTCGCTTGCTCCTTTCTCCCACATACTCAAGCACGCACAAACATCAGGTTTTTATCGCACAATCTCCGAAGGTAGTTTAGGTAAAAAGTTGCATTTAAGTTAATATGGAAAATACGTCTATAAGAGACAAATATCATGAATAAAAATGCCATAGTTGCATACCAAAGTTAAGCACGCGCACTTTAGGTCTCATTTCGAGAACTCGCCTGAAATGCCGTCTCTTTAGAAACCTCCAACCAACATATCCCACAGCATATTGGATAGTGAAGGTTAGTCATTTGTTTGAACATAGCTCTTCCAAAACATTTTTCTTAGCATTAATCTCTTTCCGCTGTTTTTTGAGGTTTTTGATATCTCTGGAATATTCCTTGTAAGCCTCTAAGAACTCTTCTCCCTTGGGGGTAATCATATAACATTGCTTTTCACATTTGTAGTCAATCAACGAAACTTCACTAGCTTTCTTAAGATACTTTATCAGAACTTTGTAGTTAAGGTTTGCTCGGTACATTATCTGTGTTTTTTTGGCGTTTTCACTTGCCACTTGCAGAATGTCCGATATGATATCCAATCTACTCCGATAACTTACCAAATCTATCTCCTCAGAAATTAATTGATTAAAACAAAAATTGAAAATAATGAAAAAGAAGATAAAAAAAGCTGAAAATTCGGCTACAAACACTTAATTAAGGTGCAACCAGCCTCTACCGCCTTTCTTAGGCTGCTGCTTTTTCTTTTCTTCTTCACAATACAGTGCAGCCCGCCTTTTCATTCCCACCGGCCGGTTCTTTATGTTCACCTTGATGAACTTGTGCCAGCCCCCAACTTGAGGGGAAGGAGCAATAAAGCGTTCCGCGTTCGCTATCTGGTGTTGCTTCAGGATTTCTTTAAAATTCAAGGCTTTGTAATCGCGTGTTGCATGTATAATGGTGCCTTTCTCAACGAAGAGATCGCAGTAATTAGCGGTGGCGACGCCTTCCGCTCTCAGCTTGTCTTCTACCCGTTCCTGCCACAGCTTTTTCCATTGCAACCTGAGCTCTTCAACCATCTCTTTTTGAGGCATACTCATCCTTTTCGAATCCCTCCCTGGCAGGAGTGGATAAGAATGTTTAATGGATCAACTGTTATTTTAACTCGCTCCTTGCTCTCCTTCTACTTTCAAAGCATCCTATTTAAACAGTGCAGAATGAAACATCTATACCATTTGTATAGAACAATATAACACTTATCCATAACATTTTTAAAGCTTATACGCTCTCCTCCATGCTCGTATCCTTCGAAGTTGAAATTTCTGCAAAATAAAACTGTAAAACTTTAGTTATCGAACATTTCACTGCGCACCCAGTTTTTTCGGCAATTTCGTCATTTCATTTCAATAGTTTTGCAATGTTTAAATTCCACTTTATCCTTAACGAAGTGGAGGAAAAGGTTATGAGTTCTATTCCAGTGAAGAATGTTTTTACCAAAAGTTTTTCCACCGTCAAAGAGAACGACTGGGTTTCCAAGTGCTTGGAGCTGTTCAAGAGGAAAATGCCTCCAGTGATAGCTGTCTTGGATGACAGAGGGAAATACGTGGGCGTGATTTCTAGGCGTTGGATAATAAGGTCGAGACTTGACCCTGCAACAACGAAAGTTAAGAGCCTAATGCGGCCTGCGCCTAAGGTTTCTCTGGATTCTTCTTTGAGCAGAGCAGCCAGGTTGATGATTGAAGGCGGTGTGAGGCAGCTTCCGGTTTTTGAAGGAACTAAGCTCGCGGGTTTCGTAACTGATGAAAATCTCATTCACGGCGCCGTAACTCAGGAATGGGGCAACACCGCGGTTGAGAAGATCATGACGAAGGCGCCTCAGATTATTGATGCAAACAGGTCGGTGGGCGCGGTGCTTAGCCTTTTTAGGGAGCATGGCGTCTCTCACGTTCCAGTGGTTGACGAAGGGAAACTTGCGGGTATAATAAGCATTCAGGATGTTATTGAGCAGGTTTTTCAGCCACGGCAACGGCAGACGATAGGTGAGATTGTGGGGGAAAAAGTTCCTGTTTTGAGCATTCCCGCGAAGGGTATAATGACGCGCCCAGTGGTCACGGTGGTGCCTGAAACTAGCTTGAGGGATGCGGCGGCGAAGATGCATGAGCAGGAAGTCTCTTGTTTGGTGGTTCTTTCAAAGGAGCGGTTAGTGGGTATAGTGACGAAGCTGGATTTTCTTGAGCCCATATCTCAGTTGGAAACGGTTGAACGAAAGCTCGCGGTCCAGTTCGGAGTCAAGGGCGTGGCGGTGAACCCAGACCAGCAGGGATTTATGATGGATGAATTTGAAGCTTTCGCGCGCAAGTACGAGGACGCACTTGAACTGGGTACACTGTTTGTTTACATGAAAACCCATGGCACGAACCGCAAGGGAGTGCCTCTTCTCCATTGCCGCCTGCAGTTGAGAACGGTGAAGGGGTCTTTCTTCAGCTCAAGCGAGGGGTTTGGGGTGGAGTCGACGTTTCGCGTGGCGCTGGACAGGCTTGACAAGAGGCTTTTAAGAAGCAGGGAGCTATCTTATAACCCGAAGTACGCACGGGATTTTCTGCGGAAAGTTGGAATGCCGCAGGAGGAGCTGTAAGGCGCCACGGTTACACGGGTATGCGGTTGCCGTCAAAGCCTATTTTCCATATGCCAAGCTCGTCTTTGACTTCGCGTAGACGCCGGCTGTTGAACACGGGTCCGTCTCTGCAGACGCGGTACTTGCCTATCACGCAGCTTCCGCACAGTCCTATGCCGCAGCGCATCAGACGTTCCAAGCTGGCTTCGAAGGGTATGGCGCGTTGTTCTGCGAGAGCGAAGATTTTGCTCACCATCAGCTCTGGACCGCAAGTGTAAATCATGTCGAATTTGTTTTCAGCTAAGAGTTTTGTTAGAGGCTCGGTCACGAGGCATTGAAGCCCGTAGGTTCCGTCTTCAGTGGTTGTGATTATGCTCTGTTCCGTGCATATCGAGTTAAGGTCGTTGAGAAAAAGCAGTTCGGTTTTGGTTTTTGCGCCGACAACGAAGGCTAAGCGTTTGCTTTTTGCCTGGAGCCTCTTTGCCAAGAAGAGAAGGGGGGCGGTACCGGTTCCGCCGCCGACTAGTAGGGCGGTGCCGCTTGTTTCGGTGAACCGGTTTCCGAATGGCCCGCGTACGCCCACGGTTTCGCCCTGTCTCATGTGGTGCAGGTGCCTAGTTGCGTCACCTACCTGTTTGACGGAGACGGAGACCAAGCCGTTTTCCGTGTCCATTATACTTAGGGGGATTTCGTCGACTCCAGGTATCCAGAGCATAAGGAACTGGCCAGGTCGGGCTTTGGCGCAGTTCTTATCCTTCAGGGTGAAGGTTTTAACGGTTGGGCTTTCTGCCGTCACGCTCAGGATGGGAGTGGTTCTTATGGTGTTAAGTTCGGTGCGCAACGCCGACAACCTCCTGCACACTCCTATACCGTTTCTTCTTCAAGTATGCTTTTACGCCGCGGTTTATGACATGGAACACGTTTGGGGTTTCCAGAGCCACAGCGGTGCCAATCTGGACGGCGGATGCGCCTGCAAGTAAGAATTCAACGGCGTCTTGCCAAGTGGTTATTCCGCCGCAGCCGACGATAGGTTTTTTCACCTGCTCGTAGAGGTCGTAGACACAGCGGAGAGCTATGGGTTTTATGGCTGGACCGGACAGTCCGCCGCGTACGTTGTTCAGCAATGGAAGCGCCGTTTCTGCGTCAATCGCCAAGGCTTTGACCGTGTTGATGGCTGTCAGGGCGTCTGCGCCGGCTTTGACCGCCGCGTTGGCTGTTTCCGCGATGTCGGTTACGTCCGGGGACAGCTTGACGATGACCGGCTTATGTACCGATGCTTTGACTTTGCTGACGACTTTCTTGAGCAGCGCAGGGTTTTGCCCGATTTCCGAGCCCGTTAGCTTCACATGTGGGCAGCTGACGTTTAGTTCCACGGCGTCGGCGCCGGCTTCCACGGCTTTTTGGGCGACCAATTCGTATTCGTCTGCTGAGTAGCCGAAAACACTAACTATGAGCGGCGCCTGCACAACTGTTTTCGCGTGGATGATTTCTTCCGCGTACTCTTCTATGCCAGGGTTCGGCAATCCCATGGCGTTTATCAACCCACCGCTAGCCTGAACCACGGTTGGGTTCGCGTAGCCCATCCTTGGAGCCACACCGACGGACTTGGTGACAACGGCACCTGCGCCGCCTTCGACGACGCGCTGCAGCGACTCCGCGGTGTACCCTAATATTCCAGAAGCCAACACCGTGGGGTTTCTAAGTTTTAAGCCGGCGACCCGAATGCTTAATGGATTGGTTTTCAAGGCGTTTTTCCCTCTTTTAGCCTTCGTGTTAAGTCTATTCGTTTTTAAAGAGATAAAGCTTCGTTTAAAACTGTTGACTAGCTTGCAGGCTGGAGTACGCCAAAAATGATGTGTTGAATGGTTAAGGAGATGCTGGGGCAGCCAACGTGTAAAGGGTTTGTTGAGGCTCTGAGCGGCTTTAATACAGGCAACAGAAAACTGCAATTTCTTGAAAAAAGACTATTACTTCTCCCGTTCAGAATTCTTTCAGCCCTCTCCGTTATCTTGAGTAAGATTGCCTACGTATAAACTAAAAAAGGGGAGAGTTTGTTTGTGTGGTTTTGGGATTTTTACCGTTTTCTGAGCAGCAGTAGGACGAAGCCTACGATGATGGCGATGAGCATTGCGGTGCCAAAGCCTACGATGTACGTGTCTGTCATTGGTGCTGGTGTCGGTGTTGGAACTGGTGTTGCAGCGGGCGCTTCTTCAACGTTTATGGCGGTCCCGGCATACGAGCCCCAGTAGGATTCAGAGCCTGCAAATGTGGCGACCACTGCGTATTTGCCTGGAACTTCGGGAGTAAACGCAACGCTGAACATGCCGTTTTCGTCGCTTGTAGCTCTGCCAACCTCGTAGAAGTTGTTGTTCGGATCAAGCACGCTCACGACAACTTCAACGCCGACAGTGTCTGTTGGACGAGGCTTCTGCATGTACACGTACTCCATCCAAGCGCTCATGCTAGCGTCAGAAACAGCCGGAACACCATTCGGAAAGCGTGCTGCCTGCTCGTTTTGCTTCGTGCCTGCAGCTATGTCAGTTACCATGCCTTCTACTAGTACGCTGCTGCCGTACACTGAAACCTTGGGTGATGCAGTAGCCGTGGTGGCGCTTGGACCCTTGCCGACACTGTATATCTGCATGTCGTAGCAGTTGAGAAATGCGAAATATCCGTCTGCCACAACATCGGTGCCTCCATACATGTTTGTGGCGTATCCCATCATAGTCCATATTTCCGTTCCGTCGGTGGCGTTGATGCAGCGGAATAGAGCATCCTTGTAGAGCGGGGTGTTAGGAGAGTGCTCTGTGGTGCTAAGGTAGACTTTTCCATCGGCAATAACATCTACAAACGTGGGGTATAAACCCCAAGGTGTTTCAAGACCGCTGTTGGTGCTGTTGCCTGGACCACCGTTACCGTAAGTCCATAGCAAGCTTCCGTCCGTTACATCGTAGCAGTAAGTTACTCCACCATAGCCTGTCCAGTAAGCTTTGCCGTAAGCGACCAAAACCGAGTTTGGCATGAACATCCAATCGTTCACAGTATTGGTTGTACGCCACACCTCTTTCCCGTTTGCAAGACTGTATCCGGCGAGTTCCAGAGACTCTTTATCCCAAAAGATCAAGATTCCAACGTCTGTGTCCCAACCTTGAATGCCGCGAGTGTTGTTGCCCGGTGCTGGCGGATAATGCTCGCTCCACAGAATGTTGCCCCTTGCTCCTTTCGCTACGTCAAGGTTCACTGCTTTAATATCCGCTCCTTCAGTGCTTACCGACGCTGCATAGTCGCCAGGATGTCCTCCGAAACCTCCTTTCATCAAAAGTATTATGTTGTCTAAGCTAGCTAGAGGAAATGTACCCAAGAAATCTGCCGCAACGCCCCATGATCCAGTACCCAAGTTTACTGATACGTTCCAGTCGTAGCAAGATGGCATGCTTGCATCTACCGTTCCAGAATACCAATTGGCTGGACCAAATCCACCATAGTAACCAAATACTTTAGACGAGTTCCACTGCATTAGATACCAGTCGGGATGTGTGTCGTTTCCAAGGTTTGCAAGAACGTATTTTAGGTATTCGCCTCGCGGTCCTGCTACGCCCAAGCCTGAAGGTATGTTAGTGATGTTCATTGAGGTAAGCTTTCCTGTGGCTGGATCCATTGCTGCCCAACAAGGCACTCCACCCATCATGCCGAAAGGAGTAGATATTCCGCCAAAACTATAAGGTACAATCAGCAAGCCATTGGGTAGGACTCCGTGTTGGTTAGGGCTCTCGTAATCATAGAGGTATCCGAATTGTGGCACGCCTAGTGTTAGAGTGATGCGCCATAGTTCTTCTCCAGTTCGCAAGTCAACTGCAACGTAATCTCCGCCGCCGCCAGAATTGCCATAGGGTTCCTGATAGTAGAGTGTCCCGTACATGATCAAGGAGTTGCTATACCTAACGTTGTATGAACCGCCTGTGTAGAACGTTTGTCCTGGCACACCAAGGTCGCTTCCTCCGACAACTCCTCCATACTGAATTGGTTTCGTCCACATGACGTGGGGGCTGTTAGGCGCTGTGCCGTCCAGTTGGACGCCGCCAGGCATGCCAAAAGATGCGCCCGCTCCAGGAACGTAAGGTCTACCAAGCCAGTTTGAGGAGATTGCATACCAGTCCGTATTCTGCCCCTCTATAGGTCGCGTCCAGTACTCTGTGGGAAGTGGATAGCTGTTCTTTGCTGGTTCTAACTGTTCCTCCTGCACCGTTAATGTTGTTGTTTTGCTCGCGGCTTTGAAAACGTCGTTTTGATATTGACCTGCCCATTCATATGTTTGCTGAGGATATTCAAACTTGAGAGTGTACTCGCCTGCCTTAGTAGGTACGTACTGATAGGTCTGTACGCCCGTTGTGTCAGAAAGAACAGCCCAAGTTTTTACTTCAGTTTCTCCGTCGGGATCCGTGATGGTAAGCTTGTAGTCATGACGCCGAATGTCATTAGTAACAGCTGCCCCTGGTAAGGGCGTGTCAACCCACATCACAAGGGCCACGGTTTGGCCGACACCCACAGGGTTAGGCGCAGGAACTATGTAAGCATAGGAAATGATAGTCCATGGAGGATCATGTGCGTTAGCTACTGGCAAAGCAACAAGCGAAAAAGCCATAGCAAACAACAGAAACAAAGAAATCGCAGTAGCCGTAGTTTTGCACCTTGAAAATTTCAAGTATTTTTTTCTCCTTTAATTTTATTGCGCATAACACGCGACAACATATCTGCATCGTTTGCATATATAAAATCTTGCAACCTAAGGGAAATTTTGTCATAACCTTAAGACGCACCTCTATGATTTAATTATCTACAAAAAGACGCCATACAAAGCAGTAATCTACGTAAAAAACATCCTGTAAAACATCCTAAAAACGGCTTTAACAGAGGCATAGAGCTCTATCCGCGACGCTGAACGCGGAACTATTTAAAGTTTCTATATAAAGGGGGCTATAGACTGTTCCACGAAGATAGCCCAGCGCCAACGCAGCCCTAAACAACGCGCATCACAGGACTTTCTGCGACAGAAAAAGACGCGGGAAAAAACCGCTCCACAGCCAGAACAGTGAACAGGGCGCAAAACACAAACAACCCTCACGATAGAGGGGGTATAGAAAAAATCGCACGACAGTTTAGCTAATATACCATTTCACGTATTGTTTGTATTTCTGTGGGCTAATTGGCGAAAAACCAGAACGGTGCAGAAGCGGATTTACGTCTAAAGCGCGCGCGCCGTCCATATGGCATGCGTGGTAACTTTTCTTATTTTCCTAAGCTATAAGTTCACACTCAGATATTTTTCTGCCGTGGCACCTTAGGAATTATAAAATAATGCGGTTTTATTTTCCATGCACCGCATCGTTTTGGATGTATTTTTGTTTTTTATCCTTTTTTCGTGAAAATACGTTATACTTAGCCTGATTTTACTAATTTAAGAATGTACTGACACGCGTTTTATTTTTGCTCTTTTCGAGACGACAGAGCCTTCGGCTGATAGATACACCATGGATCTTCTGCCAGATAATCGCCCCGAGATTCTGTTGGCTCATGAAGAGCACCACAAAAGTCCATAAGACTAGTGGTTACGCCATAGGCTCTAGCACGACATCCTCCGCATACATCACGATATTCGCATAACCCACATTTCCCTTTCAGCTGGTCGAAGTCACGCAGAGCCTTGAA
>CAZJQR010000024.1:0-22895 GCA_964548345.1 uncultured Candidatus Bathyarchaeia archaeon | reverse complement strand
AGGAAAGGTGACCGACGCCAATCGAGCACAAGGACTTAAACCCTCACTGCACTGGATCCATAAGGCGCGCGCTAGAATTAATTAGCACTTTATGCTTTTACGTTTTAATCGTTAAAAATACAAAATTTATGAAAAACTACGATTAGAACAACAGTTTTATATATACTAAACTGCATAGAAAACTGCAGAGCACTGGTTTTCTACATGCTATTGGTTGTGAAAAACTCCAATACGGATAGACCCACCTTCATATTTTCTGCAATGAACCACTAATAGGCCCCTAATAGATGGCAAAGGCAAATATGTCGCTTGCCAAGAGCTTGTCTTCAAATGTGCGGTTTTTTGGAAAAAAGGAAAAACTGAGATGTTTAGGGCATGAACGAGCTACGTTTTGGGTGCTACTTCTTCTGCTTCCATTATGGAAGCCATAGGCACGTTTATCTTCAGAAAAGCCTCCAGTACAGCGTTTCTGCTTTCTCCCTCTATGATAAAAAACACTCTTCCTTCAGGTCCATAGCAATAACAAGATGTTACCTTCGCGTTTTTAACGCCTTCTTCCATGAGCATTTTTGGTGCGCCTACAGCACAAGCTTTAGCGTCAATACTTGGTCTCAAGATTGCCGAGTTAACCACAAATGTCTTCATAAAAACACATCCAACCTAGTATTCAAGTACCGCGCGTTTAAAAAAAATAGGATAGCCTCGATACAGTCACAAATTTCCAAACACTTCTTTTGCTTCAGCCAAGTATGCTTTAAGCGCATGCTCCGAAAACAAGGCAAAAACCACTTCATCAAGCAAGTCCTCTTTCTCCAGAAACGCTTTCACCGCTTCCAAGGTTACACGGCACGCGTCTTCAACGGGGTAGCCGTACGCACCGGTGCTTATGGACGGAAACGCTAGGGATTTAAGCCCTTTTTCCACGGCAAGCTTCAGAGAGTTTTGGTAAGCCTGCGTTAGAAGCTCAGGTTCACCGCGGTTTCCTCCTCGCCAAACGGGTCCAACTGTGTGAATAACGTGTCTTGCTTTGAGGTTGCCAGCCCCGGTAATGACAGCCTTTCCAGTTGGAAGACCCAGTGGCCATTCCGTCGCCCGTATCCTCTTACACTCCTCCAGTATCGTGGGTCCGCCTCTGCGGTGGATTGCCCCGTCAACGCCTCCGCCGCCCATGAGAGAAGAGTTAGCCGCGTTCACTATCGCGTCTGTCTCCATTTCCGTTATGTCTCCCTTGACTAACTGCACGGTTGCTTTTCCAACTTTAAACTCATTACTCATTGCATTTTACCATCCCTAAGTTAATGTGCTAATTGCCGACCACAAGGCTGAACTGAAAAACCACGCTCCGAAACCAACAAAAACCGCGAAGCAGAAAACGAAAATCGCGGTATGTACTTTTTCGTTCCAGAAACGTCGCGACTTGAAAATCAGGAAAGCCACGACCGCGTACCATATGAAGTCGCAGAGCCAGTGGACCACCGTGAACACTGAAAAGCCGAGTAAACCGAAGATTTGAGCGTTCATGATTAAGGCGGTGCCGATGGTTATCCACCACAGTATGAAGCCGGGATTCACGGCTGTTGTCCATATTCCAGCAAGCAGCGATTCCTGCCTTGGAACTTCCACTTTTTTGGTTGTCTCCCCCCTGTTCCTGAATGTGTTAACTCCCATGT
This sequence comes from uncultured Candidatus Bathyarchaeia archaeon, assembly GCA_964548345.1. GTDB lineage: Archaea > Thermoproteota > Bathyarchaeia > Bathyarchaeales > Bathycorpusculaceae > SG8-32-3. Next base: position 21,225 of record CAZJQR010000024.1, on the reverse strand, counting down.
ACATCATCAGCAAACCACCAACTACCCCTACCGCAACGGGCACAAAGTCTGGAATGACGAATTGGCTCAGCCAAAAATAGATGAAAAACATCAAAGGAAACTCCACTATGCCATGTCCCATCGCAATCAGCAAACCCGCGGTTTTCCGCTTCGCCGCTTTCTCAATAGTAACCGCAAACAGAGGCCCCGGCAGCAAGACGCCGGACAAAGATATCAACACCACCGAAATCAGGAACAAATAAAAATTGGTTATAAACTCCGTGGCTCAACCCTTCCCCTGTGGCAATTTAGAATCTGTAGCGCTTTTCTAATAAACGTTTCAACAACGCCGTATACAAAAGCATCACCCAAACACACTTCAAACACGTCAAGACATGCTTGTTCCGCTGGTAAAGCTACGCTGCATCTCTATTATTTCCGTGCTGTCCCTTGCGGAAGCGTAATTCTTAAGAAGGGCATGGTTTAGCTCCAGAAAAGTGTGACCCCATGTGAAGATTAATAGTAAATCTGTCGCCTCCTGCTTGAACCTTGCAATATAGAGCGCTCCAGCCAAGGCTTCCACCGTAGTGAGCTTTGTCGCCTTGCCGAAGTTCACTGGGTTCCCCGCAATCAAGATGGGTAAGCAACGCGACGTTCCTCTCACCTGCTTCAACAGCACTTTTTCGGCGTGCTCCCAGCTGCAATCCAAAGCAGCCAACCCAAAGTTTTCAATGCGCTCTCTGTCAGCAGGTGAAAACGCTATCTCCGAGAACGGGTTAAGAACTACAGCTCGTCTCGGCAAAAACCTCGCCTTGGTCACTATTCTTGCTAGCCCGTGGCGTTTAAGCTTCAAGCCAGTGCAACGTTTTGGGTCACACTGGTTCGCGTGGTAAATAGTTAACCTAGGCGAATTTTCCACTTGCATTTTGCACCTTCAAGTGACTCATCGGGTCATCCAAAACGCGCGGAATCCACTCGAGAAGGTCAGTGGCCAACAAGTGATAGCCTTTTTCGCCTGCAACAAAGTCTCCTGCCGCACCATTAACGAAAGCTCCCGCCACAGCCGCCTCAAAAGGCTCAGCCATTTGCGCCAACAAAGCGCCAACCACGCCTGAAAGAACGTCACCCGTGCCGCCAACCGTCATGCCCGGATTTCCGGTGAAATTCAGCTTAACCCGTTTCGCATCGCACACCAAGTCCACTTTCCCCTTCAACAAAATAACGGCGTTGAGCTCTTTAGCTGTATTTTGCACCTCAGCCACGCCCTCTTCAAGTTTTTCAGGCAATTTTCCACCAGTAAGTGTGGCGTATTCACCAGCGTGCGGAGTAAGAACAAGCGGCACCTTCAACGGGCGCTTGGATTCGGCGAAGGCTTTTAACCCGTCCGCGTCCAGCAGCAGTGGCTTGCCCGCGCTCTCAATTGCTGAAACGCACGCCTTGACGAATTCTCGGGTTTCAGCACGCATGCCCAAACCGGGTCCCATGACCACGGCATCAACCGTTTCCAAATACGGCAATAACGCGTTCACGTTACTCGCGGTAAAATGGTCACCTTTAAGCTTCAACGTTATCAAATCAGGAGACATAGAGGACACGGCATTAGCGGTTTTTGTGGGAGCCGCAAGATAGACGATGTCCGCGCCTGTTCGCAAAGCAGCCAGCGAAACCAAGGCGGGGGCGCCTGAGAAAACCTCGCTGCCGCCGATAACCAGCAAACGCCCAAAATCGCCCTTATGCGCGCCTGCAGCTCGCGGTTTCTTGGCGAGAAAAACGTCGCCGGGACCCGCAAACTTCTCCAGTTCACGGGGCAACCCGATGTCCTTTATGACCAGTTCGCCCACGTACTTCTTGGCGGCGCGTAGTCCCTTCTTGGCTTTGTGGAACGTTACTGTAACGTTGGCTTTTACCGCGTTGCTTAAAACTTCTCCGGTGTCCAAGTCTATTCCGGTGGGCACGTCAACGGCGATTTTGAAAGCAGGCAAGCCGTTAATGTAATCGACAATCTGTGTTAGGGGTGGTTTGAGTTTTCCTTTGGTGCCAGTTCCCAGCAACGCGTCCACCACTATCGGCGCATCTACGTTGGGTATGGCGGAGCTGTCGTTGACTTCCTGAATCGGAATGCCCCCACGTAGCGGTTGAAGGGCACCCCAATTCTCTAATGCCGCCTTATGTCGGATGTCCCGGGCTTTTCCGGCGAGAATCACAGAAACCTTAAATCCTTGGGACAACAGGTGTCTGGCAGCGACGAAGCCGTCGCCTCCGTTTCCGCCTAAACCGCAGAAAATGGCGATTTTTTGTTCCCGTGAGAAACGCGAAGTGATTTCAAGAGCTACGTTGCGTCCAGCGTTTTCCATTAGTTGAAGCAGAGAAACACCGTAGTATTCAGCGTTAACTTCCAGGGCGCGCATTTCCCTGCTTGTGATAGCATCTGCGTGTTTCTTTTTCGCTAGCATGTTTTAGCCCTGAATACTGTATTGCCGTAGGGAAGATAAGCCTATCCTTGAAGCATGCCTGCAACCGCTTATGGAGCGGTATACAAAAGCATCACCAAAACACACTTCAGACTCGCATTGCACCTTTTCCTTCAGTTTCAAGCGTTTCCTTAGCAGCCTCTGCCTTGAGAAGCGGTTACTTGGTTTTCGGACGATTATTTTTTCCCCTGTACTCTCTGGAAATAATCATCGTTGACGTAACCAGTACGTCCGGCACGTTTCTAACCTTCTCCGAAACGAAAGCCTCTAACTCACCTAAGTCTTGCGTCTCGATTTTTGCCAACACATCGTATTCGCCGAAGATTATGTCTGCCTGTATGACCTCGTCAAACTCGACGAGTTTTTGGCAAACTTCTCTTTCAGTTCCCGAGTTCACTTTAAACAGTATGTAAGCTACAACAGCCATGATTTTTCACCTGCACATCTTATCCAAACAACAACTTAATTACTTTTCCATACGGTTCGCGCCAGCTTTACAGTCTAGAAAACATTTATCCTTTGCGCCATCCTATATTTCCAATAGAGTTCCGAATAGACTTGAACTCGGCTAAATTGTTTAGGTGAGATTTGTTTGAAAAAGGACTTTAGCATAGGGAAAACTGACGCGCTCATAATTGTAGACGTGCAAAACGATTTCTGTCCAAGCGGCGCCTTACCTGTTCCTGAAGGAGACCAAACGATTCCAGTTCTCAATGACTACATAAAAATCTTCAAGAAAGCCAACGCAGAAATCTGCGCAACGAGAGACTGGCACCCGCCAAATCACATATCCTTCAAAGCCCAAGGAGGCCCGTGGCCGCCTCACTGCGTCCAAGACACCGAAGGCGCCAAATTTCACTCCGACCTGAAACTCCCAAGTGAAGCAACAATCATATCAAAAGCCATGGACCCACGCAAAGAGACTTATTCAGGTTTTGACTACACCGAACTTGCAGACAAACTGAAAAAGCAGGATGTCAGGAGAGTTTTTGTGGGCGGTTTAGCAACTGACTACTGTGTTAAGAACACGGTTCTTGACGCCCGCGAACTCGGCTTTGAAGTGGTGCTTCTATTGGATGCCATACGCGGTATAAACGCAGAACCAGACGATGCAGCGAAAGCCATAGCCAAGATGGTTAAGAGCGGTGCTGACCAAGGCACTTTGACAGATTTTCCAGATGCACTTGAAGTTCCAGCAACTGATGACCCTGATGCTGAGCAATTAGGAGAGACGCCTTTATCGAAGGTTGAAACGAAAAAGAAAGCCCGTATGAGACCTCGAGGACCCTACAAGAGGATTCGCACCGAACGAGGATAAAACCGGAAATAAGCCTCTTATGAACCCACATTTTACCTCCCTTTTTTACAAGTGACTTTTTCAAGGTTGCAGTCGCTCCGAAACTCTAACGAAGCATATAAATACGTAAAACCCAAGGCGGAAAACCCTGAGGAAAAAACCGCCAAAAGCGGGTTTTATGGAGCGAAAACCGCGAAAAACTGGCGTTTAACTGTTAACCGTCTATTCTGCACGGTACTTGCCGTCTTGTTATGGAAAGCTTCAAGGCAATATGCTTTTCGGGTGTAGCGAAACGGCTTCGAACGGTAATATTTTATAATAAACAGTTAAAAATGAGCATGGTTAAGTGCGAATTTAAAAATAAAAAAGATAAATTTCATGTATTGTGCCGTGTTTTTTTAATACGAAATTCGAAGCCACCAAAAAATTTTGCTGCGCAGCATCTAGGAAAATTGCTAAGGCGCGTTGCATGTTCTCTGGAGCGATTGTTGAGAACTATTCTTCGCCCATGACCTGCAGTATCACGATTCGTTTGCGAGGGTAGACGTCTGTTTCTACAAAAAGCAGAGATTGCCACGTTCCGAACTCAACGCGTCCATCAATCACCGGCAGGGTCTTGTCGGGTGGCAGAAGCATGGAACGCAGGTGCGAGTGAGCGTTGGATGGGTGCTGATACGCGCGGCGCTTCGGAACCAACTCCTCAAGAAACGTCTTTATGTCGTTAAGCAAGCCATAGTCATTTTCTGTCAGAACGAGTATGCCTGTAGCATGAGGTGCAAAAACATGGACCAAGCCGTTTTTGATGGCTGATTTGGACACTGTCTCTTGAACCTTGTCTGTGAGGTCCACAAAGTCTATTTCGCCTCCCGTAGAGAAACTGTAACTTTTGTTAACAACTTTGAAGCCTGACATAATTATCACCGCTTGACTATTCACGGTACTGTTGAAAAATGTTTCCGACAACCCCCTTGCACTTTGACAGTTGAAACCGTGAATGGTCGTGAATGGCGGCTAATTTGTGATTTTTGTCTATGCTTTTGTATACGGCTACTAACGCAACATGATGTAGTGAACGCTGGTGACTATAAATGCCAACGGTAATATCGACGCGACCAAACTTACTGAACAACAATTTTGCAATGAGCCGCCCATGGAATTTCAAGCAGTTTAGTTTATTCCTTACACAGCAATATGCTAGATTGATGTGAAATAAACTGAAAAGGCTTTAGAAAAGGGGTGAGGGGCGTTATTTGTACTTGCCTGCAGGCACTTTGAGAAACTGCTGTTCCACCAAGCACTCCTTCAAATAGTCGTCCAACGTTGCAGCGGGCATAACATCGATTGTGTAGTCTCTGGCGTCAACCGAATGAAGATAATTCTTCTTTGGAATAACCACTTTCTTGAAACCCCAAGCTTCGGCAGCCTTGATTTTCTCGTGGACTCCGCCTACCGCTGTGATCTGGATAGCGCCGCTGACGCCCAAGTTTATTTCGCCCGTCACTGCCACATCTTGCCGTATTGGTTTGCCTTCAATGAGAGAGCACAAAAGAATAGCCATCGTTACACCCGCCGAGGGACCGTCAACTCCGTAGGACTGGGCAAAATCGATATGTGTTAAGTAGTCCTGCGCAATGTCCACACCGTATTTTTGGAGGATAACGCTTCGGACTTTGGCGATGCTGTCCGAAATGAAACTTTGCCCCTTAGCTACTCCAGTCACTTTGTAATATCCTTTAAGAGGCTGGTCCCTAGGGAGCTCAGTTTTCCTAACAAGCTGGGCTTTCACGCCGAGAACATTACCAGTCATCTCGCCACTGAACGGGTCATGCACCACAGCCAAACCATGAATCTGCCCAAGCTTTAAGCCCTCAGGTTTTATTTCTAAAAGTTTTCCTCGTTCATGCATCTCATGTTCCAGCAGCTGTTTTTGGATGGTCTTGCAGTGCTCATTTAAGGCTTCCAGAACGTGACGGCGTTCAACTGCTTTGCATTTCTCGTTAATGGCCAAGGTCGCAGAAGTTTTGATTATGGAAATCAAGGGTCTAAAACGCGTAGTAAGGGCGTCCCGCTTGTTGCTTCGCCGTCTGCCTTCTTCAACTATTTCAATGCATGCGTCTCTCCGGAACGGTATGAGGTTGAAGCGGTTAACTTCCTGTGCTATAAACTGAACGTATTTACGCCTGTTTTCCAGCGTGTTGGGCATGTCGTTGTTCATGCGCACGACTTTGCCGTAACCGTAAATCCGGTCCATAAGCGCAGGGTGAATCTGGCCTATGCTGTCAAAGTTACCGGCGCAAACAAGGAATGTGATAGCTGGCACAGGTTCTGTTGACACAGCCATCGCTGAGGTGGCTCCGCCCTGCCATCGTCCTCGCAAGGTTATGGGCAGCTGGCCATCCTCTAGGACCGTTAGCAGCGTTATTGCCTCTTCCGGGTCCAAGTTCTTGACTTCGTCGATATAGAGTATCCCCAGTGATGCCACGTGAACGTCGCCTGCGGTGACTCTTTGGTGTTCGGGTGTTCCTAAACCGCCGGTTTGAAACGGGTCCCAAGCTACCGACCCGAAGAGTTGAGCGCTTCTGTGTCCGGTTGCGTCTACGAAAGGGGCGTTTCCTGACCCGTTGTCCACAATGAGTTTTGGAACGTCTGATTGTTGGGCGCCTCCGACGCCGCGAAGGTTGGTTAGTCCGCCTATTCGTGTGAACCACCAGATGAAGACGCTGAAAAAGATTAGGCTTCCTCCAGGGATGAACGTCAGGGGCACCAAGTTTATGAATCGGTCAACAAAGTAAGCTGAAAAGTTGTGGCTGTACAATTCCTGCCAAGTTGTGCCTCCGATAGATACGCCGTTTGCGCTCCATGTTTGCCATGCGTCAATCATGAAGTATAAGCCTAACGACAGAAGGAATATGCCTAGCGTGAGCATGAGGATCTGTATTGCTCTGAGACCGATTTTGGTTGCGAACTTACGTTTAAGCTCTTTACGCTGCTCTGTTTTCAGTACCTTTTTTCCTTCGCCAACTTTGTGGATAGATACGCGCGGCTGGCTGGGCAGAACCGGGTTTTTCCAGGATAAAACGTCAAAGAGTTTTATGCCGTTCTCCTTGTAAACCTGAGTTAGCTTTTCGGATAATGCTCTTCCAAGGAGTGACTTGCCTGTTCCCGGGTCGCCTAAAAGCAGCAGGTAGGGTCCTGGGCTGATTACAGTTTTCGCTGACGGTTTGGGTTCGTCGGCTTTGCTCCAGCTTGCGTACCACTGCGTCTGATCTAAATGCTTGAGTTTGTGCACCCACTCGTCTAGGCACAGGAAGCCCTCGTTTAACGCTTGGTCTTGACCTATGACCCAATTTATCATGTTTTCGTCTACTGGGAAGCCGTCGGTGGCTTTGAATTTTCCCCAGTTCCACTGCACTTTTACGGTTCGCCCCAGCACACTTCGAGTCAGCGTTTCAACGCCTTCTCCAAAATGATCAAAAGACACACCTTCTCCTCCATTCATGTTCCATTAGTCTCTGTGCTTAAATCAATTAAAGAGCTTATTTCAAAATCAACAATATTCAAAAAACTGAACATAAATGCCCGCGTAGCGCCGTAAAATTACGCTATCCCGTTTAGCTTATTTCTCAAAATTAGACAGTTTCACAGCTTATTTTGCAGTAAAAGCTAATTGCATGGCTTGTACATAATCGAACCTGTGAACACCCGAAAAGCACCTGTTTTTTTAGCAGCAGATCAAAAACTGAAAAGCCGTAAATAATCCCTAAACAGTTAAAAAGCTTCATTTTGGGCGTTTTCACCTCTACTTTGAGGGTTACCTATGGAGTTTATCGTGACCTCATATAAAGACCGTCGATAATCTCCATGCGAAGCCGTGGCATGTTCTCTTCGACGCCACTTCGAATTTTTGGGCACCTCACTGTCTCTGCAAGCCTCATTGTAGAAAGTTTTTGCTTGAGCGTCGCTTTCTTTTTGGAGTCCATATCAAGGTTAGGACATAGGGCGTCTGGGTGTCATGCGTAATCTAAAGTATATAAGTTTTGAATGGTTGAAACTGCTGTTAGGGTTTTAGAATTGAGTTTGGGTGATGTTTTTGTATACGCAGGGGCTCTGAGGTGGTGTTTTTCTTTTTCACCAGCTCCGATTTTGTGTAGCAGTGGGTTTAGGAAGAAGGTGTTTTTAGCGTTCTTTTGCATGAGAATATACTTTTGTAGTCGTTAGTGTACTCTAAACCATCTATATTTTTGGTTTGTCAATGTTGTGTTTTTCCTTTAGCGTGATTTTGGTTGTATATGTATTACATTTGTTTATTCCGTCACCAGCATACTCCAGCCGCGTCGCCTGCAGAAAAGCGTATACAAAGGCAGCAACAGAACTAACATTTTTAGTAGCAAGCGGAACAATTTTTTATTTCGTGTGCCACTTTAATTAAGCAACTGCTGAAGGGCGAACATGTGACAAAAGACATCGACAGAATCAAACTTCGCCGATGGCGCAAGAGAGGCTTCTACAGCGAGACCGTTCTAGTGAAGCGGCTGCAGAACCTCGGCTACAACGCAGTGCGAATCCCCGTCAGCAACCCAAGCTTGAGTCCGCTGCCAGACCTGATGGCTAGAAAAGGCGAACACATGTATGCTTTTGAAGTGAAGAACGCTAGCTACTACGCGTATTATCCCAAGCAGCAGATTGACAAGCTCTTCAGGTTCCTCAACGAGCTTATACCTGGAGACAACGCGAAAAAGCACGCGATAATAGCGGCGCACCTTGGCAAGAAATGGCTGTTCAAAGAAGTTAGTTGGGCGGACTGGGAAAAAGACAAGCTTCCAGAAAAAGCGAGGATTTTGAAGCGTGACAGGGGAAACTTTGCCATAGAGAAGAGCTATTAAGCGGTGGTAAGGAACCGTACCTAAAAGCATATTATAAAATGCAACGTATTTTCTGTATGCCTATGAAAACAAGTGATTTCGTAGTATTCACTCGTTCTTTAAACAAAACTTACCCGCTAGGCGAAGCGGAAATGGAGGTCCTAAAAGACATAACGCTAACAGTTGCGAAAGGCGAGTTTGTGGCGTTATGTGGTCCGTCAGGTTCTGGAAAAACCACGCTGCTTAACCTTATCAGCGGAATTGACAGGCCTACAAGCGGAAAAATTCTCGTTTTAGGTGAGGACTTAACTGTTCAAGATGAGGATTTCCTGGCTGAATTTCGCTGTAGCCATGTGGGTTTCGTTTTCCAATCTTACAATTTGGTTTCAACTTTAACGGTGGCGGAAAACGTCGCGTTTCCAATGGAATGGGTTAGAAAACCCGAGGCGGAAATAGAGACGCGCGTCGCAAAATTGCTGGAGACTGTGGGTTTACAGCCCAGGGCAAATCATTTTCCATCTCAACTGAGCGGGGGTGAACAGCAGCGCGTAGCGTTTGCCCGTGCCTTGGCAAATGACCCTGAGCTTATTCTCGCTGATGAGCCGACGGGAAATTTGGATACGAAAAACGGTCAGAAAATAACGCAGGTACTGCAGATGTTGAAGGCTGAGGGCAAAACCGTTATCGTGGCGACTCATGACATGGAATTGATGCAGCTTGCCGACCGGACACTTTGCTTGGAAGACGGGAGGCTGGCGACCGGAGATGAGTGAAACCTTTTTTCCCGTAAACGATCTTCTGCGCAGAAAACTGCAAACAAGCTTAGCTCTCATCAGCTTGACGGTTTGTGTTGCTTCCACGCTTTTTCTGCTTCTTTTTGCCGACCAGATAGGTTTTGGGATAACATCAGCAGCTGAGAAAACTCTAACCATAGGTTACTCGGTTATTTTCTCGAAATTTTTGTTGTTTGTGGGAATCTTGGTCTTCGCCGTGGGCGCGGTGATAATTTCGTTCATTACTTTCCTGATGATGGCTCAGCGAACAAGAGACTTCGGGCTCATCAAAGCGGCTGGATGCCCAAACAGTCTAGTCTTCGGCTACTTCTTAACCGAACTCTTAATAGTGCTGTTCATGGGCTGCATTCTGGGAGTGGCGCTTGGCTACCTAACAGATTACGCATTCATCAACACTGGCGCCTTCCAAAACTATCAAAAAGCGCTCAACTTCTGGTACGTCCCGCTAGTTTTTGTCACGTTCTTTGTTTTCGGCTTGATATTTGGATTGAAACCTCTGCTTAACGCCGCCCGAATTTCGCCGATTGCCGCCCTTTCGCCTATACAATATTTCGGTTTAAGCAGGGGAAACAAGTTTAAAGCGCTGTCAAAGTCCCGATTAACGCTGAACATAGCCGCAAGAAGCCTGTTCAGGCGCCAATCCGCCACCATCCGCATAGTATTCTTTCTGTCAACCGTATTTATCCTGCTAACTGTTTCCATCACAGGAAGCATAATCGCTAACGACACCACCACTACACGGGTCGAAGAAGCCATTGGCAAAGACGTGCTCCTAATTGCGCATAAGGATATGGGCAGCCAATACATCGCGTTGTTATCCAAATTCTCGGGAGCTAAAGAAAAAGCTGATTTCAACTATTTAGACCCAAATTTTGCCCTTCCTGACGCTGCCCTTCAGCAATTGAACAGCATTGCTGGCATAGCAAATTTTGAGAAGCGTCTGGTATGCAAAGGGCTCATGCAGGAGTTAATGAACTTCACGTTCGACCCTGAAACTCAAGCCACGATACCAGTTGGTGATCATCGGCAAACAGACTCGTTGATTGTAGGCGTAGATCCCGGAAAAGTCCTCTCTTCATGGTTCATTGATGGGCGTTTCTTAAGAGGTGCCAATTCTTCAGAAGCGGTTGTTGGAGATTCGGTAACCGCAGTCATGTTTGAAATGCCCTTATCACAGAGCTTTACGATGCAAAACGCCACTTTCAACGTAGTGGGCTTGTGTTTAGACCCGATAAACAACGGCATTGTCACGTTTGTTTCTCTTGAAAAACTTGAAAGTTTAAACATGATTTCCAGCCCCAACGTCGCGCTTGTTCAGCTAGCCTCTGGAGTTGACCGGTCAAGCGTCATCACGCAAGTGCAGGAACGCGTGGCTGGTGTAAACTCGGATTTGATGGTTTTTGAACTCAACGAGACGCTGAAAACGAATGTTAACTTTCTCGGAGCCATATGGTCGGTGGTCATGTTTTTACCGCTTTTCAGCTTGGTAGCCGCAACCCTATGCCTAATAGCGTATCTCGTGCTTGCCATCGATGAGCAGCATCAGGAATTCGCGGTTTTGCGGGCTATGGGCGCAAAGCCTAAAACCGTGGTGACCATCCTCGCGGTTCAAAGCTTAATCGTTCTCCTCTCAAGCTTTGCCGTTGGAATCTCTCTCGGAGTAATAATCACGCTCATGATTCTAATACCCCAACCAGTCGTGACAAGCTTCACAATTTTGGAGATAGCGGCATGGCTCTCAGCAGCTTTAGCTGGAATGTTCCTTTTAAGCCTCTATCCAGCGGTAAGATTTGCCAAGAAACCAATACTTAAAATCATGTCATAAATGACTGAATTCCTTCACGAAATACGTCAATGACTCAACTTGAGCGGGCAGTTGTATCAAGAAATCCTGCAGCTGCAAAACAGGAACAACAGGAACATCATCATAAAATTTGAAACTGCTTGGAAAAAGCGACAAAATTACAGGAATAAACTTGACCTTATCCCACTTAACGCACTCAACCTTCAACGATGCGCTATGTAGCGTGTCGACCAGTGCCTGTGCCCTTTCCACTTGCGCCTCAACAATCCGCCTTAACGCAGAAGGCTTCAATCCGCGCTGCCAACGTTTACAGTCCACGCATAAAACCAAGGGTTTTCTACAGCCAACTACGTCGATTTCCCATCTGCGCCCTGCATGCTTAAATCGCACGTTCTTTGTGACAACGTAGCCGTTTCTTTCCAACGCCAGCGCTGCGATGTCCTCGAACTCCTGCCAACGGAGAAAAGCGCTAATATGCTCGATGTCTGCGCCCAAGGATGCTGCGTTAACAGCGAGCCTCAGCCGGGTATCACTGTTCACTTCGACAAAATCCGCTTTAAGATAAAGTAAGCCTTCGTTTTGAAGTTTTTCAAGCAATTTTCTGACAATATCTGAGGCTATCTTGGAGTCTTTATTGACATCTTTAATTAAAACAGGCCCGTTTTTTGTTAGTTTCAGAAGTGAAATTAGCAGGTTTCGTTCAATTACCATTACTAGCGCCCACAGGAATATACAGGAAACTGCGAAAAACGGGGTGTTCTGCAGGATACTTTAAAAGCTTTTAAACACTGGAGCTTTATTCCAAACGAACGGTATACGGAAGCATCAACGAAACACACTTTTGAACACTCTTCAAACATCTTATTCAGTTGCCAACCGGCATTAGCATATACTCAGATAGCTATTCTGGCTTTTAAGGGCTGATATCTTTTGTTCGCTGAGCACAATGCCGATGAGCGTCTTGCTCAATCATTATGCACCTTGCTTCGAAATCTATCCCTTGAAAACAATGCATCAACATTGATTTTTAACAGCTATGCCGCCTTTTTCACTCGGAACCAAGCTGGTTTTTAACTTTTAAATGTAAAATTTTACGGTTCGCCAATTTTCGCAACATACAAAACGGCACAAATAATGTTTCCTATAGCTGGAAAAGCAGGCACCGTACTCCGCAAACATAAAGAAAAGCACAAATTGACTCTCAAAATGTGCAGTAACAGCCCATTACACACGCGCAGTTGCGCGCGCGTTTCTCTTTCGAGCTTTAGTCTTAACGTATTTATAGAGTTCGTTTATCTTCGACGTTTGAATGGGCTTAAGACAGAAGCATTAAAGCAGAACAACAAATTAATTGACTAAAGTAACCCAGCCTGTTTCAGGCGTTCAGGCGAGATTTCTCCGGAATGAAATGCGGTAGCCACCAAGACCCCTAACACGCCAAGGTCTTTCAACTCCATCAAATCCTCAATATCTCGCACGCCGCCGCCAACAATAACTTCAGCTTTAATGTTCCTCAGCAATTCATGTAGGAAAGACGTGTTGACGCCTTCGCTGCTGCCGACTTTTGCCAAGTCCAGCACAATAATTTGGGAAACACCCCGTTCATCTAACTCGCGCAAAAACCTCACAGGCTCCGCAAGCCTGCCAAGTTCAAACCCGCTGATAATCCGGTTACCCATCAGGTCTAGGCTAACCACTATCTTTTCACTTCCGAAGGTTTCAACCGCCTCCGCCACCAAACTCATGCTCGGCAGGGTTTCTGTTCCGATAATAACCTTTGAAACGTGACTTTTCAACACCTCTTCCGCTGCTTCAAGACTCGTTATACCCGCGTCAACCATCAGCTCAAGCCCTGACTTGTCAGTGATCTTTTTGAACAAGGAAAAAGTTGGGTGCCCCCCAGTAATTGCGTCTAAATCCGCCACGTACAGCTCGCTGAAACCAAGCGCCCTAAGCGCTGTTGCCACATCCGATGGCTCAGTAGACGCGCATAGAACACTCTTGAGCGGCTGGTATTCTTTTCTTCTACCTCTTACAGCATGAACTGCTACTCCACCGAGAACATCAAGGACAGGTATTATCTTCAATCCATTCGCCTCTTCGTTGCAATGGTCTTAACCAATAGTAAAGTTTACCTCTTTGCTACCTGATTTGAGCGCGGCAGCATTCTCAGAGCGGTTCATGTTACAAAAACTTTAAAGGCGTAGAAATTCCGCATCAATATGATCACATTGAAACTGCTAATCAGCCCAAAGAACGAAAACGAAGCCTTGGAAGCCGTTGCTGGAGGCGCCGACATCATAGATGTTAAGAACCCGAGGGAAGGTCCCCTAGGCGCAAATTTTCCATGGGTGATAAAGCGGATTAGGCAGATCACCCCAGCAAACATTGAAGTAAGCTGCACATTAGGCGAAATGCCCAACCTTCCCGGCTCCATATCGCTGGCTGCTTTAGGCGCGGCAACAACCGGCGTCAACTACATCAAAGCAGGACTTCACGGGTTAAAAACGCCTGAGGCAGCGGTACACCTGATGCAAAACGTCACCAAAGCCGCCAAAGACTACAACCCCTCCATAAAAGTGGTTACCTCAGGATACGCTGACGCCGAGAGAATAAGCACGGTTGACCCCCTCCTCGTTCCCAAGATAGCTCATGAAGCCCAAGCGGACATAGCCATGCTCGACACGGCAATTAAAGACGGAAAAAGCCTCTTCACTTTTCTCACAAAACCCCAGCTTCAGCACTTCGTTAACGCAGCACACGATTACGGTTTAAAAGCAGCGTTGGCGGGGTCGCTGCATAAAGAGGATTTGCCCGTGGTTTATGCTTTAGGCGCTGACGTGGTGGGCATAAGAGGCGCTGCTTGCACCCTAAGCGACAGAGTCAAAGGTAACATCACTATAGAAAAAGTGCGAGAGCTCGTTGAAATCGTCAAACGCGCAGAAAAGCTTTAAGGCAAAGGCTTTCTCATCGTGGGTTGGTGATGAGCTATCTTGAGGCTTCTTGTTTACGAGCATGTTTCAGGAGGCGGCTTCGCTGACGAGGCAATCCCCATTAGCGTCTTGAGTGAAGGTTTCGGCATGCTTGGAACACTGATTTCGGATTTTAAAGCCGCTGGACACAGCGTTACCACTACGCTTGATTCACGTATCGCAAGGTTAAATCCTCCCGTCGGCGCTGATTGCGTAGTGTCTGTTTCTTCTTCACAAGAGGCTCAGACGAACCTCCAAAAAATTTCTGAACAGGCTGACGTTGCTTACCTAATTGCGCCAGAAACCGATGGCGTATTGCGGTCGCTTGTGGAACTTGTAGAACAGACGGGCATAGCATTGTTGAACTGCCCGCCCAGCGCCATAGAAAAAGTATCCGACAAAGCCGTCTTCTATGATTTCATGAGAAAACGGGGGTTGCCTCTGCCTGAGACGATGATGTTTAGCGTAGCTGATGATTTGGATGAAATCAAGAAAGCTTTTCGCGGCAGATTGAATTTCCCTTTAATATTCAAGCCCTCGAACGGCGTTAGCTGTTTCGGATTAAGCGTTGCCAGAAACGAAGACCAACTGGCTGGCTCCGTGGAAAAGATTAAACGGGAGTCGTCAAGCGAATATTTTTTGGTTCAAGAATTAATCATTGGCGCCGCTGCAAGTGTCAGCTTGCTTTCCACAGGCAACGACGCTGTAGCCATCAGCTTGAACCGCCAAGATGTCACACTTGAAACGTCAGAAGCCCCGTCAAGTTACAGCGGTGGATTGGTTCCTTTTGACAATCCTCTTCAGGCTGAAGCCTTTGAAGCGGCTGAAAAACTGGTTAAATCTTTCCCAGACCTCAGAGGATACCTTGGAGTCGATTTTGTTCTGACCGAGAATGAGGCTGTGGTTGTGGAGGTTAATCCGAGACTAACCACTTCGTATGTAGGGTTGAGGCGAGTTGTCAACTTCAACCCCGCCCACGCCATCTTAAACGCTGTCTTAAAACGCGAACTCCCCACTCGCCTTCAAAGGTGCGGTTACACCTATTTCTCAAAAGTAGAGGTGCCTAACCCGACGACTACTGCTCTGCAAAAACTTTATGGGATGAACGAGGTTGTCTCTCCGCCCTTCCCAGTCTCAGGGAACGGGGCTGCCTCGGCACTCATCGCAGCTTACGGCGCCAGACTCAAAGAAGCCACGACCAGGTTCCGTGAAGCTAAAAAGCGCGTCCTTAACACTATAAGCAGAGGCAGGTAGCGTGGTAACGGTTATCGGCTGGGACATCGGAGGCGCCAACACAAAAGCGGCTTTCCTACGCACCGAAAATGGCGGCGTCAAAGAGCTTAGACCTGCGATGGAGTATTTTCCTGTCTGGAAAAACCCCGCGAAACTCGCTGAAGTGCTTTCAAAGCTGGAAGAGCGGGTAAGCGGTGACGCGAGGCTTGACGGCGTTGGCTTAACCATGACCGCCGAGTTGTCTGACGCGTATCAAACTAAGCGTGAAGGCGTCAACCATGTCTTGGCGTGTGCGGCTCAGGTTTTTGCTGGTTTGCCAGTTTTCGTTTTAGATGTAGACACAAAACTGCTGTCACTGGACGCTGCCAGATCAGAACCGCTGAGTGTGGCGGCGGCGAATTGGGCGGCGACGGGCTGGCTGGTCGCTCAGCTTGTCAAGACCTGCGTGATAGTGGATGTTGGAAGCACAAGCACAAGCATCATACCCGTGGTCGACGGGGGCGTTTCAGCGGCTGGCAAAACTGATTTGGAGAAGCTGATAGCGGGTGAGCTTGTTTACACGGGAAGTTTGCGAACGAACGTCGCGGCAACTGTGAACTCTGTTCCTTTCAGAGACGGCGTGGCGCGTGTAGCGTCAGAGCTGTTTGCGCAGTCAGGCGATGTTCATCTGGTTTTAGGCAACATCAGTGAAGAGGATTACACGACGCAGACCGCGGATGGTCGAGGGAAAACCCGAGGTGAAGCGTTGGCGCGTCTCGCACGGATTGTTTGCGCCGACATGGACATGCTGACTGAAGAAGAAGTTGTCCAAATCGCAAAATACGTCTACGGCAGGCAAGTTACACAGGTTGCTGAGGGGCTAAGCCAAGTTTATTCTCGTGTCAGGTCGCTTGCAACCGAAAAAGTTCCCGCTGTGGTTACGGGTCTCGGCAAAGATTTCATCGCGAGAGTTGCCGCCCAAAAAATCGGTGTTAACGAGATTCTTGACCTCGAAAAAGTGTGTTTTGGTGATGCTTTTGTATACCGCCAGCATGAATGGGCGCTAGACGACATGGTTAATGCGTCACCTGCGGTTGGTGTGGCGTTGATGACGGCAAGCAAACTTGAAGGGAGAAACGTGAAGTGGACGCTGTAGTAAAAATCGGCGGCAGCTTAACCGAAGACCCAGATCGGCTGAGAGCATTGTGCCGAAAGCTTGGTGAACTCGCAAAGAAATATGCCTTTATTGTGGTGCCTGGGGGAGGTAGCTTTTCTGATGTAGTTAGGGATTTTGACCGGCGTTTTGCCTTATCCAGTGATATCTCTCACAAGATGGCTATTCTGGCCATGGACCAGTTCGGGCTATTGCTGTTGGATTTTGTGCCTGATTCATGTGTTATCCATAGGCTTGAAGACGCCGAGGATTTCTCAGAAGCGCCAAACACGCCGATTTTTCTACCCTCGCAGTTGATGTTTCAGGAGGACCCTCTTGAGAATTCATGGGATGTCACCTCAGACTCCATCGCAGCATACGTTGCCGGGAGGGTGCACGCTAGAAAATTGGTTTTGGTCACCGATGTAGACGGCGTTTTCACAAGTGACCCTAAGACGCATTCAGATGCGGTGCTGATAGAGCAATTGTCAGCCGAGGAGCTGCTTAAGTTGAAGCAGCGAACCAGCGTTGACCGCTTCTTGCCTAAACTGCTTTTGGACGCCGGGTTTGGCTGCTACGTGGTTAACGGGAAATATCCGGGTAGGGTTGAGGCGGTTTTGGCGGGTAAGCAGGCTACTTGCACGTATATTTCGTCGAAAGCCTGATAGGCACGGTTTATATGTGGAGCTTCGGTGATATTCTTATGCAAGCGGATTCTCATGTTGTGGCTGTTGTTAAAGGCGAGCGGGGGCACGCTCCAGTTTTCAAAGCCCTTGACCTGATAGATTACAAAAGCGCGCTTGTGGGTTACGATACGGTGCTTATCAAGATTAACTTCATCACTGACAAGTCATGGGACACGGGCGCAACCACCGACCCCATTGTGGTTGAAGCCATAATCAAGAAGCTTGAGAATTTGCCCGTGAAAGTGTACGTTGTAGAGTCCGACGCCACCATAACCAACGCTGACAAAGCATTTGAAGCGACAGGCATGAAGGACATGTGCAACCGCAACGGCGTCGAATGGCTCAACCTCAGATACGTTAAAGACAAGGTTACGCTTGAGGTTCCTAACGGCGAAGCGTTGAAAAGCATAACTGTGCCACGTCTAGTCACGGAATCCGCGGTTATCAGCGCGGCGAAACTCAAAACGCACATTAACACCACCGTAACTTTGGGCATGAAGAACATGTTCGGCTTGCTCCCTGACAAGTTCAAAGGCAAATACCACATGAAAGGCATAAGCAAAGTCGTGGTTGACATCAACACCGTGCTTAAACCAGCGTTAACTGTTATCGACGGCTTCGTGGGTATGGAAGGTCAAGGTCCCATTGACGGCACACCAGTCCAGATGAACCTCATAATTGCCGGAAGGGACGTAGTTGCCACGGACGCTACCGCCGCTCGGATTATGGGTTTTAACCCCTACGAAATAAAGCACATACGCAAAGCCTATGAGAAAGGCTTAGGACACAGCGAAGCTCAAATTTTAGGCGAAAAACTGGAAACCTTGAAAAGAACTTTCAAGCAAAAATAAACTTTGCTTGAACGCTACCGGCCGAGTTAGGTAGTAACGGCATGTTTTCGTTGGGTTTAGGGCGTGTAGATTAACAAAAATCCGTTGTATTCTCTCATAGCTAAGCCGCGACTTTGAATGATGTCATTTAAACGGCTCTGACATGAATGGGGAATTCGGTTTTTGATATGAAGCTCGTATTAATCCGCTTGTTTTAAAGGGTGCAATGAGACATAACTCGGATAATCGAGTTACAAGATTCCAAAATTTTTTTTAGCGTTTCAACTGCTTCTTGCCTTTTCACTTTATCCCCCTGAACTGGTCTTTTGCAGATGCTATAAAAAGGTTTGTAAAAAAGGCGGCTGATGCAACGGGTTCAACATAGAAGCAAATGGCAAAGAGGTACGTTCAAATCAGCAGTTCTAAAGTGGAATGTGTTCAGCTGTAGCCTTCAGAAGTCTATTGTTGAAAAGCGCCAAGAACTGGGAATCTGAGAAGCGCAGCTATACCGCTCAACGCGAGGAGTTTAGCACCCGCCTCATGTTCCGTGCTGACCACTGTTATGCTGCCTCTTCGCTGCTCCACTTCTCGCATGAGCTTCTCTAAATGCAAGCGTTGCTCTTCCCCAGACTCACGTAACATCGTGTCTGCCAAAACCAGCTTCTCAACCGCTCCCATCTGTACCGCGGTCTCAACCTTTTCCCGTCCATAAGTGACCGTTGCTTCGTCTTTTCCAAGACGCTTCATGACTTCTTCCATGACTTCAGTTTCGTCAACAACGCGCAACTGCTTTGCTGCCTTCAGTAGCACTCCTGAACGCAAAGCCTCGTAAATGCCGCTCACCCCTCCGTTGTTGACGCTCTTTACATCCACAACTGACTTAGCCATGTCCGCAGCCTCATCCGCAAGAAACTTTGCGAAGTCGTTTTTTATGAAGCCAACGCCCACGATAACTATCGGGAGGTGCCTTGGCGACCAGAGCTGGTTTATACTTTTGACCACGCATTTAAAGTAGTCTTTTGTGGCAGCGGACCTTTTTTCGGCTTCATGCTTTCCAGGCAGTTTCATGCGCTCCTCCAACTTGATGTCTACGCCGTACTGTCTGGTCTCCGCTAAAGCGAAGCCTTCGTCGTCTATGGCGAGAATTATCATTGGTTTTTCAGTTCTGCTTGCCCGCTTAAGCCTGTCAAGAAGATGCTTAGTCCATTCCGTCTTCACGATTGTCACGGGTTGGTTCAGCGCTATGCTCAAAGTGTGGTGGGCACCTGTTGGCATAATGTCCGGTGCATGAATAATTACCCCGTGCACTCGTAGCTTGCCTAGAAACTTGTCCCAAGCCACGGATTCAACCTTAACACCCATAAACGCTGAGACACGCTCGCCGCTCTTTGGTCTAGAATACTCTTTGTCAGACTTTATCGCTCTCGACGAGTAAGCGTAAACCTCATCGCCCTTGTAGATGACGTTGTACAAGTGCCAAAGGTCATCATCAGAGCTGGGAACAACCTTAACAAAGCCTTGCTGCAGGTTTTTTCTAATGATTTTCATTTTCTGCCTCTTAATTTAGATTTGTTGATTATGTAAATAGCTTCGCCTTAACTAAAAAAACTAGCGAGTCCAATCGAAAAGGCTATTATGTTGTTTTGCTACCTTTCAAGTTCCATACTACACATGGTGAAATAATGATACTTGCAAACTTCACATACACACCAAAGAAAACCGAGAGGGGCTACAACAACCGAACCTTATACGTTAACCTCTCAGAAATGAAAATCAAAAGCAGACCCGTCTCGGAAAAAATGAAAGAAACGTTCACGGGTGGCCGCGGCTTCGACGTTTGGCTACTGTGGAACGCCCTGCCTAAGGATCGAATTATAAAGTGGGACGAGCCTGAAAATGAGGTTTGCTTAGCCGCAGGTCCATTGGGCGGGATTCCCGTTTATCCTGGCGGCGGAAAGAGTATCGCTGTAGCCATTTCGCCTTTAACGGGCATCGTGGTGGATTCTAATGTAGGCGGCTATTTTGGTCCGTACCTGAAATTTGCGGGGTGGGACGCTCTTGAGGTGCAGGGCAAACCTGAGTCCGAAATTGTCATATTCATTGACGGTGACGAAGGGCGAGTCCAAGTTGAAGATGCCACGGCGCTTCCTTCAGAGACACAGTTGATTACGGAGGCTATGGCGCAGAAGTACGGCGGCAGCAATCCTCTCAGCATATCTGTGGTGTCGGCAGGTCCTGGTGCTGAGCACACGTTGATTGGGTGCTTAAACATTTCGTGGTACGATGTAGCAAGGCGCGTGCATAGGTTCAAGCAGGCGGGCAGAGGCGGAATAGGCACGGTGCTGCGCGATAAAAGGGTAAAGGCTATTGTGGTCAAGTATTCGGGGAAAATCACTGTTGATAGTATTGGTCCGGCCGACGCTGACTTGGTGAAAGAGATCGGCACCGCGTATAACAGAGAGATAAGAGCGCTTGACCCGAAACAGAATGAAATGGCAGCCATCGGCTCTCCGCAGCTTGTTTCTGCAATGAACAACTTTGACCTGTTGCCAGTGGACAATTTCAGATATGGTTGTCATCCTGAGGCGGAGAAGCTGGGCAGGGAAGTGTACCGAAAGAAGTTCCATACAGGATTTGACGGCTGCTGGTTCGGCTGTTCCTTATCATGTTCTCATGCGGTGAAGGATTTTGAGCTTGAGACTGGACCGTACAAGGAGCAACGGGTGTTCGTAACTGGTCCTGAGTACGAGACAGTGGCGGGCGTGGGTAGCAACTGCGGCATTTTTGACGTGGACCACGTTATCGAGATGAATTATTACTGTGACATTTATGGTCTGGACACCATTAGCGTGGGAACCGCAACCGCCTTCGCAATGGAATGCTACGAGATGGGCTTAATCGACAAGAAAGCCACAGGAGGCTTAGAATTGTGCTTCGGCAACAAGGAAGCAGCGTTGGAGCTTGTGCATCAGATGGCACGTGGCGAAGGCTTCGGCGTCGTGGTGGGTCAAGGCGTTCGGAAGATGAAAAAGCTGTTTGCGGAGAAGTACGGCGCAGACGCGAAGACCATGCAGGACATCGGCATGGAATCCAAAGGCTTGGAGTTCTCAGAGTACGTAACTAAGGAGTCTTTGGCGCAGCAGGGCGGTTACGGCTTGACTCTTA
>CAZJQR010000023.1:0-23646 GCA_964548345.1 uncultured Candidatus Bathyarchaeia archaeon | reverse complement strand
GAGCGCGGAAACCTTCATGGCTAAAATCAAAGTCGAATTAATCGAAAACTTCCTTGTAGTCTGGAACCCCGCAGAAGGCTCCAGCCTTTACAAAACGGGCTTTTACGGCAAACCACTTGGAATCCCCAAGCCGAAAATCCCCGAGTTCAAAGTCCCCCTGCTCTTGGATTTGATGGAAGGTCTATACCTGGTTGAGAAGGGCAAGATAACGATTTATGAAGGCTCCGCGAAGCACAAGGTTGGACTAAAGAAGCTGCGGCAAAAAGCCAAGCAGCTGTACAGCGAGTTTGAAGAGAAATACGCTGTTTACCGGGACTTGCGGGACAGCAGTTTGATTGTCACGCCAGGCATAAAGTTCGGCTGCGACTTCGCCGTTTACAAGTACGGTCCAGGCGTGGAGCACGCGCCGTACATGGTTTCGGTGAAGAAGACAGGTTCTGAAATGTCAGCCACGGAAATCGTGAAGGCTGGACGCTTGGCGACCACGGTGCGGAAACGGTTCATAATCGCCGTGCCAGACTTGGCTGCGGAGAAAACGAAGTATCTGATTTTCAAGTGGTTTAAAGCTTAGCTCGGCATTAGAATTTGGTTTTGGAATTCTCCCCTCACGTATTGGTGCGGATAAATTTTTGACGTCGTTAACGTGCAGCCTTCCTCTAACGTAACATCATCGGCTATGACTGAAACCGCACTTATCCGTGTTTGTTTCCGGCCGCTCGAAAGAACTGTGACGTGTCTGCCGACGATGCTGTCGCGGACTTCGGCTTTTTCCCCGATTATAACCCTGTCCAGAATGGCCGAGTTTTCTATGGTGGTGCCTTTTCCGATTCTTGTGAAGTTGTCTATGCAGGAGTTCGCTATTCTGACTCCGTTGTCGATTTGGCAGTGTCTGCCTATGAGCACGGCGCCTTCAATCTCTATTTTCCCCTTCTTGATTTTCTGAACGATTTCTTCTCGCCTTTTCACTGAGTCGTTGCTTTCACCCTGAACCCATATTAGCTGTTTTTCGCTGATTTTTCCACCGAAATCGGTAAGCATGCTGAAGCCCCCGTGGAGCAGTTTCTTCATGGCTTCCAGATAGTTCTTGGGAGTGCCCACGTCAAACCAGTTGCCTTTCAACGTGTAACCGTACACTGGACGCCCTGTCTGCGTCAAGTAAGGTATGAAGTCGTAGCCGAAGTCAAGACGGTGCTTCTCCTCCATTATCTGTTTGACGCTTTTCTCCTTGAACACCTTTTTTACTTCGGGTGAAAGCACGTACAAGCCTGTGTTGGCAAGGTTGCTGGGCGCGTCTTTCGGCAGCGGCTTCTCAACGAAGCGGCGGATGCGGCTGTTCTCGTCGATGTCGGCGATGCCTAAACCTTCGACGTTCTGCACTTCCCTGAGCACTATGGTCATCAACGCGCCTTTTTCCCGGTGAAACCGTATGAGGTCCTTTACGCTGATTTCGAAAACGTTGTCGCCCTGCACCGCGAAAACTGGGCTGTTCATCTCGTAATATTCCATGTTTATTCTTGCAGAATCGGCACTTCCGAGGTCGTCCACGTTGGGCTGGTATTTTATGTGAATTCGCGGTTTGATGTTGTACCGCACTGAGAAACCGTAGCCTGACTCGAAATAATCGTACAGGTCCCTGTAGTTCGTATATCCTTTTACGCCGAAGATTATGTTGCGGACGCCTTGGCGGGCAAGCGACACAAGCGAGAACTCCACCAATGGCCTATTTATCAGTCTGAGGGCGGCTTTGCTGGTTTCCGCTGTGAGCGGCAGAAGCCGGGTTGCTTTTCCGCCTACTGGAATTATTGCTCGTATCCTTTCCGGGCTGTAGTTGTCACCCACCAAAGGCGCGTAGTTGTTGCCCAAAAGATTTCACCAATACTATTGTTTTCCTTTTCGTAACGTATTAAACTTTTCAAACTCACCCTTTTTTACGCGAAGCATGTTCAAGCAGTTTCTCATTCAACAGCTTCAAGTTGGGCTTTATTTTTCGAGAACTTCCTTCAGCGCCACGGCGTTGTTGTGCTCCACGTCTCTTGCTGAATAAAGAAGAGTTACCGTTCCCTTCTCCGTCTCGATCTGCCTAATCTCTTTTAGCAGCTCCTGTTTTCTCGCTAGCTCTTTCGCGTATTTCTTTTTGAATTCTTCCCATTCCTCTGGGTCATGTGAAAACCATTTTCGCAATTCGTCGCTGGGCGCGACTTCTTTCAGCCACAAGTCAATCTTGGCTTTTTCCTTCTTGATTCCATTAGGCCATAGCCTGTCAACTAGGATTCTGAAGCCGTCTTCTTCTGCAGCTGGCTCATAAATTCTCTTAATTTTTATCATACGAACTCTCCTGAAAACTCGCGTTTCAGTGTAAAAACTACAAATTCTAGAGTTCAGAGTTCTATCTGAAATATCTTTTCTTCACCTGAAACTATGGCTTTTTGAATGTTGGCAGCCTTATGATGTGGGTGCTTACTGCGATTGCCACTACTATCATGATTATCTGCATTGGCAAAACCAGCATCGCCGGCAAGAGCCGGTCTAGCATGAAAACTGTTGAGAAACCTATCGTTACCCATAACACGGTTAAAGCGGTGATTTTGGTTTTCTTCGTCAGTCCCTTGCCTTCTGTGTAGTTTCGTATGTACTCTCCGAACCATTTGTTGTTCAGCAGCCACCTGTGCATTCGAGGAGAGCTTTTGTAGTAGCAAGCCGCGGCGGCTAACAGAAAAGGCGTGGTTGGCAGGATGGGCAGCACTATGCCGATGGCGCCCAGCACCACACAGATTGTGCCTGCAGTAAGCCATAGTGTTCTTACGAGCTTCTGCCCCTGCTCTTTGCACTTGGATGCAAAGGTCTTCTTCTTTTCCATGCGAACTTCCCTTGTTATTCTTTCTTACCATCTTAAAAAATTATGCGATAACACTAATGGAATGCCGTTTTTTGTACTCTAAAGGAGAATTTTATTAACTGAGTCGAAACTAATGCTTCTTTAAAACAAGGTTCGAATGGTCATGGGTAAAATAAGCGGCATTGTACGGCTGATGCGACCAATCAACTGCGCAATGATGGGCTTCGCAGTGTTCGTCGGCGCGGTTCTGGCAGACCCCCGGTTCTTCAACGCCGAGTGGCTGGGCGTGCTGTACGGCTTCGTAACAGGCTTCATGCTAACCGCCGCCTCCATGACCATCAACGATTATTATGACAGGGCAATCGACGCCATAAACGAGCCGCACCGTCCCATCCCAAGCGGAACGGTAAGCGCAAGAGAAGCTTTGGCTTTCGTCTTCATTCTCTCGCTTGTGGGTTTTGTCTTCGCTTACCTCACGAGCGTCCTCTGTTTGGTGGTTGCCGTAGTCTCTTGGATAGTCGTTGTGACGTACGTTACGGTTGGGAAGCGAAGCGGTTTGCCCGGCAACCTCCTCGTCAGTACATGCGTTGCTATTCCCTTCATCTACGGCAGCATCGCAATACTTAATCAGATTCAGTTGAGCGTTCTGCTTTTCACGCTGATGGCTTTCCTTTCCAACACGGGCAGAGAAATCACCAAAGGCATCGTCGATGTCAAGGGCGACAAGACTGAAGGCATTAAGACACTTGCGGTGCGTTACGGAGAGAAAAACGCAGCAGTTGCAGCCGCGCTATTTTACGTTTCCGCGGTTGCTTTAACCCCATTTCCTCCGCTTCTGAACCTGGTTTCTTTCTGGTTCATTCCCATCGTTCTAGTCACAGACATCGGGCTTGCCGCGTCTTCCGTACTTCTGCTAAGAGACTATTCTCGGGAAAACTCCAGAAAAATCAAGAAATGGGTTCTTCTGTTGTTTGTTGTAGGCTTGTTGGCGTACGTGGTTGGCGTTCCAAAATAAAGCTTTTACAACCGAGCCGACGCTTCCGATAGATCTAAGAGTGAATCTATAATTGAATGTATTTATAGAGGGGGTATAGTCTTTTCCGAGCATAACAGTTCCGCCAATTCTCCACATATCTGTTTATTCACGCACACCTCAGCAAGACAATCTTCGATGGTAAAGTGCAGCTTACGCGTGTCCAGTAGCTCCACGTATATACCTACATGATTCACCCATGTTAAAAATCCATAAGTACATTCCACGTGCTTCTTGCATGTGAGGATGCTAACATGTCTGAACGTTTTGCTAAAAAATGGGAAAGCAAACGAGACGAAACATCATTCGTCGATGCCATACGCGAAACAGTTACCCCACCGCCACCGCTGAAGCCACGCATGAACCACGCCATAAGACGCTTAGACCTGCAAATCCACAAGTTAGACCAAGCCGCTGAACGGTTCAGCCAGAAAGACAAAGCCCTCTTCGGAAAGATAGTTGCCGCCTACGAGAAACATGACACCGCACGCGCCAACATCTACGCCAACGAACTGGCTGAAGTCCGCAAAATGACAAAAACAGTCATGAACGCGAGACTAGCGCTCGACCAAGTACAGCTTAGACTGCAAACAGTAACTGAATTCGGAGACATAGTAACCACACTGGGACCTGCCATAGGCGTTCTGCGCACTGTCAGAGCAGGACTTGTGGGTGTTTTGCCTGAAGCAGAAAACGAACTCGGAGACATCGGAAACATGCTAAGCGGCTTAATGTTTGACGTTGGACAAAGCTCAGGATTCAGCCTCAACTTCAACTCAGTTAACGAAGACGCAGCTAAAATCCTTGACGAAGCAGCAACCGTTGCCGAACAGAAAATCAGCGCCAACTTTCCAGACCTACCACCTGGACTCTCCACCAACGCAGCAAAAGGAAAAAGCACCAGCTAAAAACCACCAAGCACTTTTTCTCACCCAAAAAAACCCTTTCTTTATTTTGCAGCCCGCGCGCGCTGCACTTCGCTGCCGACAATGACCAATTTCTACTCTGAAAGGTCTTTGATCTTCGCCTCTTTCAGGTTTATGACTTTGACGTTGAAGCCTTCTGCTCGAAGAATCCTGGCTATTTCCTCTGAAGTTTCAGCGGTTGCTCCGGTTGACTTTAAGTTAACTTAGGTGTCAGATGTCTCTGAAGAAAAAAATGGATTGGGGTTATAAACGAAACCCTGCGTGCGAGACTCCAACACTGTCTATTCCTTTCTTTCTAATTCAGAATTTTCGTGCATTATTAAAGAAAGAGTTAATTCTTCACTTGTTTCTCTAACATTATGTTGGACGGTGAAAGGTCATTAGGAAAGGGCTGCATTCCAATTTGCCCGCACAAAAAGCACGAGGCATCCTAAAAGGCGAGACGAGTAGAATCGATAAACTTAAAGCTATCTGCAATTTGATTAAGAATAATTTCTCCTATTACAATTGGGTGGGTTTCTACGCTATAGACAAACGGCGCGCGCGCTAATGAACTCGTGCTTGTCTCTTTTGAAGGAGAGTCAACGGAGCATGTAAGAATCCCTTTCGGCAAAGGCATATGCGGTCAAGCTGCATTGTTAAGAAAGACCTTAATTGTGCAGGATGTTTCCAAAGAACCTAATTATCTCTCATGCAGTCCGAAAGTAAAATCTGAGATTGTCGTTCCGATCTTCAGAAATAAAGAAATCGTAGGTGAATTAGATATAGATTCTCATATTGTTTCAGCTTTTACGTTAGATGATCAGGCTCTCTTAGAAGATATAGCTGAAATAGTGAGCGGACTCTTTTGAGTTGCTGATATGATTATGAAAGGTTTTCCAAGAATTCTTTTTGAGTGTTTGAGACTGTTGCGAAGATCGAGTAGTTTCAACATGGCTTCTGTTTTGCCATTGTAGGAGGATTTAGCCTCTGGCACGATCCACTTTTTGAGAATGTTTTTTCTGATCATTTTTGAATAGGTTGTAGACACCTCCCAATAGAGAGCAAAGCGCTACAACCTTGGTGATTAACCCTATTTTGATGATGGTTGTTAACCAAGGATCAATTTATTGAAAGTTGCAATTATGGAACCGACTGAGAAGAGAAGACCGGAAACAAATAGCGTGCGCTCATTATGAGAGGTCAAAATCTCCTTCCTTACTCGGGCTTGGATTTACATCCCCAAGCTGACTTTTCGGAGTTCGGCTGGAAATAGCGTTAGGGTTCTTGGACAATAATCTTTAGACGTTTCTACTGCGTTTCAGGCAAGGTGTCGTTTACCTTTTCAGTAGAGGATTTCATTGCTTATCTTCACTTTGCCGTTATTGATGGGAACGCCTTCTTTCGCTACCATATTTCTTCTCCACTCCGCGCCTCTCTTAGGTCCACCGAAAGAACCGTCAAAACTTACTACTCGGTGGCATGGAACAACAGGTGAAAGCGGATTTTTGTGGAGCGCATTTGCCACTGCACGGTAGGATTTCGGTCTACCTATTTTTTCTGCTATTCTTTTGTATGTACTTATTTTTCCCTTTGGTATTCTGAAAGTTGCAACCAACACGCTTTTTTCAAACTGTGTCTTGTACTTCAAAGCCTCAACAACGTCTTCTTCGGTTTTGATTGAATTCAAGTCCATCAGATAACAATCCGTAGAGAAAGTTATGGATTTGTTTGGAGTTAAGCTTTACCGTGATCTGTTCTAACTGCAACTTAAAAGTGGTTGCAATTCTCAACGTTCTGATCGAAAAGACAAGTTAAATTCAATTAACTATCAGTTTAACCCTTCGTATGGATCAATAATCTTCCCATCTTTAGACTCCTCATAAATTAGCTAAAGCGGCAAACCTCCTTGAAAAGATATAGACATTGTTCAACAAAGTATTTAACTACAAGAAGTGGATCATCAAGTTCTAGTTGCGGATATTCACGCAAGCAACCAAGTGGCCATTGCCAACATCGACAAGTTTTGGCGCGTTTTCAACGCAAGTATGTTCCTTAGAGCGAATACATCGGGTTCGGAATCTACATCCTGTTGGAGGATTTATTGGACTGGGAACCTCTCCAGGCAAAATTATTCGATGGATTTTAGTTTCTGGGTCTGGTATAGGAATTGACGATAACAATGCTTGCGTATAAGGGTGAAGTGGAGAACTAAAAAGCTCTTCTGTTTCTGCGATTTCCACGAACTTTCCAAGGTACATAACGGCTACCCTCTGGCAAATATGTCTGACAGTGCTCAAATCGTGGGAAATGTAAAGATATGTTATCCTTAATTTTCGTTGCAGTTCTTGGAGCAAGTTTAAAATTTGAGCTCTAACGGAGACATCTAATGATGCCACAGGTTCGTCTGCAATTAGCAATTGCGGTTCTACCGCCAAGGCTCTGGCAATGCAGATCCTTTGCCTCTGACCGCCACTGAATTCATGCGGATATCTCTCCGCATGATAGTCTTCTAAGCCAACTAATTCCAACAGTTCGTAGAGTTTGTCATGCCACTTATCCTTAGAAACATGCTTATGAATCATTAAAGGTTCCATAATTATATCAGCTACTGTCATTCTCGGATCGAGAGACGCGTAGGGATTCTGAAAGACGTACTGCATTTTGCGCCTTAGTTTTAAAATTTCGGCTTTACTCTTTGATTTGAAAACTATGCCTAAGTCTTCGCCATCGAGATAGATTCTTCCTGAGGTTGGGGGATCTAAGTGTAATATTGCTCTGGCTGTGGAGGTTTTTCCGCATCCACTTTCACCCACTAAACCCCAAGTTGTTCCCTTTTCCACTGAAAAGCTTATTCCGTCAACTGCATGCACTACTCCAATTTGTTTTTTAAAGAAAACTCCTCGAGTGAATATCGGAAAGTGTTTTACAAGGTCCTCAACGCTTAAAAATTGTTTTTTACTCATTTGCCTTGGCCCCCAGAGGAGATTCTACATCAATTTCCGACCAACGAATACAAGCCACATAATGTCCATGTTCAATTTCCACTAGTGGGGGTATTTTTTTGGCGCATGCTGCTTCGGCGTACTCGCATCGTGGATGGAATCTGCAGCCTGTTGGCGGCTCAATCAGATTTGGAATTGATCCGGGTATTACCGTAAGTTTCTCTTTTCGCAAAGCTAGGCTCGGAACTGCCGTGAGAAGAGCTATTGTGTAAGGATGTCTAGGCCTGTAGAAAATTGTCTTGGTGTCTGCTGTTTCGCAAACCCTTCCCGCGTATAAAACAGTTATTCTGTCAGCTACTCCTGCTACAACCCCCATATCATGGGTGATTAAAATCATTGACATACCTAGCTTTTCTTTCAAACTTCTCATTAACTTAAGAATTTGAGCTTGGATTGTTACGTCTAAATTCGTTGTCGGTTCGTCAGCCAAAAGTAGGCTCGGCTGACACGACAATGCTCTAGCCACTGCTATGCGTTGCTTCATGCCTCCGCTCAGCTGGTGTGGAAAATTCCATATCTTTATTTCAGGATCAGCTATCTCCACAAGTTTTAACAACTCAATAGCTTTTTCCAAGGCCTCTTTCTTAGTTACATTTTGATGATGTCTTATTACTTCTGTCAACTGGTCAGCAATACTGAAAACAGGGTTCAACGAAGTTGCTGGATCTTGAAAGATGTAGCCAATTTCTTTTCCCCGGATCTTTTGCAAATCATCTTCAGTTTTCTCCAGTAGATTTTCTCCCCTGTAAATTATTCTCCCATCGAGTATCTTTCCAGGTCTTGGGACAATTCTGAGGATGGATAGGGCAGTTACAGATTTTCCGGAGCCTGATTCGCCTACCAATCCTAAGGTTTCTCCCTCTCTAACCTCTAAGCTTACTCCATCAACTGCCTTGACTATCCCCGCCCATGTGTCAAAATATGTTTTCAAGTTTTCAATTTTCAATATTTCCTTTGGTGTCATAAGCTTCCGTTCCATGAGTTTCATTCTCTAAGACGAGGGTCTAGTGCATCTCTTAATCCATTTCCCAGCAGACTGAAGCCGAGAACTAGTAGTGTGATGAATAGACCTGGAAAAACTCCTTCCCACCAAGCTTCTTTTACAGCTTCATTGGCTTTCTGCAGTTGTTGACCCCAAGTGATGGCGGCTGGGTCGCCAAATCCTAGAAAGCTAACTGCAGCCTCCACTAAAATCGCGGTTGCTATCATCAGTGTGGTTAGAACGATAATGATGTGCAAAACATTTGGAAAAATATGTCTAAACATAATTCGCCTTTTACTTGCTCCCAATGCTTTTGAGGCTTCAATGAATTCGCTCTCTTTCACTCGCAATACTTCTCCGCGAATTATTCTTGCGTTCGACGCCCATGAAAACAAACCTATCATAATCATTACTGTTGATAGACCTCCAACACCGGAAGGCGCTATAGTAGTAATTACTTTTAGGAAGACCAGCAAGATAAGAAGGAAAGGAATGACAAGGAATACTTCTGTTATCCTCATCAGAATATTATCTATGAATCCGCCGTAGTAACCAGAGATAATACCTACCAACAAGGCTAACGACATGGCTATTGCTGCTGAGCCAAATCCAACAAAAAGAGCTGCTCTAGCACCATAAACAACTTGGCTGAAAACATCGTGTCCTATATAATCTGTGCCAAATAAGTATTTCAGAGATGGAGGGATTCTGGCTTCTCCAGTGTAAAATCCTGGGGTAGCATTTGGGGGAAACGGAGCTATAAGCGCGTCGAAAGCAGCCAGAAATATGATAAAACCTACAATTAAAGCGCCTACTAAAGCAGCTTTATTTCTTCTAAATCTACGCCAAGCGATATTCCATTGACTCACACCCCTAGATCGCTTATTTTCATTGCGAACTGGCAACTTAAGTTTAGCAGATTTTTTTCTTTTCATAATTGATACTTCACACTTCTTCATTCAACTCTTATTCTAGGATCTATGTAACCATATGTTATGTCTGTTATTAGGTTAGCAACAAGGGTCATTATGGTAATGAAGACAGTTATTCCCATTATAACTGGGAAGTCGAGGTGTTTTACAGCTTCGACGAAGAGTCTACCAACACCTGGCCAGTTAAAAACCGTTTCCGTCACGGGAGCACCAGCTAGCATAGCACCAAAATATAATCCAACGTAGGTTACAACAGGAATAAGTGTGTTCTTCAATGCGTGTTTGTAGACCACACTCCGTTCACTTAGACCACTGGCCCTTGCTGCTAATATGTAATCTTGTCTTAACACTTCCAGCATACTCGATCGAACCAGAAGCACTACTGGTGCTAGAGTTGCGAAAGTAAGGATGGCCGTCGGCAAAACCATATGCCATAATCCATCTAGTTCGTAGCTTCCGAAAGGATAATTTTCCGGCAAAATCGAGTGGGCTCCACCGTGTGGAAACCATCCCAGAAAATAAGAGAAAATTATAATAGCAATTATTCCCATGTAGAATATTGGTATACACGTACCGACAAGGGATGTGGTGGTCATGCTTACATCTAGCTTTGAGTACTGTTTTTCTGCCGATATTACCCCTATAGGAATCGCTATTAGTAGTGATAAGAAAAGCGCGGCAAGCTGAAGTTCGAAAGTTAGCCATGCATAGTCTCCAATCAACGTAGTTACTGCTGTGCCTCCCCTAATGGCATAGGCATTTCCAAGGTTGCCTTGAAATAATTGCGACAAGAAGATAATGAATTGATAATATAAGGGCTTGTCAAGACCGTAATATGCAGCCAAATTTTGTCTAGCTGCATCCGTAATACGCGGATTCATAACAGTCATTAGTCGCACAGGATCTCCAGCAATCCGTGATGCAACGAAGACTATGATCAAAACCCCGAAAAATAGTGGTATCAAATAAATAATCCTTCGGATTACATATCTAAGCATTGACAAACTTCGTCACTGTTCCAAACTCCTTTTTTTAGTTCACAGAATATTTAAGTGTTCTCAAAATTAGAGGAATTTGAAGTTATCAAATAGCATTACAAGGAACATTGCCCAAATTCACGGAATCTGTCACCAAAATTTTTATGCAAGACTTTGCAGATGCATAAGTATTATAAGGCAAAAACATGTAAAAGTAGAAGCTGGAGAGCTGAACGTTGATAAATAAAAAGTATTTGACAATGATACTTGGTTTGCTACTGCTACTTAGCGCTCTGTTGTTGCCAGCATCTTCTTTGTTTGCACGCGGACAAACGAACTTGTTCAAGATTACCTTAACTGTTCCAAATACAAACCCGTCTAGACAAGCCTGGTCAGAAATTATTCAACAGAGTTTCATAGACGCCGGAATCGATGCACAGAGAGTAATACAAGATTGGGATACAATCTATGATAGAGCCCTTGACCCGCCACTAGACATAGCAGGTAAGACATATGATGAAGGCGGCTTTGACATGTTGTTCGTTGGATACGCGATGACAGTAGACCCCGACCCATTCAGTTTGTTCCATAGCAGCCAGACCACAACATCCACTCCACCAGGACAAAACTATTATTGCTGGGAAAACGAAGAAAACGACAGACTATGCAAACTAATTTCGGAAACTGTGGATGAAACCGAACGCCTCGGATATGTGAAGGAATGGCAACAGCTATCATACGATGAACAACCTACGTTGACCATCGAGTATGATCAAGAGGTAGTTGCATATGATCCAACAGTCCTAATGGGAGACCCACTTGAGATTTTGCATTATCCTGCTTGGCCTAGAATTGCGGAATGGCAACTGAACCCATCAACTACCCAAGATACCATTGTGGTTGCTCAGACAGGACCATGTCCAGCAGAAGGAATGTGTGATTTTGTTTCCACCTCGTACTATGACCTTACCGTATATGGCAATGTTTTCGACTATTTGGTTTACAGAGAGAATCTTGATACTTTTGCATTACTTCCTGGCTTGGCTACAAGCTGGGAAGTCGCAGCCGATCAAAAAACTTGGACCGTTCACTTGAGAGAGGGCGTCACATTTCATGATGGAGTCGAATTTACCGCTGATGACGTGTTATTCACCTACACCGCGGCAATGGCAGACGAACTAGCCTCCCAAGTAGGGGGCTTCTTAACACAAATCATCGGTTCGCCAGACAACATCGAGAAAGTAGACGATTACACTGTGAAATTCAACCTACCTGAAACCTACGCGTACTTCCCTGAGGTTATCTTGGGCTATAGCATTTTGCCAAAACACGTTCTGGAGAGTGTACCCTACGATCAATGGAGATCTCACACATTCAACACATGTGTAGGTAGCTATACGTCCAACGGACAAACATTCTATGGTCCGATAGGCACTGGCCCCTATTGGTACGCAGGATACGACGCAACAACTAGCACCAACACTCTTACGCGATACGATGATTACTGGAACGCCCAGACCCTAATGAACGCAGGAGTATTCGGAATCAAGAATGTTCTTGTTGTATTCATAGAAGACTCTGACCCCGCCATCACCGCTCTAAAGAACGGCGAAGTAGACTTACTTGATTCACAGTACCATCTACAAACAAAGCTTGACAGCATCCAAGAACCATGGGGAGCTTCGGTAACATACGACGCCTACGGTGTACAAGAACTTGGCATAAACATGAAGCACCCAATCCTTGGAACAGGCGTTGATACGCCACTGGGGAAACAAGACCCATCTCGAGCAGCCGAAGCAGCCAGATACGTCCGACAAGCCTTAAGTCACCTAATTCCCCGACAAAACATCATAGACACAATACTTGCGGGATACGGCAAACCTGGAGTCACAACTGCAATCACCGCAGTGACCGCAGGATACGATACAAGTCTTGAACCCTACTCATATGACATTCAAATGGCAAAGTCTTTGCTCGCAGCAGCGGGGTACGACACCGGAGTCGCACCGCCATCAAAAGGATTTCTAGAGGAATACGGCCTCTACGTGGCAGTAGCCATAGTGGTTGTCGTAGTTGCAGTGGGAGCTATCTACTTCGTTAGAAAACGAGGAAAGTAAAGCAAATCTTCCTTTTTCTTTTTTTTAATTCAAGGAGAGAGCACAGGAGAAATCTTGTTAGAAAGCGAATTACTGTAGATTCGATGCTATAATCTCGCGCTTTGATAACTTCGTTAGTACTGTAACAATATTGAATTGGTTTAATATTTCAAAAAGGGTGAGAAATCACAAGAAAAACAACAGTGTAATTGAAGGCAATAAGCCTAGCGCCACCGGAATTGGAAGCCCAGGAAATCTAACCATTCGAATAGTAAGTGCCAATGATAGAAAGGAGCCTATCAGAATCAGGAGTAAAGACAAACTTCCTGCAAAAATTCCAAAATTCAGTATGGTGTTTGCCACGACCATTGCATAACAAATCAAATCACCTATTCCAATCCCCCACTCCTGGTTTGCGAACGCTACGTTTGTTATCAATTTTTCATATGTCTCTTCTCCAACGATGTTTTCTACGGTTTTTCTTTTAATCAAGACTAAATCCAACGCCAAGAGAAACAAAGAAATTCCTACAACTGGAACTGCAGGTATCAGGACTCCTAAGAAAGCCCCAAGAGCACCGCTGCAAATTACAAAAAGCAGGTTTTTCATCCTATCAGACAAGGCATCAACCATGACAAGATACGCAAAATATGCCCCAACATAAGCTACGATGGCAACAACTATTAGAAGAAGTGGAGAGTCCAATCCTAACAAGTTAAAAACGAGCTTTCCGAAGAGCAAAGTCGAAAGTACCCCGCCTAATATGAATGCAGCAACCAAGATTTTTAGAGCAAATTCCCGTCGCTTTTTGAAAATGCGGAAAAAGATAAACAAACTCGTGATTGACACAAGAGTAATAATAATGATGTTGACCACCACGAAAAACTCACCAATTCCATCAAACACTGTGGTTGAATCACGAATCGGTTCCGCAAGCAATACAAACTGTGTGAAAATTGTAGAAATAAGAATTACGAAAAAAACTGGAACCATAAAATGCAATCTGTTTATTTTAGCTGAAAAAAGAAAATTAGGAAAATCAGTTCTTGCCATACAGATGAGCCTTAATAATTTTTTCGGATGGAACCACATTAACTTTTCTAATTTATCGCGTAAACAAGGCAATTAAATCAAAAAGCAATAATGTTATGCCAACGCCTTTTTTTTTAGCTATTCATATAGCAGATAATAAGAGAGCCGCAAAAATCAAAACAACACCCGATAAAATCCAAATTCCCGCTTGGGCTTCTACTTCCTTCTGGCGTTTTGCATCCCAAGGTTTAGAATGAAAAATTGTTTCACTTATCTTTGCGGCTATTGGAGAATATAGTGCTGCTGCGCCGCCTACGGTGAGGCCAATCCCGCCTTCAAAGAGCATGATAAATGAAAGAGAAGTGGTTATTTGATTTAATCCTCCTAATAGAGAAACCAGTAGGATAAAATCTACTAAAATGACTATAGAAGAATAAAGCAAACACCTTGCAATAATCTCTAGCATATTTTTCCAGCTGATCATAGCGTTCTGTCTTCGTATTTGTCAGATTATCTGCTTGTAATGAAAGATTGATGATAACTGAAAAATTTTTCCTTTTTCTTAGGCGAAGGTCTTGGAAGTATCCACCGAAGCCATGAAAAAGTAGTTATGCAAGTTACTCGAATCGTTTAAGCACTTATGTTCCTCGAAAAAATTTACGAAAACTACACTGGATTGCCGAAAGAAGCAAAATACATAGTCTACGCTTCGATAATGACTGCAGTTGCTTACGGCATGTTGTTCACTGATTTATCTTATTTTCTAACTGCTGTCCAAGGAATATCAGCTGAATTTATGGGATTAGTCCTAACTTCAATGGGCATCTCTACTTTTGTTGCTAGCATTTTTCTCGGAATTGCTGCAGATGTTTATGGAAGAAAAAAACTGCTTATCGGAGGTAACGTGCTAGCTAGTCTCATAATAGTGGTTTTCGCATTGACGACGAATCCAGTGCTGTTACTGCTAGCTGCGATTTTTGAGGGAATCTCGGAAGCTGCTATTTTAGCATCCAGCAGCGCGTTGCTTGCAGATAAAGCAGAGAATGAAAAAAGAACCGCTGTTTTTTCTTTGTATGGTTTTGCCCAAAGTATTGCTTTCGCTGTTGGCAGTTTTGCAATACCGGCTGTGGTAGTCTTTGAACTCTTTGGGTTCACGAATAGGGAAAGCCACATCATTCTCTATGTTTCAATTTCTATTTTAAGTTTGGTCTCAACTCTCATAATGCTCAAAGTGACTGAATCCAAGAGGCTTAAGAGAAGCAAAGTGGGTTTTATGGATTTGCTGCCGAGAAAATCGAAAAACATTTTGCTGAAATATGTGCTTACCGGCGCTATAATCGCTTTCGGAGCAGGTATGGTAGTTCCGCTTATGACTTTATGGTTCCATCTGCAGTACGGGATTTCAGACGCAATAAGTGCTCCTATTCTCGCAGTGTCGAGCATACTAATCGGGTTGGCAATACTTGTTGCGCCGTTATTGGCTAAAAGATTTGGACTCATAAAAGCGATTGTTATTACGCAAATAGCCTCAACCGTTTTCATGTTCGCCACGCCCCTGTCTCCTAACTTCGCCTTAGCCGGATTTGTTTACAGCTTGCGTGCATTACTCATGAACATGGCAAGTCCCCTGTCCCAGTCTATGATTATGGGTTTGGTGGCAGAGGATGAACGCGGAGCTGCTTCAGGAGTAAGCGGAGCATTATGGAGGCTACCCAATGCTTTGAGCACTTGGCTTGGAGCATGGCTTATGGGCATCGGACTCTTGGCAGAACCGTTTTTCATAGCAAGCGCATTCTACATCGTCTCAATAATGCTATTTTGGGTTTATTTCAGAAAGGTGAAAATGCCTGAGGAAGAAATTCGCGAACCGTAAAGGCAGAAATAGAACTTTACGCTCTTTCTCCCAAACCCCAAAAAACGGTCAGATATGAGGCACCTGCCATGGATAGCATTATTGCATAACGATTAGATGCTCATTTCAGTCTTTTAATTAACGGAATCTCCTTGAAATCATAGTTAGTAGGCAATCGCTCTCCAGTATCTTCATATCCCATTCTTGTCCAGAAACTATACGATTTCCATGGAACTCCGTCAGCGTTCTCTGAAGTGTCAGTCTTCATCAAGTCACAACCTTTAGATTTTGCAATGCCCTCTACATACGCGACAAGTGCTCTACCTGTTTCCTTTCCTTGCTTCTCTTTGGCAACAACGATGTTGTCTATATAGCCATAATAACGCTCCATCTTGAAAACTATGAAGCCAACTATCCTTCCTTCGGTCTCAGCCACAAACACTTCAAACCCTTCTTTCAACTTATTTTCTCTGCTCCAATTTTTTCGCAGTTCTTCAGTCAAAGTGTAGGTGGAAGTGAAATCTGGAGCTGAAAACCCGTGAATTTCTTCCTCAGAAACCGCCGCTAACCTAACCTTGACTATAGACGGAACGTCTTTGACTGATGCTGCTCGAATCATCAATGAGGTCATAACTAATAACAAGATGCTGGCAAAGAAAAAGTTATCTGCACATTATAGAAAGTCTCAACCCAAGCGTATTTGGCTATTCTATTCCATTTGCAAACGCGCGCGTAACAGATTAAATTTTTTTCCAAATCCCCTTCTGCATTAGATGAATGGCTTTCAAAAATTGAATCTTGAATTACAAAGCACATGCTGGCGTGTACTTTTTATCTAAGATGTGAATATTCAATTTTGATGAAATTATGATAAATTCTGTTCTTAAGGCAATCAAAGATCGAAGAAGCAGCTTTCGGTTCAAGTCAACTCCGATAGATGCTGAGAAAGTGAATGCTGTTTTGGAAGCTGGAAGGTGGGCGCCTTCATGGACGAACTTGCAGCCTTGGCGATTCATAGTAGTAAAAGACGAAGGAATAAAGGAAAGAATAAGCAAGGCCGTTTCAACGTCTTTTAGCTTGGGCATAAAAGAAGCGCCAATTGTTATTGCTGTTTGTGTTAACCCAAAGGAAGATCCTTTCCATTTTATCGAAGATGGGACAACAGCGACTCAAAACATGGCTTTGGCAGCACAAAGTCTAGGGTTAAGTACAAGCTGGATAGGTGTTTTCTCCATGGCAAATGAGAAAAACTCCGCCGAAAGAAAAGTGAAAGAAATACTGAAGATATCCAAAGAATGGAGATTAATATCCATTCTACCATTAGGAGTTCCCAGATTCAAGGAAACCAAAACACGAAAAACCCGCTCTGAACTGGTGGACTTAAACTTCTTTACGATTAGAGAAGAACATAAATCGAAGTCGGAAGTACCGAAAAAGCCCTCAGATGAAATTCCGAAACCTCCTGAGCCAGAATCTGCTCGTGAATTAGAACGTGCGCTGGTTTAGAGTAGGGTAAACCAAATTTGCTTTCGCACGCTGACTGCAAATTTGTCTTCAGAAGGACGAATTAGCGACTTATTTGTGAGCGTTAGCGCCATGAACAAATCTGTTCTTTACATTTACGAAAAGATAGGTTTTTGGAAAACACAGAATATCCCGTTTTGACTTCGCAGAAAATGGTGTTGAATGAGCTTTTGGTTAACGGCATGCTTTTATCGGTTTACATGAGTTTCATGTATTATAGTTTTTTGTTTTTGGTTTTGTGAGGAGAAAAATATTGCTTTCTAAGAGTAAATCTTGAGCCTCGTTTTCTCAGTTAGATAGTGAGTAGTATGGGCATAACTAATAACGGTGCTCCAACAAACATCAGTAGAAAACCTGTTGAAATTTGTTTTCCTCTAAATTCTGCACGTTGCTCAGATAGTTTTTCAACAATATAGGGAATAGCAGGGCTTCCACGCGGGGGAGAAGCCATGTTTTCTGAAAAACCTGCTGCGATCACTGCTCCCACGCCTACTATTATGGCCCCTCCGATAAACAAGATAGAACCAAAAGTCTCTGTGTCGGTACTTCCAAAAAGCCAATACGCATAAGCCCTGAGATGCTTACCATAAAAAAATGCTGCAACCAAATCTGCCAATATTATCAACACATCAGAGGCTGCAAATAAGATCAGGAATTTTTTCCATCCCGATATAAACTTAAATTGCAATGCGCATCTCCGTAAAAAAAAGAGACTGCTTTTGTCTCTTAAAGTTCATCTCGAGTCCGTTTAATTACTTGGTTTAACTCAAGCCGAGCAAATCAACACTTTAGAGAGAGCGCGCCGTGCACGCGCGCGCGTGTTTTGCTGCAAAAACCTTAAAAACATTTTGAGCTATGAGTTGAAAAGAAAGGTATAGTTCTTGCGAAACCTACTCTCGGCGGATACCAAGAAGAAAGCGGTGCTTTTTACAGTTTTAGCTGGCTTTTTATGGGGTACGTCGTTCCCATCCATAAAAATCGGCTTAGAGTATATGGATGCTTTCACGTTTGTCTTCTTGAGGTTCGTGGTCGCTTCTCTAACGATGCTTTTTGTGATGTTTTTAACCAAAAACTTTAGTTTCAATTTCAAAAAGAAACGCTTGCTTCTGTTCTTAGGGCTCCTCAACGGTGCAGCTTATTTGCTGCAATACATTGGTATGGTATACACACCCGCCTTCGCATCATCACTTTTTGTCAACCTCAGCGTCGTGTGGGTCGCTTTACTAAGCCCTATAACGTTAAAGGAACATCTGGGCGGCAAAAAAATAGCGGGTGTGATCGTTAGCCTTTTCGGAGTGGTGTTTATGACAACAAATTTGGATTTTGTATCGCTCGGGAATGTAGACATTATTGGTAACTTTTTGGTAATCAGCGCTGGAATTCTCTGGGCTGTATTCATAATCTACAACAAGCCTTTAGTTGAAGAAAGCGATAACATGATTCAATCAATGACCTGGATTTTGCTCTTTACCATGCTTCCGCTTTTGCCTCCGGCTGCCTTTTCGGCCCGAAATTTCTTTTTTTTGCCGTTGAACGCGTGGCTTGCAATCGTTTACACCGCAGTTCTATGTTGGGTGGTTCCTTACTATTTTTGGTTGAAAGGATTGAAGAACATTTCACCCGTGACCTCTGCCGTGGTTCTCTTGACTGAAATAATAGTCGCTGTGGTAATTTCCACTATCTTCCTCGGAGAGGTATTAACGGTAATCTCAGGCATCGGTTCCATCTTTATAATAATTGCTATTCTGTTAGTCTCGTAAGAAGTCATGGTTAAGGTTGGATTTTCAGTTGAAAAAAAATCAATCTCACGTCTTTAAGTAAAAAGTTTTTGTTTTCTCTGAAATCACTGCAATGCAAAAAACACAATTCATTAAAAGCTAATTAACAAAAATGTCCTAAAACAATTGATGAAAAGGGGATTAGTATGCCCGCTGAAGAAATTATTGATGTTAGGAGTGACACGGTGACCCTACCCACTGAAGAAATGTTAGATGCAATTCGACACGCAGCTCTAGGTGATGACGTTTTCAAAGAAGATCCAACAGTGAATAGACTCGAGAAAATAGCTGCGGAAAAAATGGGCAAGGAGGCAGCACTTCTTGTTTCAAGTGGAACTCAAGCCAATTTAGTCTCTTTGATGAGTAACACAAACCGCGGAGAACTTGTAATACTTGAAGCGGAATCACATATCTACTGGTATGAAGTTGGAGGCATCTCCACGATAGCTGAGCTACTACCATGGCCAGTCAAAAGTCGTTTTGGAGCGCTTGACCCAGAAGACGTTGAAGCATCCATAAGACCAA
Organism: uncultured Candidatus Bathyarchaeia archaeon; assembly: GCA_964548345.1. GTDB lineage: Archaea > Thermoproteota > Bathyarchaeia > Bathyarchaeales > Bathycorpusculaceae > SG8-32-3. The sequence goes on along the minus strand of CAZJQR010000023.1, from coordinate 4,166 downwards.
AAAACATCCATTTTCCAAAACCTTCCCTTATATGCCTTGAGAACACCCACAACAGGCATGGTGGAACAATAATAACCCCCGATCACATAAAAGCAATAAGCGAAGTCGCTAGAGCACAGGGTCTAAAGTTATACTTGGACGGCGCACGAATTTTTAACGCCGCTGTTGCGCTGAGAACTGATGTGAAAGAATTCACCAAACATGTTGATAACTTGATGTTTTGTCTTTCAAAGGGCTTATGCTGTCCGGTCGGCTCGTTGCTAGTTGGCACAGATAAGTTCATTGAGAGATCTCGAAAAATAAGAAAAATTTTGGGCGGTGGTATGCGTCAAGCAGGTATAATTGCGGCTCCAGGTATCGTAGCCTTGGAAAGTATGATTAACAGGCTTGAAGAGGATCACAGAAATGCGCGGCGTTTAGCTGAGGGAATAGCCAAGTTAGGTGGAATTCAAATCGACTTGAGCTGCGTGCAAACGAATATGGTGTGTTTTGATGTTGGCAATTTGGGAATAAACGCGGACATGTTTGTCTCGAAACTAAAACATAATAATATACTCGCCCTAGCTCTGACCGAGAAAAAAGTGCGCATGGTAACACACAGAGGAATAGAAAAAGAACAAATAGAAAAATCAATTTCCGCGATTGATAACATATCAAATGAGCTGCGTCTTGAATTGAAATAATTGTTTCTTCATCAATAACAAGCGATTGGGAAAAAACCCTTTAGTGTCCTGTGGATTTCTAGCAGGGCCATAATAATGCTATTTACTCACGCTTATTTTGACAAAGCGCGAGTTTACTAGTTATTCTACGCAGCCCCACTTAACCTTATTCCAACCTCTTTCATGAAAATAATATAATACCATCGTTATGACGTTGTAAACTGTCCCAATCGCAACAGCCAAATCCCATTTTCCTGTTAAGAAAAACGAGGTAAGTATACTAACGACAATGCAGATAAATCTCCATGAAATTGATTTAAACAGAGATCTTACTCTTGTTTCTTTCATAGCTTTCTCGTACCTCAACTAATTATTACGCGGCTCTTATTTAATTTATAAATATTCAATAGCAAACCATGATCCCTTTCTACCCATGGCTAAAAACAATCTTTCAATTCATTCACTGTTCTTAGATTATTGTTGTATGTTGTCTGCCTACATGCTTTGCGCTCATTAAATTGAATGCGTTTCAATTCCAATAGGACATACCGTCATACAGACTTTGCATCCATTTTCGCCTTTACATTTTGACAAATTTAAGACTTCTTCTCTACTCTTTGGATGATCAACAGACTTCATTTTTAAGGGCTCTTTCGGGACAAGCTGTAATGCACATTTGGCAGTCTTTGCATTGGCATTTGAGGGGATTATCAGGGACAAGTGGCATGTCTGTAAATACGCTGACAAGCCTTACTCTCGGACCGAAGTTCAGTGTCACCAATAATAGCGATTTTCCTAACCAACCGGTTTCTGCTGCTTTGGCAACTGCCTTGTTTGATATCAACCCTCTTTCGCCAGCCAAATCAACACGATCTTCTGGATGAATAATAAGCGTCTTAAAATTCTTGTTTTCTATGAAGTTCGAAACTTTAAGAGCAATCCTTTCAAGCAATTCTATCTGTTTATTGAAGGAAGAACTAATCTCCTCTATACTCGACCCAAACTTCTCCACGCAAATGGCAGTGGAAATTGCCCTGGGAAACGAAGTAAAAAGATCGGGAATATATGTATGACTCCCTTTGAAAAAAGCTGCGTCGGCGACTCCCACAAGATCAGCGCCTACTTTCAGTGCGTAGTTCTTGATTCTTCAAGTTTCACTTATGACTTTCCGCGTCATATGAAATTAAAGTATGGCGTTCCCAAAAATATTTTTCGTTAACTTATGTACATTAAAATAAGGTTTAAGAGGTAATTTAGCTGGTTAATTTTACTCCTTGCCCCTCTCTTGTTGATCTTACATTTATCTCCCGAACCGCCAGAACTACGGCTTAGCGTGCGAAAAACTGGTGTGAGCTATCTATTTTATAGAAAATCTGCATATTTTTAGGAACATTTAAGTTCTTAAATCAGTGTAACTCGTACTTGATTAAGCCCTTTCTTCAACGGAATTTTCTAGAATGCCTATTCGCTTGATTTCAATGCGCACCACATCGCCATCTTTAAGGTATCTTGGTGGTTTCATGAAGTGCCCCACTCCAGCGGGAGTACCTGTAGCGATGATGTCGCAAGGTTCCAGTGTCATGACTCGGCTCAGTTGGTGCACGATTTGGTTTACGTTGAAAACCATATTCCGAGTGTTTCCGTTCTGACGTAGCTCACCGTTAACCCACGTCCGAATCGCCAAATCCTCAGTGTTTCCGAGTTGGTTCTCGGTGGTTATGCAGGGTCCCATGGGCGCGAAGGTGTCAAAGCTTTTTCCTCTTGTCCACTGACCGTCCTTGAATTGGAAGTCCCGCGCTGAAACATCGTTGAAAACGGTGTAGCCGAAGACGTGGTTTTTCACTTCCACCTCCGACACATTCTTCGCAGTTTTGCCCATCACTATGCAGAGTTCGCCTTCGTAGTCAAGCTCCTTCACGAACTGGGGTTTGATGATTTTCTGATTTGGACTTGTTATCGTCGTATGAGGTTTCATGAAGATTACTGGCTCGTCTGGGACTGTGGAGTTGGTTTCGGCGGCGTGATCGAAATAGTTTAAGCCCAAACATATAATTTTGGGCGGGAATTGGATAGGCGCTAGTAACGAAACCGCGCTCAGTGGCGCCGAGACGCTTTGGAAGTCGTTGATACTTGCTTTCTTCAGTAGTTCCTCAGCTTTCTTTAAGGCGTCGGCTCCCTGTTCGATAAAACCTCCAAGTTTTAATGGAACTTCTTTCCTGAGGCGTTCCGCCAAACCTGGTAGAGACAAAACAGCATGTTGGGTCATAATACCATAGCTTTCCTCGCACAGATAGCGGTATCGTGCAATTTTCAAAGTACACCGTCACTTCTATTATTGTTTCCTAGTGCGCGCAACTGCTATTCGACCTTCTGTTCACACTATCTTAAAACACACCTTGAATTAATCGTTTTATCTAATTTACCATATTTTAGTGGATATGAATAGATTTACTAATAAAGTCCGTTTGTAAATTAACGTGCGCTTGTTATTTTAATAAATGAAGGAAGTCGAAGGTTACAAAAGAATTACGACTTAGAATAGGGCTTTGACGCACTAAGACGCTTCAAGACGCGAAGGGTGGAAAAACATTCGGGGGATTTCGGGCAGATGTATTCGCGTCTCTGCTTCTTGCGTTAGTGCGCCAAGCCCTTCCTCGAGGCTAATTTTCTAGACTTGCTGCAAGTCTATATTATTTAGTTTACTATAAAATAACTTGTAGCTACATTGTTACACCAACAAACGTGGTTTCTAATTCCTGGCTCTCACGTTTATGTTTCTTCAGGCGGCGGAAACCATTTCTCAATAAGCGCGCGCTTCAGTGGCAAATTGCTTTTTGGTTTTGAGTCTCCATCGTAGCTGTACTTGGACTCTTTTAACAAATCCTTTCTCTTCAGTCTGTAGAAAATCTCACTCACATAGTTCCCTGTTGGTTTGAGTAACCACGGAAGCGATGGACTCAGTCTTAGCGTTAGTATAGCTCTCACGGTCAAGCGCGCGCGCAGCCACACATCTTCTCCATGAATGACCTTGCCCAGACAATAATACCTCTCTGAATCTCCCAGCTCTCGAGTTACATCCTCATAACCAATCTCCCTCAGCAACGGCAAGAGTTCATCAGCACCAGAGGGGCCGTTAACACCCGCCATTATGTCGACAATGGGCTTCGCCCCAAGACCAACCACAGCCGTGCTGCCGATATGCTCGACACCAAGAATCCTATGCCCAGCAACGCCATGATACGCCGTTTCTCCTCTTCGTAAATAGCCGGCCATCGGGGGTCGTAGTTCACAATCATTGGGGGGAGAGACACTTCTACTTACCCAATTGATTCTTAGATGTGGTATTGGTTATAAGCTTCATTTTTTCTTCTAAGCCTCCTTTCTTAATTATACTCTCTATTATCGTTGGGAAGACTGAGCAAAATTATATGAACCTACGTTCTAACAATTGGACTAACATTAACGAATAATGCGGGCGGAAGCATAAATATATGTAGAAGTTAA
>CAZJQR010000022.1:0-23872 GCA_964548345.1 uncultured Candidatus Bathyarchaeia archaeon | reverse complement strand
TTAAAGGGCGGCTTCTTTGACTATCCGCGAAAAATCGGAACCCAAGAACTCTCCGCTAAACTGGGAATAAAGCCCTCAACGCTTTCAGAGATACTCAGAAGAGGAACGCGGAGACTGCTGGAACATCACTTTGAAAAAGAAACTGCTTGAATCTCTGCAACAACATGTTTAGCGTAGCCGTAATCCCTAACATTTTCGGGACAAACACTATCTGCACGCGCGACTATGGCTATTGTAAGGAATGAACGATGAGTCAAGAAAAAATGTTTTGTTACCAATGCGAACAAACCGCCAAGGGACAAGGCTGCACCATTATGGGTGTATGCGGGAAAACCCCAGAAGTGGCAACGCTGCAAGACCTGCTGATTTACACGCTGAGAGGGCTTTCACAACTAACCCTTGAAGCACGAAAAGTCGGCGTCGAAACCGAGAACATCAGCGTTTTCGTCTGCGAAGCCTTATTCGCCACACTGACAAACGTGAACTTCGACCCAGACAGCATCATCGCTCACATCATGAAAGCGGCAGAGCTACGCGAACAACTACGAAAGAAAACACAATCAGCCGAAGGCCACGAAATAAGCAGCGAACCCGCCAACTTTGCTTTAGAGAAAACCAAGGAAGGCTTAATTGCACAAGGAAAGCTCGTTGGAGTAAAATCCGACCCAACAATCGACGCGGACCTGCATTCGCTTCATTGGCTGCTAACGTACGGCGTAAAAGGCGTAGCCGCCTACGTGTACCACGCGTACATTCTCGGAAAGAAAGACGCCAAAGTCTTCGACTTTATACACCAAGCGCTCGCCGCAACGTTGGACAAGTCGCTCGGCGTCAACGACTTCGTGGGCTTAGCCCTGAAGTGCGGTGAAATCAACATCAGAGCCATGGAGCTGCTGGACGAGGGTAACACGGAAGCGTACGGTCACCCAGTGCCCACCAAGGTTCCGTTGGGCGCCAAAAAAGGGAAGGCAATCCTCGTGTCTGGGCACGACCTGAAAGACCTGGAGGAGATTCTGAAGCAGACCGAAGGAAAAGGCATCTACGTTTACACGCACGGAGAAATGCTGCCTGCTCACGGATACCCCAAGCTGAAGAAGTACGCTCACTTCTACGGTCATTACGGAACGGCATGGCAAAACCAGCGGAGAGAATTCGCCGAGTTCCAAGGAGCCATACTGATGACGACGAACTGCATTCAAAAACCAGCGGAAAACTACAAAGGCAACATCTTCACCTCAGGTCCCGTCGCGTGGCCAGAGACGCCGCATGTTACAGGTGACGATTTTTCTCCAGTAATAAAGCGGGCGTTGGAGTTGCCGGGTTTTCCAGCGGACAGGGAAGGCAGGTATGTCACTGTGGGGTTCGGCAGAAACGCCGTGTTAAGCGTGGCTGGCAAGGTCATAGACGCCGTGAAGAGCGGGCACATCAAGCGGTTCCTGCTGGTTGGCGGATGTGACGGAGCGAAGCCGGGAAGAAGTTACTACACGGAGTTTGTTGAGAAAGCGCCTAAAGACACTATTGTGCTGACGCTTGCGTGTGGAAAGTTCAGGTTCTTTGACAAGGACCTCGGCGCCATCGACGAAATCCCCAGACTCTTGGATATTGGACAGTGTAATGACGCGTATTCAGCAGTTAAGATAGCTCAGGCGTTGGCTGAAGCCTTCCATGTGGAAGTGAACGATTTGCCTCTGTCGTTGGTGCTTTCGTGGTACGAGCAGAAAGCGGTTGCCATATTGCTGTCACTGCTTTACTTGGGCATAAAGAACATACGAATCGGACCAAGTCTACCCGCGTTCATAACACCGAACATACTCAAGGTGCTGATTGAAAAATTCAATATAATGCCGATAACAACTCCCGAAGAAGACTTGAAGGCGATAATGAAGTAACTGTTACAGTAGACACAGGTTCCAACAGGTTTGGAGCCTGAACCTTTCCCAATTTTTTGACGTAGCGCCTCTTTTTCGTGTTTATCTTTTTTCGATGGAGACAAACGGTCTTCCGTATTTGCCGACGTATTTTGATGATGGACGGAGAAGAACCGCGTCTTTGTACTGTTCTAGTACGTGGGCGGTCCATCCTGATATTCTACTTGAGGCGAAAAATGGAGTGAAGTATTCGAAGGGGACGCCTAGGGCATTCAAGGTTACGGCTGCGTAGAAGTCTACGTTGGGGAAAATCTTTTTCTTTTGTTGAACAACGTTTTCAATTCTGATGCATAAGTTGTACAGGTTCAGGGTATTCGTGCGGTGGCATAGGTTTTCAGCTATTGTTCTGAGATGTTTGGTTCGGGGGTCTTCTGTTCGGTAGATTCTGTGACCGAAACCCATTATCTTTTTTTGGTCATCTAACATGCCTTGTATGTAGTCTTCCACTTCTTCCTCGGTGTTGATGTCGTCAAGCATGTACATCACTTTTTCACTGGCTCCGCCGTGGAGTTGACCTTTAAGGGTTCCAATCGCGCAGGTCACTGCTGAATACATGTCTGAGTTGGTGCTTGCTGTTACACGAGCAGCAAAGGTTGAGGCATTAAATCCGTGGTCTGCATGCAGCGTCATGAAACGGTCGATAGCGTTTTTTTCTTCAGTGTCGGCAGGGTTTCCTCGGAAAAGGTAGAGAAAGTTTTCAGGGAAACCAAATTCTTCGTTTGGAACAACAAGCTGCTGGTTAGTGCGCAATCTATTAAGGGTAGCGACGATTGTTGGCACCTTCGCCACTAACCGTATAGCTCTTCTTTTGTTCGCCTGTTCAGTTTTGTAGTCGCTGTCTGGGTCATACATGCTAAGGTGAGAGACTTCGGTGCGTAAGACTTCCATTGGATGACTGTTTATTGGGGCAGCCTTGATGCTGTTAATGACAGCCTCGGGTAGCTTCATTTCAGAGGTAAGTTGCGATCTTAACTCGTCTAACTCGTTTTTGGTGGGAAGTTTACTGTAAAGTAAGAGGTAGACCACTTCTTCGTAGCATACATGCTCCACAAGGTCGTCAATGTTATATCCCAAATAGTAAAGGGTGCCCATAGGGTCTACAAAGCTGATCGTAGTTTCAGCAGCGGCAACGTCTCTTAATCCGCGGGTTACCACTCTATCGTGATTGTTAATCATATGCTTTATCTCATTCCCCTTTTTTGTTCATCTTTCTTCCGAAACCTACGTACACAGCGAAGCAACAACAAGATAGCTCCTTCGCGAAAATACGAGGATGGCAAAACCACAATCGTTTTCCCTCAACTAAAATGTGTGCAATCAACTCGTATTTTCACATGTTCCGAAAGACCAAAGAACTAGTGTATCACAAAGTTTTTAAATTTTTCTTTAGGCACACAACCTTTGAGTTAAAACCGTGTTTTTAGACATTTAGGACACAACTCTTTTAAATGATAAAATTCTGATATAAGAAAAGCCAGCAAAAATGTACCTAAATGCATTTTTAGTCGTTGTCAACTGGCTTAGAATAATAAAAGGAAGTTTCAAAAAATACCAGAACATAAAGACTTAGAGAATATTATCTGCTCTATAGAGCAGCTTCCAAATTACGTAGATTTATCGTCTAATGAAAAAGAACAGCTCGAACAAGTAGTCCAAGCTCATCCAATGCGCGTTAGTCCGTACTATTTATCTCTTATAAACTGGAGCGACCCACATAACCCTATAAAAAAGATGGTTGTGCCCGCCCTTGAAGAACTAAACCTTGACGGCGTTTACGATACGAGCGGAGAAGCTGAAAACACAAAAATGCCGGGACTTCAGCACAAGTACGCTGAAACCGCGTTGATACTGGCTACCAACAGGTGCGCCACCTACTGCAGACACTGCTTCAGAAAACGCCTTGTTGGATTGCCAACAGAAGAAATTGTAAGCCGTTTCGAAGACGCCGCAGACTACATCGCAAAACACGAAGAAATAAATAACGTGCTAATCAGCGGCGGAGACCCACTTGTGCTTTCTAACGAAGTTATCGAAACATTCTTAGAACTCTTGACCAAGATAGACCACCTTCGTTTCATAAGATTCGGCAGCAGGACTCCAGTTACTCTTCCAAGCAGGCTCAGCGACCCAGAACTCTTAACTCTTTTCAAGAAGTATGGGCAGATCGATAGACGACTTTATGTTGTAACCCAGTTCAATCATCCCACGGAAATAACTCCGCAATCAATTAGTGCAGTAAGCAATCTCCTAAACGCTGGCGTTTTACTAAGCAACCAAACTGTTTTGCTTAGAGGAGTCAATGACGACCCTGAGACCCTTGCAACCCTGATGAATAAGCTGGTGGGCATCGGCGTGGCACCGTATTACGTTTTTCAGTGCCGCCCCGTCAAGAGAGTCAAAAGTCACTTTCAAGTTCCGTTATGCAAAGGAGTACAAATAGTGGAGCAAGCAAAGGCAAACTGCAACGGGCACAGTAAACGTTTCAAATACGTCTTGTCCCACAAAACCGGCAAAATAGAAATACTGGGCATAATGAATGGCGAAATATACTTCAAGTATCATGAAGCAAAAAACAGGGAAAACTTGGGCGTCATGTTCAAACGCCGAGCAGATGAGAAAGCAGGATGGCTGGATGATTTCAGTATGGACTGATGGATCAGATTAATAAGGAACCAGAATGAAGAATTTTAAGAAACTTTAGTGAAACGCCATGTTCAGCATAACCCTAGTCTTATCCAATTTACTGCAACAATACTTGGGCTTAAGTCAAATCGTTAGCGAAATAATTGCTTTCGCATTGATATTCACGCTGGCAATAATCATTGCTTGGATAGGGCATTCACTTTTTAAGAGGTACTTATGCAGATGGGCTGCAAGAACCCAGACCAACCTAGACGATGAGATACTGCGCAACGTACGGGCGCCGATATTTCTTCTTGCCATTTTGTTTGGTTTATATTATGGCTTAGTAGGTATCGCTTCGCTTCAAGCGTACTCTCACGAGTTTAGTTTGGCGTTCACAGTTGGCGAAATCTTGGTTGTAACTTTCATAATAACACGCATATCTAACGTTCTGATAAGCTGGTACGCCGAACAAAGCGTAAAACGCGGAACAAACGTAAGCAACCACATACTATTCATTCTTAAAAAAGTAATACAGCTTGTCGTCTATGTTTTTGCTTTCTTCATAATTCTCGGAGTTTTCGGTCAAGACCTCTCAGGCGTCGTCGTAGGTCTCGGTGTGGGCGGCATAGCCATAGCATTGGCTATACAAAACATCTTAAGCGATGCACTAACCGCTTTCTCCATATATTTTGACCACCCATTTGAAATCGGCGATTTCATAGTTGTCGGAGACCATGCAGGCACAGTTACTAAGATTGGCATAATATCAACGCGAATCCAGCTATTACAAGGGGAAGAACTGATAATTTCAAACAAGAATCTGATTTCCTCGTCTGTAAGGAACTTCAAAAAGCTTGAGAGAAGAAGAATCGTGTTCGCCGTTAAGGTAACTTATGACACACCTATCGAGAAACTTAAAAAAATACCAAAAATAATTGGAAAAATCATAGAAAACTCAGAACTAGCCGAACCAGACAGGATTCATTTTCAACAGTTCGGAGACTTTAGCCTTGACTTTGAAGTAGTTTATTACATCACCACAGGCGACTACAACAAGTACATGGACATCCAGCAGCAGATAAACTACGAAATCATGGAAGAGTTTGAGAAAGAAAAAATCGAAATGGCTTACCCAACTCAAAAAATCTTCTACGTCAATGAAAAAGAAGCAGCGTAACCCGTCAAGCTTTCAGCTTTTTAAGCAGCCAAGCCATGTTCTTTCCTAAGTCCTCCATGATTTTCAGCCCTTCCTTGTCGGCTTTCACATCGCCTTTTTTCCTCCCAAACCCAACATTCCAGTACGACGAAGCTGGGATAATCATCTGGCTTATCAGGAAGAAGTGGTTTATGGCATCGAACGTGGGAATTCCCCCTGCCCGTCTGACCGCCACAACCGCGGCACCCACTTTCCTTTTAAACAAACAATCGTTTGCGAGGGCTACGTATCCTGCCCTATCAATGAGCGCCTTCAATTCAGGAGACATCATTGAGAAATAAACCGGCGAGCCCAAGATTACGCCGTCTGCCTCAACCATCTTCTGCAAATACGCGTTCACATTGTCGTCTTCAATCACGCATCGTTTGTTCTTGGTCGAGAAGCAGGTTCGACAGGCGTTGCAGCCTCTTATTCGCTCCCCTGCGAGCTGTATGAGCTCCGTTTCTATGCCTTCTGCTTCGACAACTTGAAGAACTCGACGTATAAGCAGAGCGGTGTTACCGTCTTTTCTGGCGCTTCCATTAAAAGCAACAACCTTCACACGAATCGCCTCAACACACTAAGCGAAAGAAAAAATAAAAGGGTAACGGCGAACCCGCAAAGGCGCAGTTGAAAAGTTCAAAATCACCCTTTGCCGTTCAGAATAGCGGTGGATCACTGTGGTTTGACGACTAGACTCCGCCCGACGCCCTCCAGCCCTACGCTCTTACCCGCGACCCCTTGAGCGCTGAACGTCCAGACTTAGGTTGCTCTCTCCCGAGCCTGGCCGGGTTCGCCTGGTGAACCATGAAATCGGCTTCCCTACGGAAGCTGCTCATTGACCGCCAGCCGCAAGGGACGGATAGTCACTGTTTCGGAAAGGAAGGTCTAGACGGCCTTTGACGCCTCAGCCTCAGCTGTCAGCCCGTCGTATAGAGGGTTTACGGTGCAAGGGACCCCTACCCCCCCGCCTAAGACCCACCGCCAAGAACTAGAGCCAACACAAAACTTTAAACTTTTCTAACGTTTTGCGTGTTCGTATTCTGAATTCATAACTCTTTATATACACGATACACCCTTTTATAGGGCAACAGCAACAAACGAAGGAACACCCAGATGAAAACCAAGATGACACTTGGAACCCTGCTCACCAGCATAATCATAATAGGCTTAATGGCGCCACTCGCCAGAGCTGACACACTCGTCAAAACAGACTTCGAACAGGAAAGCTTCGCAAAAACAGTCGATTACATGGAATACGTCCGCGCCTACGCCACGCTGACTGGAATCCCGCAGCCAGCTAACTTTGACAAGTGGCATGCAAACATGTACATGACCTACGTGAACAACAGCGGCTTAAAACTGCTCTACGCGGGACTTGAGGACATAACAACCGATGAATCGGGCTATCTCAGGATACCCATGCAATCATTCATAATGCACTACAAAACCAACGAGAACAACCGCGACGTAATCCTAGCCAGCACCTTCCTCATGCTCATGGCATTCAACGAATCCTCCAACACGCTTTATCCCGATTCACCTGACCAAAACGACCTACTCTTCGCCTCGTTCAGCCTAGGCTTCGACCTAAGCGCATTAGGCAAGACACTGCCAGTGCTCAACAGCAAAACCGAAACCATCCCGCTGACACATGAGGGTAGCCAGTGGACATGGGGCATGAAATACACTAACTTAACCGCGCTCTGGTGGAGAACATATGTAAACCCCAACAACCCACACTTCGACAACAGCTGGCCACTCGCCTTAACAGTCTACGACGAACTCACCTTCACCTACACACTCACCATTGACCCCGACACAGGCATCGCCACCCTCCAAGAAAACCATATAATCGGAAGAATGCGCCACCTCTTCGCTGGCATAATACCGATTGCTTGGACGTATTACAACAGCACAGGAAACTATGGTATGTTCGGCAGAAAACTCAGCAATGAAACCATTTACGACTATATCCAGAACAACGGTCTCAAAATGAGTATCATAAACTTCCAGACTTCAGTCATGGCAGACCACGAAACCTACAGCCAAACACCCTCAGGTCAAAAGGTAACCGACGAGGAAATTTCAATAACAGACACGTCAATAGACACTTACGCTGATGACGGCGAAAAAATCTTCACCGCCGACTTCGGCACCAAAAAAGACTACAACCTCTACAACTACACGGCTGACCCCACGGAAAGCACTTTCGACACTTACGAAGCGACGGCACGAACCGCTAAAATAGCAGGCTTCGCAGGCAACGGTGGCCTATTCGCACTTCACATAGGTCTGATGAAGTTCTTGCCCGCCGTGGTCATACACATGCATCCCGCGCTCTTCGCAAAATCCCTCCAAACAATCGCGAACATGAGCCGAGCCAACTACTTCTACATAATTGCCTATTCCGATTACAGCGGCTACACGGTCGAGCACGACCCAACGTTCACCGCCTACATAGCCACAAACACAGACACTTCAGGTAACCCGCCACCCACAGGCGCGGGAGGAATCATAATCATCGCCATAATCATCATAGCCGTCGGCATAGGCGTCGCAGCGTTCATAGCCCGAAGAAAACCCCGCTAAAACAACCTCACCCTTTTTCTATTGTCTTCTTGTAGCGTTTTTCAGTTTACCCGCGGCAGCCTCAAGCTCCTTAAGCATCCTGTTAACATCATGCTGATGCTTTTGAACAATGTTGACGAAGGCGCTTCCCACGATGACACCGTCTGCCCCAGCCTCGATAATGCGCTTGGCGTGCTCGGGCTTCGAAACTCCAAACCCCACAGCCAACGGAACCCTCCCATTCGTGCAGGCCGAAACCCGCTTAATCAGCTGAACCGTTGAATGCTCCACAGTCTCACGTGCTCCTGTAACTCCGAAATGAGAAACAACATAAAGAAACCCCGATGTGCACCCCACAATCCTGCCTAAACGCTCGTTTGAAGTGGAAGGCGCCGCAAGAAAAATCGTGTCCACCCCGCAGCTACTGGCGACTTCGCGGTACGCTTCCGCCTCTTCAACGGGAAGGTCAGGAACCACCACGCCGTCAACACCGAAGCTTTTTGATAACCTGAAAACGTTCTCCATGCCCATGCGGAAAACAGGATTAAAATACGTCAAAATCACCATGGGCACGCCAAGGTTCCTCTTAATTTCCCCCGCCATGCCCAGCACCATCTTCGGTGTAGTCCCCGCCTGCAACGCGCGTACACTGGCAGCCTGAATCGTCGGTCCATCTGCAATCGGGTCAGAAAACGGCACGCCCAACTCAATTATGTCCACGCCCCCTTTAACGAGCGCCTCAGCAATCTTGGGCGTAAACTCGGGTTCAGGGTCTCCCGCGGTCACGTAGCCTATAAATGTGCCGTCGCCCTGAGCCTTCAGCCGCTGGAAAACCTTAGCGATGTCGCTCATATTTTCACTCCCAGAAAATCAGCCACAACCTCAACATCCTTGTCCCCACGACCAGACAGCGTCACCACAATCGCCTGCTCACGCTTCATCTTCCGAGACAACTTCATAGCAAAAGCCACAGCATGCGAAGACTCCAACGCTGGAATAATGCCCTCCATCTTCGAAAGCGCACAGAAAGCATCCACTGTTTCCGCGTCTGTCGCTGTGGCGTATTCAGCCCTCTGCAAGGTTTTCAGAAAAGAATGCTCTGGTCCGACTCCAGGATAATCCAAGCCTGCGGAAATGCTGTGCGTGTTCAGTATCTGCCCGTCCCTGTTTTGCAGAACGTAGGTTAACATGCCGTGGAAGACGCCCTCGGCTCCAGCGCCCAAGGCAGCCGCATGCTTGCCTGATTCAATGCTTTCCCCTGCGGCTTCAACACCGTACAGCTTCACTTCTGGATGATCCTCAAACGGGTAAAAGGTGCCTATAGCGTTGCTGCCTCCGCCGACACACGCAACAAGCGCATCTGGAAACCGTTTCTCCTTCTGCATAACCTGCTCTTTCAACTCGGTGCCGATGACGCTTTGAAAATCCCTGACAATCTTCGGGTACGGGTGGGGACCCACAACCGAACCTATCAGGTAGTAGGTGCTTTCAAGGTTGGTAACCCAGTCCCTGAACGCCTCGTTTATGGCGTCCTTCAAAGTGTTAGAGCCAGACTCTACTGGATGCACTTCCGCGCCTAAAAGTTTCATACGGAACACGTTAAGCCTCTGCCGTTTCATGTCCTCAACCCCCATGTACACCTCAGCCTTCAAACCCAAGGCGGCGCAAGCGATGGCGGTGGCAACGCCGTGCTGACCCGCACCTGTCTCGGCTATTACCCGTTTCTTTCCCATCCTTTTAGCTAGCAGCGCCTGCCCCAGCGTGTTGTTGATTTTGTGAGCGCCTCCGTGTGCAAGGTCTTCACGTTTTAGATAGATTTTCGCTCCGCCGAGTTTTCGTGTCAGATTTTCCGCGTAGTACAGTGGCGTGGGTCTTCCAGCGTACTCGGACAGGTAATACGCCAGCGCTTTGCTGAAGTTCGGATCTTGGTTAGCCTGCGCATAGGCTTCTTCCAACTCGGTGATTGCCGCCATCAACACTTCGGGCACGAAGCGTCCTCCGTATTTTCCAAATTTTCCGTCAACTGGATAGTTGCTTAGCTTTTTCATGCTATACATCCCTTAGCGTTTTTAACAAACTCAACCATTTTCTGGTAATCCTTGATTCCTAGTTGCTGTTCCACGCCGCTGGACACATCCACCGCGTAAGGTTCAACGGTGCGCACTGCCTCAGCGACGTTCTCAGGATTCAGTCCACCCGCCAGAATTAATGGTTTCGGATAAACAGCGTGCTTAACGTGCAGGCTCACGTTCCAGTCGTGAACAACACCTGTGCCTCCATGTTTTCCCTGAACAAACGAGTCAAGGAGAACAGCGTCGAACGGTTTTGCCGCCTCTGTGGCGTTGCCAACCGCATCGAGGGAACCCGCTTTTAGTGCGCCTATTAAGATCTTGGCTGGAAGTTCGTCTCGGACGGAGCTAATATCCTGCAGGTTGTCTCCGTGAACCTGCACGGCGTCTGGATTCAGCGTCCTGCAAGTTGCCACAAGTTCTTCAATGTTTGCAGGAACCGTTACCAGAACGGTTTTCACGAATGGCGGAACCTGCCTCATCAGCTTTTCAGCATTTGCGAGCGAAAGGTTCCTTGGGGAAGGGGCTACGCCAACCACGAACCCCACGGCATCTGCTCCTGCAGTCGCTGCAGCCTCCAAATCCTCTTTTCTGGTTATTCCGCAGATTTTCACCCTAACCACGTTCATATAGCTGACACAAACTCCTTAACTTTGCTTTCAACGTTGTGAGCTAACATGACGGCTGACCCTATCAGAAACGCTTGAGCCCCACATTCGCGCAGAAAACGCAGATTGGCAGGCGTGTTAATTCCGCTCTCGCTAACGACGACTTTGTCTTCTATACGGTTTCTATCCAGAATCTCTTTTGTCACGTTCAAATCTACCTTTAACGTCGCCAGATTTCGGTTGTTAATCCCCACTAGATCAGCATGGGTTCTAACGGCAGAGCGAAACTCGTCCGCGGTGTGAGCCTCCAGCAGAACCTCTAGCTCCTGTGAGTGCGCTCTCGCAATCATCTCTTGGACGCTGCATTCGCAGTATCCTCTGTCAAAGAGCGCTTCTATCAACAACGCGACGCTGGCGCCTGCTTTCGAAGCTGCTTCCAGCTGGACAGGGCTTAGGATTATGTCTTTCATGAGAATCGGAAGCTTCACCGCTTTACGCGCCTTAACGAGCGAGCGCAAAGAGCCATGGAAATGTTTTGGTTCTGTAAGAACGGATAAGCCGACGGCTCCGCCTTTTTCCATGCTTTTCGCGATGTTGCCTGCGTCCACGTTTTTCCTGATTATGCCTGCTGAAGGCGATGCGGCTTTGATTTCGGTGATGACTGGCGCATTTTCGGTTTTTAGAATTGCCTGTTTTAAGCTGAGGTTGGAATTGGTCGTCGCATTTAGCGCGTTGTAGTAGCCGTTGTCGATTGTTTCTCTTGCGCTCTGTGCTAATGTATCAAGAAAGTCAGGCATGCTTTGACTCTAACTCCTCAAGTCTTGACGGGTCTCCACCAGAGGCTCTGATTAGCGCTTTGAGTTTTTTGTAGGCGGCTCCGCTTTCTATGGATTCCCGCGCTACTGTCATGCCGTAACTGAAGTCTTCTGCTTTTCCGCCCACGATGATTCCTGCGGCGCCGTTAACGAGCACGATTTCAGTTTTAGGGTCTTCCTGTAAGCATTTGCCGTTTAAAATCTGGAATAGAATCTCGGCGCTTTCATCTGGCGTTGTCCCTTTCACATCTGCGAATCGAGCTTGTTTGATCCCGAAGTCCTTTGGCGTAATCTCTAGGGTTGCGACTTCCCCCTCTTTCAGCCACGCTACTGCCGTTTTGCCTATCGTGGATATTTCATCTAAACCATCCAAGCCGTGAACAACCATCGCTTCTTCACATTCAAGCTTCTTCAAAGCATAAGCCATTGGAATCACCCGCTGTCGGTCGTAAACACCAAGCAGCTGCGCGTTGGCAGATGCAGGGTTCGTCAGTGGACCGAGAACGTTGAATACCGTGCGGATGCCAATCTCTCTTCGCGGTTGAACAGCGTATTTCATGGCAGGATGATGAGCAGGCGCAAACATGAAGCCCACTCCAATCTGCTCAATAGTGGCTTGCACCGCCTCCGGCTCCATTTTGAGGTTGAGACCCAGCCGTTCCAGCACGTCTGCGCTACCGCTTTTGCTGGTGACTGAACGGTTTCCATGCTTAGCTATGGCTACGCCTGCACCAGCAACCACAAAAGCTGCCGCCGTGCTGATGTTGAAAGTTTTTATCTTGTCGCCGCCTGTGCCGCACGTGTCGACAAGGCGACCTTGCACGCAGGGGTGAATTCGGCGGCAGTGTTCCCTCATAACCGCGGCGAAAGCTATGAGCTCTTCAACTGTCTCGCCTTTCATCCGCAGGGCTGCCAAGAAACCGGCTATCTGCGCGTTTGTTGCCTTCCCAGACATCACTTCCCGCATGACTTCCTTTGCCTCCTCGAAGGGGAGGTTTGCGCCGTCAATCAGCGTCTGTATGCTTTCTCTAATCATTCCTGAGTCATCTGCCTTCCAGAAAGTTTTTCATAACGAGTTTTCCGTCTTCGCACAGTATGGATTCGGGGTGAAACTGCACGCCTTCAATGGGGTATTCAGCATGGCGGACGCCCATTATTTCTCCATCGTCTATTGCCGCCGCGGTTACTTGAAGGCACGACGGAATTGAGCATTTTTCGCCTGCGAGCGAGTGGTAGCGTGTGGCTGTGAAAGGGTTGTGGACGCCGTTGAAAATGCCTTTTCCGTCATGTTTAACCGCGCAGGTTTTTCCGTGCATCAGTTTTTTCGCAGAGACGATTTTTCCGCCGAAAGCGTGGATTATTCCCTGATGGCCGAGGCATACGCCCAAGGTGGGAATTGTGCGGCTTACTTCTTGCAGGATGGCTGTGCAGACGCCGAAATAACGTGTTTCTTCTGGTGTTCCTGGACCTGGAGAGAGCACGATTCTGTCGGGTTTAAGCCGTTTAACCTGTTCAAGGCTTACTTGGTCGTTTCTGTAGACGATGACTTCTGCGCCTAGTTCTCCGATGTACTGGACAAGATTGTAAACGAAAGAATCATAATTGTCAATTACCAGAACTTTCAAGTTGTTTCGCCTTCCGCGTTTTTAAGCGCCTTCATTAACGCCTCAGCTTTATGGTCGGTTTCAAACCATTCTCTTTCGGGAACAGAATCAGCCACAATGCCCGCGCCCGCTTGGATGTAGGCTTTGTCTTTCTCCGCGAACAGGGTTCGGATGGTTATGGCGAAATCCGCGTTGCCGTTGTAAGAGAAGTAGCCGACTGCGCCTGCGTAAGGTCCTCTTCGTGTGGGTTCAAGCTCTTCGATTATTTCCATCGCGCGGACTTTGGGTGCCCCTGAAACCGTGCCCGCTGGGAAAACGGCTCTTAACGCGTCGTAGCACTTGAGATCATCTTTAAGGTCGCCTACCACCTGCGAAACGATGTGCTGCACATGGCTGTATCGGTGAACCTTCATGAACTCTGGAACATGTACGCTGCCGAACTTGGCGATTCTGCCGATGTCGTTTCTAGCCAAGTCAACCAGCATTACGTGTTCAGCTCGTTCTTTAGGGTCTGCGAGCAGTTCTTTGGCTAATCGCGTGTTTTCGGTCTGGTTTTTTACGGAGGGTCTTGTTCCAGCTATCGGGAAGGTTTCCACTATGCGGTTGTCGACTCTGACGAGCATTTCTGGGCTGGAGCCGACTATTTGCTTGTCACCTGCTTTCAGGAAGTACATGTACGGCGACGGGTTTATCTCGCGCAGGGAAAGGTAAAACGCTATCAAGTCGCCTTTGACGTGGAACCCGTAGCGTTTAGAGAGGACAGCTTGGAAAATGTCGCCTGAGGCAACGTAGTCTTTGGCTTTTTCTACTGCTTTTTCAAAGTGTTCTTTTGTAAAGTTCACTTTTGGCTTGCAGCACGTTAAAATCTCGTGGTTGCTGGGTTGTTTTATTAGGCTATCGACTTCCGAAAATCGGTTGGCGCTTGAGTAATAGTAGAATGCGCGTTTTTGCCTGTGGTCAAAAACGATTCCGTCGTCGAAAATGCCTAGTTGGGCATCGGGAAAGTTGAGGTCGTCGCTGGCTTTTTGCGGGAGTTTTTCCCAGTAGCGGATTGTGTCGTAGGAGATGTAGCCGACTGCGCCTCCAACCAATCGGAATTCTTTGTTGTACAATGCAGTGTCTTTTATTAGACGTTTAAGGATGTGTAACGGGTCAGTGGTTTTCTCTCTGTTTACTTCTCCAGTTTTTTCGTTGCGGATTTCTGCTTCTCCGTTCTTGATTTCAATCGTCAATCGTGGGTCGAAGCCTATGAACGAGTATTGTGCGAGTTTCCTTGGACCTTCGATGGATTCGAGAAGATAAGCGGTTTCATAACGTTTGTGGAGTTTGGAGAATGTTTCGAGGGGTGACTGTGTAAAAGGGATTTTTTTGTAGTTTAGTTTGTGGGCTTCAAGTTGAGCCTGTGATTGTTCGGAGCCAAATGCGATACCCCATGTTACGTTACTCCTTAAGTTCTGAATCCTACTGCAACGTCTTATTTAAGGCTTATGTGTACAAAAACGTACGTTAAGCTTTTGCTTGCAACAAGCATGTGCCCAGCCAATCCAAATACGCTTTTGAACTTTCAACGATTGGGAGAACAAGGATTTCTGGTACTTCATAACTATGCAAAGTCTTCACGGTTTCCGCCAGCTTTTCGAAAAGGTCCTTGCGCGACTTCATGAAAATCAAGTGTTCCTCAGCGCGTTCAATCTTTCCAGACCAGTGAAAAAGTGAGGACACTGGACCGGTTATGTTGGCGCAGGCTATAAGCTTCTCTTCGAGGAGGCTTTGCGCTATTTTTTCGGCTTCCTGCTTGCTGGCTGTTGTAACCATCACGATAACGTAGTCGTTCTGCAAGCCTTTCACCCGCAACTTACCGAAGGGTTTCTATGCTAAAAACTTTTGCTGAGTAGCGCATAGGCTGTATCAGTTGTGCAGATACCGTTTTCTAGTTTGGTTTGGATGCATCAACACATTTAAGATTCGCTGAGATAATACTATGTGCGTGTTTGAGGTGAACTTAACTTGATGGAAGAACAACTAAAAGTTTTGAAGGCTATGAATGAGATTACAAGCCGCATAGACCTGAACGCTTTCTCGGAGAGGGTCGGCTTAACCCCAGATCAGACGATTGAACGTGTGCAGGAACTTGTAAACTCGGGACTAGTAAGGAAAAGGGGTGGTGGATACGGCATAACGGAGAAAGGTAAAGCTATTCTCAAAGCCATTACGCCGGTTCCAAAGGAAACTGCTTTTCATTTTTACACGGAGGTTGGGCAACCTACTGGTTTCTCGGCAGAGAGCATCAAAGAATTCTACGAAATAGTAAAACGTGCGGCTGTGGAGTCGTTGGAGTTTCATCTTTATCGGGGAGATTTTGAAAATTGGGTTAAAGCCGCGTTTAAAGACGAAGCGTTAGCCGCTGAACTGTTCAGCTTGAAAAGCGATAACACGAAGGGAGAAGAGCTTAGGCAAAGAATACTAAAGGCAATGTCAGTGAAGTACGGTTTTTAACGGTTTTGAGTAGAAACTCTAAGGCGGCTGTGTTTTTTCTTTCTCTAGCTTAGTCCACCATTCTGGCACTTTGGCAGTTTTGGCTGTGTCCCAAGAGTCGAAGGGTTTTATGTCAAGAACAGGGGTTCCGTCAAAAGCGTCGAGACCGCGAATAGTTAAAACGTTGCCTTCAATTTTGATAAGCTCAACCAGCGTCAATCCAACAGGGTTTGGACGAAGCATGGTTCGCGTGGCAAATATTCCCAGCAACGGCAAGTTCCTTCTGCCTCGTGGGTGAACTTTCAAGGTTTTCCGCTTTTCTTCCGGAATCTTATGTAGCCAAAACAGCACAAACAAATGTGAGAAGCCATCAACGCCTTCTAATGCTTCAGCTAACTCGTTGCGAATGACAATGCGTGAGATTTTGGTTTTGTCTTTCACTTCGTCGCCGACAGCTGCTGTCCGGACAACGCCGATTGGTTTCAAAACAATCTCTGATTGGGAAGTCATGTCATTATACACTCAGCGTTTGAATCCACGTAAAACTATTTAAGCATGTGCTATGGCACTTTAGTGCTCGGAACAGTCTATAGCCCCCTTATTTAAAATATAAATAGGCTTTTTTGTGGCAAAATCAGAATTGACTTTATAGAAACACCTTTTGCTCTTACTCGCCTTTGAAGTTTGCGCTTTTGCTTTTTAATCTGGTTATAACATTTTGTAGTAGCGGAGAAAAAGCATTAAGAAGTGTTTGTCTACTTTTTCTTTATGATTCGCCTGTGGTTTGACAAGGGCACACTTCTCTTGAAAGGGGAGATCGGTACTCCGTACGGAAAATGGGATCCTAGAATAGGTTGTTTTAGGATCAGTGCGCTGCACTATCGGGACGTTTTAGCGTACTTGGAAGAGAGCCACGTTCCCTTCGAAGACAATGTCCAGCAGCTTCCTCCTCTTGAAACATTGGTAAGCACCATTCAGCTGCGCCCTTACCAGACGTCAGCCCTCAAAAGGTGGCAGCAAGCCCAAAACAGAGGCGTTCTGGTTTTACCCACCGCCGCAGGCAAGACCTACATAGCCCTAAAAGCCGTTGAACTGTTGAGAACGCAAACCCTGATTGTGGTTCCGACACTTGACCTTATAGACCAGTGGAGAAGCCGAATCGTGGAATGCCTAGGCGTGGAATCCGGAGCCGTCGGCGGAGGCGAAAACACGGTGCGAATGATAACCGTGGCAACCTACGATTCCGCGTACCTGCAAGCCGCGCTCTTAGGCAACAAGTTCAGGCTCATCGTCTTCGACGAGGTTCACCACTTGGCTTCACCAAGCTATATGCAAATCGCTGAAATGTACATTGCGCCTTACCGCATGGGCTTAACTGCAACCTACGAGAGAATTGACGAAAGGCATAAGCTTCTTCCCAGACTCGTAGGCGACCTCGTCTATAACGTCGCGGTTGAAGAACTAACAGGCAAACACCTCGCCCCATACACCTACGAGAAAAAGTACGTTGAGCTCTCACCTGAAGAGCAGCAACTCTACGATAAAGAGATGGCGACGTTCAGGAACTACCTCATAGAAAAACGCATCGTAATGAAAAGTCCAAAAGACTTCCAGAGATTCATTATGCGCACTGGCAGAGACCCGCGTGCGCGTGAAGCACTGCTATCCCGAAACCGCGCTTTGAAAGTAGCTCTCAACAGCCAAGAAAAAATCAAAGCTTTGTCTAAACTGTTAGAAGCGAAAAAGAACGAAAAAGCCCTCATTTTCACCTTGCACACCGACCTCGTTTACGCGATAAGCCGCCATTTCCTCATACCAGCCATCACTTACCTCACTCCAAAAAAAGAACGCCGCGAAATTCTGGAAAACTTTCGAAAAGGAAACTATCACACCATAGTAACCAGCCAAGTTCTAGACGAAGGCATCGACGTGCCAGACGCCACAGTCGGCTACATACTAAGCGGAACCGGAAGCACAAGAGCCTACATTCAAAGACTCGGCAGGCTTCTCAGAAAAGTTGAAGGCAAACAAGCCTGCCTCGTAGAAATAGTCTCCAAAGAAACCATGGAGGTCCGAATGAGCCGCAGGCGAACCCAAAACACCGAGGAGAGACCATCCCATGCTGCCGAGTAATCTGCTAATAGTTTGGAAACGAAAAGGCACCATTCAGCCTCGATACGCCAAGCCATCCACGTATAACCTGCAAGTGGCCAACAGTCTCATAGAAGCCTACAAGCACGGCGTGGGCAAAAAGAAAAGCACCCTGAAAAAACTTGCGGACGACCTCGAAGACGAAGGATACGACTACCACCTTGTACGAGGCTTATCGCTTTTGCTCGACAGAAGAAGCGTTTTCAAATGCACTAGCCCATTCGACCCGCCCGAACTGAGACGAAAAATCTTCCAAGCAACCGGAAAAACGGGACCCGCGACAACCCCAGAACAGCGCAAAGCCATAATCGAAATAGTCGCCGCCCAACTAAAAATCTCCAGCGAACAACTTGAAGAGACAATGTACGCCGACCTGGAAAGCGAGCTCATCTTGCAGGACTTCAACCCGGTGTCCGCGCAAGAGCTGCTTGAAAAATACAATCTAAGCTTAGCTCAAACCCTTCTTTTTGACTCCACAGAACTCAAATTCACTGTATCAACCAACTGGCAAAAAATCTTTTTCAAAACCAAAAGGCTCGGGCTAATCTACGACGCTTACAAGGACAACGGACTCTGGGTCAAAATCGATGGACCCGCAAGCCTTTTCAAACTCACCAGACGCTACGGCACAGCAATAGCCAAGCTCTTACCCGCCATCATAGCCAGTCCCAAATGGACTGTTGAAGCCAAGATCCTCTGGAAGTTCACCAACGAAATCTACACTTTCAACCTCGAAAGCTGGAAACATAGCCCACTGTTCGGAAGCCAACAAACCATCGAGTCCTACGACAGCGCCGTTGAGGAAGACTTTGCCAAACGCTTCAAAGCGTTAAGCTCGGGCTGGCAGTTGAAACGGGAACCCGAACCCGTTATAGCAGGGCATTACGTGCTCATTCCAGACTTTTCGTTTGAAAGAGAAGGCACCAAACTGTACATGGAAGTCGTCGGTTTCTGGACCACTGATTATCTTCTGCGGAAAATAGAAAAGCTGAAGAAAACAAAAGAACGCGTTTTGGTGGCTGTTGACGAGACACTAGCCTGCGAGAGGCTAGCAAAACTCGAAAACCAACAAAGCCTAAACATAATCTACTATCGAAACAAAATTTCTTTACTCCCAATTCTACGCTACCTAAAAGACGCCTTCAGAGAAGTCCAAACCGAACAAACAGAGCTGCTAAGAAACCTCAAAGTAACATTCACTGAACCAATAATAACATTTGAAGAATTTGCTGCCAGAACAGGCGTATCCGTCGAAGCCGTAAGAGCAGCCCTAACCGAAAAAACCCCAGACAACTACACATTGCTGCCAGACCGTCTAATCAGAAAAGACAAACTTCAAGAAATCAGAAGAAAACTAGACCAGCAACTAGCCAAGACTGGAAAAATCTCCCTAACCGAAGCCGTAAAAATAACTGAAACAGAACAAGTAGACCTGACCTCTGCCATCGAAACCCTAGGCTACAAAATAATTTGGCACGGCATCAACACAGAAAAAGCCGAAATCATCAAACTCAAAAATTAAAACCAACCAAGCAGCAACTGCACGCTCTAAAAGAACCCAACAATGACGACAAGAGAATCTCGGTGCTGAAACTGGGGCATTATAAAACTATATAAGTTTTCGGCGGGTCAACAATTTGTCATGTTGCGCATAGGTCATAGGGGTGCCAGAGCCTACGAGCCTGAAAACACGCTTCGCAGCTTCAAAAAAGCAGTGGAAATGGGCGTGGACGCGGTTGAGCTTGACGTGAGAAAAACCAAAGATGGGAAGCTTGTTGTCATCCACGACGCCGACGTGAAAAAAATAACAGACGGCAAGGGCTTAGTAAGCAAACTCACGCTCAAAGAGATAAAAGAGTTTTCTGCGGAGAAAGGCGAGAAAATCCCAACGCTGAAGGAAGCCCTCGACTTTTTGGACAAGAAAGCGAAAATTCTCATAGAGTTGAAAGAAGCAGGCGTTGAAAAGCAAGTGCTCGCTACTGTGCGTGAAAACGGGCTGCAGAAAAACGTGATAATAGTGTCTTTCATCGAGGAGGCGTTGCGGAAAGTTCGAGAGTTGGACAAGGAAGTGGAGACTGGGCTTGTTTACGTGAAACACAAGAACCCAATAAAAGCCGCGTTAGATCTTGAAGCGAGCTATTTGCTGCCTCTTTACAGGTTTACGCACACGGCTAACGTTCAGAAAGCTCATGATAATGGCTTAAAGGTCATTGTTTGGACGATAAATAAGCCTGAAGACGTGGCTGAGTACGTTAAGAAAGGCGTTGACGGCATAGCAAGCGACAAACCAGACATATTTATGCCGAAACAGTAAAACGGAATCTATTCAGTTCTGAGTTCTCTTTCAATCTTCTCCGCAAACCCACGACTGTCATGATTCAAAGGGGTCAAGCGTATCTCTGACGCTGATTTGATGCCAATGCCGAGTTCTGCCGCGTGGCGAAGCTGGTCAAGCTCGAAAATTTTGCCTTTTCCAATGTGCTCTGTGGCACCGTAGATTCTGAGAATAGCCACGCCAACGGCGTCTATGGCTACGCGGTCTTCGCTGGCGAGCAAGAGGTTAGGCTCAACCAGTTCACCTTTTTCTGGACCTCCGCTGATGAAGGCTTTAATGCCGTCCATGACAATCAAGTCCGCGCAGTAGTGCTTGTTTATTTCGGCTATCATCAGCCTTTGAAACGGGGAGCCGTGCAGCTCCCACATGTAATCATAAATTGTGCCAGGCACTTTCTTAGCCACTAAGCCTACCGAATTCTTCAAAGACAAAGTAAAGTGACCACCGAACCTGTGCGTTTTGAGACAGCATGTTTGAACGACTTTATCGGCGTCCAAGAAAGGCTTAGCAATGAAAAATCCCTTAAGCCAATGCGTTCCATCACGGCCAATTTTCACCCACTCTTCTCTGGCTAATTCATCCAAAACAACCGCCTTAAAGCCCAGCGTTTCTGATAACCCGAAAACGCCAGTGTGCTCCAAGACCTGTCGGGTGTTGCCCATGCCGCTTCGCTCCGCCAAGGTTATATCGCCAACGTTCGCGCCCTTCAACGTTTCCACGATTGCCCGCAGGGTATCTGGATGAGTGGACGCGGGGAAAGTGTCAGCGCTGTTAAAATTCGCCTTCAAAGCCACATGCTTTCCTGAATACTCATCCAACCCGAATTGGCTTAGAAGTTGTTTAACACCAGCCTCTCTGTTGGAAGTTTCAATAATGAAAACCTCGCCAACACTGCTACTTGGCATGAAAAAAACCTCTCTGCCATAAACCAAAGCAAACTCTGAAATATTAGTCTTCACTTTTGATGCTCTAAGCTTAATGGAGACCGCAAGCTCTATATTTCTCAATGAAAACTTGTTCAAAAGAAGCATGTGGGCCCGTAGCTCAGCAAGGCTAGAGCGGCGGACTCTTAAGCCTGAAAACGGCGAAGAAATCCGTAGGTCGCGGGTTCAATTCCCGTCGGGCCCGCCATTTCACGTGGTTAGATAAACTTCTAAGTTAGAAGCAACCTTATTTTCCACAAAGGAGACTAACCCTTGCCTTACAAAGGCATAGACAGCCTAAACATCAAGGAAGACTGCATAACAAAGTGGGCACACGACCTCAACCCAAAAACCGCGCGCAACTACGCTTACTACTTCCTGCAATTCCTCGAATGGTGCAACAACAAAAACCTCTGGACAACGGCAGAAGAAATGCTGAAAAACTACAAAACACTCTCCACAACCCAAAAGTACAGGCACCTAGACGCTCTAATTGAACACGTCAAGACAAAACAAACAGGCACAAACGACAGACGAAACACATGGTTCGCGGTCAGAAGCTTCTACGCCTACCACAGGCTCCCTTTGCCCAAAGCCTCCTCAAGCGAACTCATCAGAATGTTCCGACCCTCAGCAAACGACAAGAAAAAAGCAGTCGAAACACCCCCGCTCATGCTAGACGAAGTCCGACGGCTAATCCTCAACGTACCCCACCCCTACAAGGCAGCCTTAATGACCCTGCTGCAGAGTGGCATGGGCCTAGCCGAGTACGAAGAATTCAACACAGAAGGATGGAAAAAAACCGTAAAAAGCCTCAACACAGCGGACCCGGCCAGAATAGACCTCTACAGAGAAAAGACGAGCAGGACCGTCGTCAAAAAATATTACACCTGGGTCGGACGGGACGCTAAGGAGCTTCTAAAGGAATGGCTCGTGATGAGACCAGAAAACACCGGGAACAACGCCCTCTTCCTCGTGTACAACAAGAACCAGCGAGCGTACGTTCCGTTAAGCGGGAGAGTACTCTCCGACAGGGTGAGGCAGACAGCTAAGAAGACAGGTCTCATAAAGCCCAACGATCTAAGGAGGTATCATGTTCACGCTCACGAGTTCAGAGACCTCTTTAAGAGCCTGTGCACTCTGAGAGGTGTAAGCCCGTTGGCCAGCGAGTTCTTTCTCGGACACAGCATCGACAAGCTGGGTTATGACAAGTCTCCACAGTACAATGAGGAGTGGTTCAAACGCGAATACATGAAGATTGAGCCTAAGCTTAACCTTTTTTCGAACCCTTCGGGAGCGAACGTGGAGGAGAAGATGGATCAGATGCGGAAGGACCTGGTGCAGGCGGCCGTAGGCAAATTCGCTGAGGCCTTCGGTATTGACCCGGTAAGAGTGAGGATTGAGAGGCAGAAGGAGTTAGGAAGAGCTCTTAAGCCGGAGGAGGAGATACAGGCGTTGCAGTACGCCATAAAGAAGACTCGAGAAAAACCTCGTCCTCACGATGAGAATGATCCTATGAAAGTCATTGGCGAGGACGAGTTGGAGAGGCATCTGCTTGAAGGTTGGGATGTGCAGCTGACTCTTCCAAGTGGAAAAATTCTGGTTAGAAAACAAAACTAGAATATTCGCTTACTTAGCGATGTCTTTAGGGTTCAAGAACACTGATAAGGAAGTTAAGTTTTGGATAGTTAAAACGGCAGCGCGCGCTAGGCAAGCTGACCACATTCCAGCAAAACTTCGAAGTATAGGCTGCGGATTCGCCCCAGTGGTGAATAGAGCACCTAAAAAATCAAGTTTACACCTGAAGAAGTTGAAATCATGGCAGAAATGGAGCATGAACGATGGGTTGCAGAAAGACTCTTGGATGGATGGCTTATTGGCGAAAAAGACCATGAAAAGAAAACAAGTCCATACCTTGTTCCATGGAACAATTTGAGTGAAGACGTGAAGGATTACGATAGAGAGACTGTGCGAGAATTGCCAAATTTCCTCGCCAAAGCAAAATTTGAGATATACCGACTTCGCTGATGATTCCGCCAATCCGGGATACTATCTGTTTGAAGAGTTATTTATCCGAATAGACCGCCAAGATGCTCGTCCCATCTTTCCTCTTCTTCAAAATCTCGAAGTCTCTTACGGGCTTTCTCAACGTATTTTGCTTCTCGGGGGGAAGCCAGCTCAATGAGTTTTCGATAGGAGAACGCTGCGTCTTTTCTGAGGCCGAGTTGGTCTTCAGCGACTCCCTTATTGTACCAGGCTAAGGCGTAGCGCGGGTTGATTTCCAAAGCTTTGTTGCAACATTGTATTGCTTGATTGTAACGTTTTAGGCTGATGAGGCAGCTTCCCTTGTTGTACCAGGTCAATGCGGATTCTGGGTTGATTTGCAAAGCCTTATTGTAACATTCTAGGGCTTCATTATAGCGACCTGAACTGTCAAGGTTTACTCCTTTACTGTTCCACGCTTTAACGTTCTCGTCGGCTTCGAAGTAATCTTTAATGTTGGCGCCAGCCAGTTCTTTGGTGAGGGTTTCTGAGCGGAAATAGAAGAAGCTGCGGTCTTTTTGGTAGATGGA
>CAZJQR010000021.1:0-24166 GCA_964548345.1 uncultured Candidatus Bathyarchaeia archaeon | reverse complement strand
GATCTGATTCGGCTCAGGGTATGGCGAGAGATAAATGTCTGTTGCTTGAAGGTACTTGATTAGTTCACGCTTAAGGAGGAAGCGGTTGTGAAACTTGACATGTTCATTAAGATTTAGATCGTCAACCAGTTTGATAAGATATTTGCGGTAACGCTCACCTTCAAACTTCCTCACCTCTGGATGAGTCTCCCCGATTACCAGATAGATAATTTCAGGATGTTTCTCCACAACCTCCGGGAGAGCCTTAATTACATACTCTACGCCTTTGCTTCGACCCATAAGTCCAAAAGTTGACAACACAATTTTTCCTTTCAAACCAAACAGCGAAGGTTTTACCTTGTTGCTATCAACAAACGGAACATCAGGACACCCATGTTGGATGATTTCGATTTCGTCACGCGGGACATCGTACGCCATAAGTATTTGTGTGGCGGTGTTAGTCATAGTTACTATCTTTGAGCTGTGCTTTGCGATTTGTTTCAAGACTGTTTGAGCCTTCGGTTCAAAACTCGCAGACAACGTGTGAAGCGTGGAAACCATCGGCTTCTGGAGCTTCTCCAAAAAAAAGTTGGCGTATTCTCCCCACTCTCCTCCAAACAGACCAAACTCGTGTTGCAGATTAACCAAATCGGCCTTGGACGAATTAATGTAGCCAGCAGCTTCAACATAATCTTCAGGAAAGTCTCTTCTAATCTGACATCTGACAAATCTGTCATAATTGTAGATGGTCTCCCTTTCATTCATCGCAACGACCACAGGTTTCCTAAAAATGCCCAGCCGGTTTGAAGCGATAACCAAGTCCTTTGTGAAAGTGGCTATCCCACATTCTCGCGGAGGATAGCTGCTTACGTAAGCGATCTTAATCATCCCAATATCATCCAATGCATTCCCATTTCTATGCTTTAAACACTTCTATTACTCTCTCGAAAAGAAGAAATCAACAACTCGTCCAACAAAGTCAAATGATGAAACCATTGCTAAGACTCAAGATAGAAGAGGTAGAAGTAGGCGAATCTTCATTAATTATTATATGATATATTAAAGGCACGCACGCTAAATACACAAAAATTTAAACAGCCTCGCAAAATACATATCGAAACGATAGAAAATGGCAAGACCAAAACAGTCTTTTCGCATACCGCTCCCTGATGGAAGCAACCTCTCCCTCGCAGTATTTGCAACAAGAAACGACCCAGCAGCGGAAGTAATTTCTGTTCAAATCACCCGACTAGTCGATGACAATTGGGTAACAGATGCAAGATTAGCGGTCTACCGTTCACCTGAAGGAAACTATAGCCAACTACCCGACCGCGAAAAACCATCAAAATAGAGCTAGTTCAAACGCACGCTTCACAAAGCCATCCCAAATCGTTCTACCAACTCGACTTTATCCCATCAACTAGATGTCCCAAAGAGATAACCCAGTTACGGCATCATTTCTCCGCACAATTTTCTCTCCTATCAGTTCAATTAGGTGAACTTCAGCTGCAAAAACTTTACCCTCAAGCAGGTGCCCAGCTTTTGTATTACCGTCTAGGTCAGCTAAAACTGCATGCGCATGAACAAAGGGTTCACCTTCCTTTAAGCAAATATTGCCTACGCAACTTGCAATTTCTTGCGGAGACGAAAGCAAGGTCTCAAAATATTCATGTTTCTCTTGATTATAAAATCCAAGCTTCGCACATTTCAAAGCACCTATCGCAGTGAAGGACGCTGTCATTATCCCGTGCTGTTTTGCCACATTAGTCACGAAATTAATTATGTCCGAATCGTGTTTGACACGCACAATAAAATTTCTGCCAACATCTAATTTTATAGAGCTCATTCTCATGTCTCCTTCATTCAAGTTGTGCTTAACGAATTAAAAATTTTGAGATAATCAACTCCACGCGTTTAAGCGCGTAGCGCGCTTTCCAATCTCCAGATAACTCCCTGTCAAGGTTGAATCTTTCGGTTTTTTGGGCTACGCTCCTATCTGTTCTCGATATATGTTGTTGTGGGAAATAGTGAATATAGGTAAATTGTGAGATAGAATATTCACCGGGGCGCTGAAAGTGGTTTTGAGAGAAAATTCGCGCCTGGAATATTTGAGGGAAACCAAGAATGGGCAAGATACACACATATTTTGGTTTTAAGAACGGGAAGTTGGTTTCGGTGCTGCAGAGCATTAATGACGACGCGAAAAAAGCCATAGATTGTACCTACTACATTACAGAACCTCAAGAAGTGGAAAAACAAATAGAGAAATGGAAAAAAAAGAAGCCAGAGTAAGAATAAACTCAATTCTGACTTCACCACATGACACCTTGCTGACACCTTAAATAATAAAGGGCGCCATTTTTCCATTCTTTCAGAAAAAGAGAGAAAGCCATTTGGAAAATCGACAATTATTA
Source organism: uncultured Candidatus Bathyarchaeia archaeon (assembly GCA_964548345.1). Lineage (GTDB taxonomy): Archaea > Thermoproteota > Bathyarchaeia > Bathyarchaeales > Bathycorpusculaceae > SG8-32-3. The sequence continues at coordinate 21,773 of CAZJQR010000021.1, read as the reverse complement.
GCGCCTGCTTAGGCGAGTTTCCTTATCCTGAATGGCACCGCGCGCGCTCTGGACAAAAATCAGAACTCAAACTCAAATGCTTTTTCACAAAGCACAAAGAGAAAGGGCTTGCCCGACAAGGTTCTGCTATAAAGGATTTCTGCTCTCCTGAAGACAGAATTCCACGAGGTCGTGAATGTTAGCTGTCCCAACACACATAACAGTGTCTGCACCTCCCCAATAAATCTTCAAGGTATCGTCTTCTTCAGGAATGGCTGCACAGCAAAAGACCACGTTGGGAACATACCCCACACGTTCCCAAGGATCCTCAGGCTCCAAAATCCATCGATCCCCAACCCCAATGATTTTTGCGGGATCATTTAAATCGTGTAACGCGACTCCCAAACGATAAACCGCTCCGGCCATCGTTTCGAAGACACCGTGAAAGATACTTAACCACCCTTTTTCGGTCTTGACCGGAGGTGCTCCTGGCCCCACCTTCATCGAATCCCAGTGATAAGTCTGAGGTCTGAGCACAATTTTGGACCGCCCCCAGGAAATCAAATCTTCAGAGTAGCTAATCCAGATTGACCACCTGGTTAATTCGGTATGAGGGCGATCAAGACGAACATAGTATTTCCCGATCTTCTCCGGAAATATAACCACGTTCCTCAAGTCTGGCTGGGTTATGTATGCCACCCTTTCAACCTGGCTAAAGTTTTTTGTCCTAGCCAGCCCAACGCGCACACCATACCGGGAGTAACCACTGTAAGTGATCAAGTAGTTCTCCTCGATACGGGTAATGCGGGGGTCTTCAACTCCGTATTCGTCGTATTCATCTGAAGGAGTCATGAAAGGTTTGGAAGCAACTTCAAAATGGAACCCATCACTGCTACGGGCTAGTCCTAAGATGCTGCGACCGTTTAAGCGGTGGGAACGAAAAATCATGATATACTCATTTTGATGCTTGACAACTGCAGCGTTATGCACTGTTGCCACAGGATAGGGGACATCCTTTTTGGTTAAAATTGGATTTCCTGGAAAACGGGTGATTAATTTCTTCAAATTAAATTCCCTCGCGCATTTTTCTCTTTTCTAACTGAAAGATTCGACGGTATACCTTCTCATAATTTTTTACCATAACATCCGAAGAAAAATGGTTTTCCGCTCTTTGGCGGCAGGCTCGGCGAGATATTTCAGGAATCTTTTTGATTGCTTTAACAGCCTGGTCAACATCGTTAACCAAAAAACCTGTCTGCCCATTTGCAATTACCTCTCGGCAAGAACCGAGATCCATAGCCACTACGGGTACGCCAGCAGCCATAGCCTCCACCATAACAAGCCCAAAACGCTCAGGGATTGTATTCAGGTGAAGGACCAGATACGCCTGTTGAAGAAGCTCGTCACGCTCACGATTGGTCACAACACCTAAGTATTTAACGTTATCACCATCAACATGAGGAGCTATCTCTTTTTCAAAATAAGACCTGTCCTGAACGTAGCCAGCCATGATTAGCCGTCGCCCTGTCTTTTTGGCGACTTTGATGGCGAGGTGAAAACCCTTGTCCGGGTGAATACGTCCATAGGCAACTAAGGCGTCTCCGGGATTTTCCGAGAACGTGAACTCTGAGAGATTAATCCCGTTGTATACTGTAGCTAGGTAATTCAATCCATTAGCTCTATCTGAATTACTGATCGAGACAAAGTAGCTTCCCCTGTACTTTTTATAGACTGGCAGTATCTGCGGAGATGAGAAGCCATGGACCGTGGTTAAAATAGGAGTAGACACTAATCGAGAATATGTTAACGGCAAATAATCGAAATGGTTGTGTATGAGGTCGAACTCTTCAGCATTTTCGAAAGCTTCGGAAACATGCAAACAGCTGACGACACGAGGATCAACACTGGCGTCTTCCTCATATCCTTTAGCTACAGTAGAGAGCAATTTCGCCGATGTCACAGAATCAGCAGTGGCAAAAAGGGTCACATCCCACCCTCTTGAGACCAGTCCTTCCGTGAGGTTGCTAACAACAGTTTCCCAAGCGCCATAACCCCTCGGCGGGGTCCTCCATGCAACAGGCGATAACATGGCAATACGTTTTCGCTCTTTTACAACCTTCATTAAACTCCCCAAACAAAAAGAACAACATGCATTAGCTAGCCGTAAGACCTTAAAAAACATATAGGCACAAAAAAACCGCTAGTAGTCTAAAAGAAGATGAGGAACTATTGTTGGCCGGCTTTGAGTTTGTCACCGAGTGTGAAGGAACAAAAATCTACAGAAAGAGAAAATGAAGTGAAAAATTACATTCACTTCCACTATCGAAACCTACACTATTAGAGTCGAAACCTTCTTAAATGAGAAGCGTTGATAAGACTGTGCCTTAAAAGGGTGAGGCTAAAATGTCCAAACCATTCTATGTAAAATATGAAGCGCCGAAAGAAATAGTAGACGCAGCCTATGAAGCCCTGCAAATAGCTTCAAAATCAGGCTTAGTCAGAAAAGGAACAAACGAGTCAACCAAAGCCGTTGAACGGTCCATAGCAAAACTCGTCGTCATAGCCGAAGACGTTGACCCCCCAGAAGTCATAGCGCATCTGCCGCTGCTCTGCGAAGAAAGGAAAATCCCCTACGTGTTTGTCCCAAACAAAGATAAACTGGGTAACGCAGTAGGCATAGACGTCCCATGCGCATCAGCATGCATAATCAAAGAAGGAGAAGCCACCGGATTAATCAAAGAAATCATCAACCGGATCGAGCAGGTCAAAAGAGGAGCTCAGTGATGAGCCGAGAAGAGAAAGCAGCAGAACAGGAACTTACACCTTCAGAAGTCATCCAAATTATCGGCCGCACAGGCGTGACCGGAGAAATCACTCAAGTAAGAGTGCGCATCTTGGAAGGAAAAGACAAAGGGCGCATTATAACGCGAAACGTCAAAGGACCCGTGCGCGTAGAAGACGTCTTGATGCTCAGAGAAACCGAAAGAGAAGCCAAGAAAATCACCAGATAAAACAAGCTGTCTAAGAGGAACCTTAAATGCCTAAACCCCGAAAATGCTCCTTCTGCGGCACCGATTTCCCAGCCGGCACAGGCATGATGTACATCAAAAACGACGGCACCATCCTGTGGTTCTGCTCAGGCAAATGCAAAAAGAGCTCGTTGAAATTCGGAAGAGACGCCCGCAAACTCAAATGGACCAAATACTTCGGCAAAGAAGAGAAAGGAAAAGGCTAAAACCTGCAAGCAGCGTTCATTGGCGACCATTTCCAACAATTTTTTCCCATTATGGCTTGTTGTGAACACAGCCGATGTCAGGCTTGGTCACATCTCCGTTGAAGTAACTGTAAGCTCTCGCTCAGCATGCATTGAGCAACGGGTATATCCGATATGGACATGTGTCACCCCCAGAAAAAACGGATTTATTAATACACGCGATACTCCCATAAAGTGAAAAAGGTGAGCACAAAAAAGAAAACATCAAAACCAAAAAAAGGCGATTTACTTGAACTATCATCTTCCAAAAAAGCTCGTCTCCTCAAAAAAGCCAAAGAAAATTTGCGGCAGAAACGGATGGAAGCAAAATTTTGGCAGTCACTAGCAAAAATTGAAAGAATCACGATAAACGGGCAAACAATCCAATTTTAAAAAACCAGCCTCAAAAAGTGAACATGCCACGTTAAAACACCTAGACTAGCACCGTCCAATACTGGTCTTCGGGCAATGTCGAAAAATGAAGCGCGTGAAATTGGTAGCGGGGACTAGATTTGAACTAGCGATCTCTGGGTCTCTCCGAGCAGCGTTTAACCGCTCTTATGAGCCCAGCGGGTTAATCCTGGCTACCCCACCCCGCTGTGTTTACGCTGAAAGCGTTTTTTAAATCCTTTTAGTACTACCATTCGTCAAATATTAATAGTTTCTTTTTTTCTTTCAGCAAAAGCATTTTAGTGTCGACATTACTTTGTATGCGTGGTGCAATGGTAATGGACAAACCGTTCTTCCGCGAGATGTTCAATCCAGCCCTTGAAAACCCAGTTTTCGTTCAGGGACTCCCAGGTTTCGGCAACGTCGGCAGAATAGCGGCGCACCTATTGATAAAGTTCAGCGAAGCCAAACCTTTCGCAGAATTGTATTCCCCGTCATTTCCAGATTATGTTTCAATCAGCACAAAAGGAATAGCCTATGTGCCAAAGTACGAGTTCTATTCTGCTCCTTTGGAGAAAAACAACCTTGTCATCATGACCGGTGAAACACAACCTTCCTTCGACGATGTTTTGGCGCACTATCAGGTTTGCTCTGAAATAGTGGATTTCGTGGAAAAGTTAGGCTGCCGCTTCATCGTGACGATGGGCGGAGTACCCTTAACTGAAGATAAAACCCAAGTGTACGTGGCCGCTACGTCATCAAGGCTGGCAACCGAGTTCATGGAAAAAGGCGCCGTCATATACAGCAAAGGCAGAATCGTCGGGGGAACAGGACTTACGCTGGCGCTTGCAAAGGAGCGAAACCTTGAGGGCATCTGCTTGCTGGGCACCACAACGGGTTTCAAGGCCGATCGCGGGGCGGGATTCAGAGTTTTCAAGTTTCTGATGAAGGCTTTAGGAAAAGAGATAAAAGAAGGGTTATAAGAAAAAACAGTACACTTAGACAATAGCGGGAACGTGTTTGCATGGTAGAGAACGACGAAAATATCGCCTTTGACAGATTCGATGTGAATTCAAAATTCATGAGAGTGCTTTTAATTATAGTTTCGGTTTTTCTGATCTTTGCGGGTCCAACATACGTTTCCTACCTGCTAGCTGATGCGCTTAAGGTGAATTATGTTGCCTCGGTAGCTGCAGGTTTTGCCCTTTTCATCGCAGGATTAATCTTAATGGGGTTTCTTGTTCGAAAGAAAATAATCACGTAAAGACGTGCCTCAGATACCCCAGGGTGCATCATCGAATTCAGCTTTTAGGATTCTTCATCGGCATCCTCTAGATTCTGATGGCGTGTATTAAGTCTTCTTTGGATTGCGCCGCGGCGGCTTCGGCTAGAAAAGCATATAAGATATACCCAGAGATATATGTGGTATGTAGGAATCTGGTATGCGAGACGACAAGAAAAAGCGCCTAGAAGAAATGGTCAACAAGGAAGAGCAAACCACCAAGAGAACAACCATCATACTGGAAAAAGAAGAAAGAGAGTTCATAGACCAAATGATACGAGAAGGAAAGGAACCCGGGATCAAGCCACTTATCTCCAAGATGCTTGACGTCTACCGAAGCATGATGATCTACGACTGGCGCTTTCCCGGTGAATACTACTGCGGCATAAGTCGCATTGCTTTCGTTAACGTGGAACTGCTGAACATCCTAATCCAGCACGTCCCAAAAGAAAAATGGCGTGAAATCGGGAAAGAAATGGGCGCCGCCCTTAAAGTCTCGTTGGAAACAACCTTAGGCCTCCAAGCAGCACAGCGTGAAAACTGGGAAAACATCTTCAAAAGACTAAGAGTACAGGGATTCGGAGACTTCTACTTAAAAGACAAGTACCTGCTCATAAAAACACCCCTGATTATCGACTCCGAAATCTGGGAAGGCATCCTAGAGGGACTTTTCGACATAGAGCTAGACATGAAAACCACCGTGCCCCCGCTCGTTTTCGAGATAAAAACACAAACGCTTCCAACGCAATGATTCGCAACCGCGCCACAGCTAATATTAATTAGGATAAGTTTATTAGGAAGACATCAAGTTAAGGTGCCTTTCAGTGATAAAAGTTGAGGGATCGCGTTCATACAAGGCGATTGCATTCATCAAGAGTAAAAGCAATCGAAGAAACCCCCGTCTAAAAACGAACAACTATTTTAAACTACGCATGACCCTCAAGAAAACGGTTTTTCCAAAAACGTCTATTTTTTCGTTTGGAAACCCAACTCGCTATTTCTTCAATAAAAAATTAGGTGATGAAAAATGGAAAAGGTAAAGTTTGCCATACCAGCAGGCTCCCTAGCCAAAGCAACCTTCGAAATCTTGAACCGTTCAGGGTACAAAGTCTCAGGTCAAGAACGCACCTACCGACCCACCATAAACGACCCCCGCATAGAATTGAAAATTCTCAGACCCCAAGAAATCCCCGTTTTCGTCGGCGAAGGCCTACAAGACGTAGGCATCACGGGTCAAGACTGGATCAAGGAAACAGGTCCTGACGTTGAAGTCCTCCAGAACCTAGAATACGGAAAAATACGGTTGGTAATAGCCATACCCAAAAGCTTGAGCACAAACTCCATCTCCGAACTCATGGAAGACGTATGGAACAAAGGAAAGAACTTCCGGATCTCCACCGAATACTTGAACATCGCAGCCGAATACATCAAAAGCTGTCCTGCGTATCGAAAACACTTCGGCGATTCAGAGCCCTTAATAGTGACGCCGTGGTGGAGAAAAGGCGAAAACCCACGCGCCAAAATTTTCCTGTCTTTCGGCGCGACTGAAGCTAAGCCGCCAGAAAACTCTGACTGCATCATGGATGTAACGGAGACGGGCTCCACTTTAGACGCGAACAACTTGAAGATAATCGAGGACGTAATGCGGTCTTCAGCGGTGCTTATCGCAAACAAAGATACCCTACAGGACCCGCAGAGGAAAGAAAAAATCTACGACATCCTGACCTTGCTGAAGGGCGTGGTGGACGGCTCCAAGAGAATCCACATTTTCGTAAACGTGAAGAAAGCAAACCTGCAAAAACTGCTTGCGGACCTCCCAGCTCTGAGGAATCCGACGGTGGCGCCGTTGGCGGATGAAAAATGGTGCTCAGTCAACACTATAGTCGAGAGAGACTGTCTCATAACCCTCTTGCCCAAAATCCGCAAGCTCGCCCAAGGCATAGTTGTGTACGAACCTCGACAGGTGCTGGCTTTAGACGAGATAACCAGGAGAGAAAGCAAATGTCCAAGCAAACCTGGGTGAGAGTCTGGAAATCCTCAGCATTGCCGCCAGACTGGTTCAAGAGACAGCCACCCGACAATAAAGCAAATGAGCAAAGCGAAAACAGCACCAAAGCCATCATAGACAAAGTAGTGAAGAACGGCGATTCTGCGCTGGTTGAGCTTACTGAGAAATTTGATAAAGCTCGCATAGACCCCAAAAACCTACGAGTCACAGAGGAAGAAATTGAAGAAGCCTATGACTCAGTCACCAAGGAACAGGTTTCCGCCTTAAAATTCATGAAAGACAAAGTAGCTGCCTTTGAAAAACTCGTCTTAGAACGAGTGGAATTTACAACCACCAACGATGGCGTTACGATTCGAAGCGCACTGCGCCCAATAGAGAGCGTCGGCTGCTATGTTCCAGGTGGACAGGCGGCTTATCCGAGCACCTCGGTCATGACCGCAGTTCCGGCTAAAGTGGCAGGAGTTGCCAGAGTTGTGGTGTGTTCGCCGCCCAACTCTGGGGGCAAAGTTAACCCGTTGGTTCTGGTTGCCGCTGATGTTTGCGGGGTAAACGAAGTCTATAAGGTTGGAGGCGCCCAAGCCATCACCGCGTTGGCTTACGGCACAGAAACAATTCAGCCTGTGAAGAAAATCGTCGGTCCAGGAAGCAAGTACGTGACGATGGCAAAGATACTCGTTTCAAAGGACGTTGCCATCGACATGCCTGCGGGTCCCAGCGAAGTCCTCGTTCTGGCAGACGAAACTGCTAATGCGCAGCTAATCGCTTTGGACATGATTTCTCAGGCTGAGCACGGGGCGGACAGCGTCGCTGGGCTGATTACCACTTCGGAGAAGCTCGCGGAAGAGGTGCAGGGTTGGCTGGCGAAAACGGCTACTTCAGCGGAGCGTGGAGAAATTGTTAGGAAGGCTCTGGAGGAGTACGGGTTCATAATCACATGCAACGACATGGACAAAGCGGTTGAGTTGGCGAATGTTTTTGCTCCCGAGCACATTGAAATCGTGACGCGGAACCCTGACAGAATAGCGGAGAAAATCACGTCCGCTGGGCTAATCCTTGTCGGCTCGTACAGTCCCGTTGCCCTGAGCGATTATGCCAGTGGAACGAATCATGTCTTACCCACAGGCGGCTTTGGACATGCGTTTTCGGGCTTATCCGCTCTTGACTTCACGAGAAGAGTTAGCATCGTTAAGAGTTCAAAGGAAGGCTTGCAGACTGTGCAGGAACGCGTGAAGATTATGACTCAGGTAGAAAATCTGCCGAATCACTACAAAGCCGTTGAGGCGAGGTTTGAAAAATGAAAAATGAATGCAAGAAGTGGCTGGAAGAGAAGCTTGCGAAGATTGAGGCCCTTGAAAGCTATGCCCCTGAAAAAACCATCGAAAACGCGGCGAAGCAGTATGGGCTTTCGCCCTCTGACATCGTGAAGCTGAACTTCAACGAAAACCTGTACATGCCGCGGGAGAAGCTTGTTGCGCTCCTGAAGGAGGTGGCAGACGAATGCGACGTAAGGCTCTATCCGCAGGAAGAAGAAGAGAAACTGCGCGAAGCTATAACCGAGTACCTCACGCTACCGCATGCTTGCGTTGCCGTGGGGAACTCCAGCGACGAAGTGATGGACAGAATCACGCGGCTGTTCTTGGAGAGAGGCGACAAAGCGGTCACGTTTGCGCCCACGTTCAGCGTCTTCGGGTACTGCGTGAAATATCAGGGCGCCGAGTACGTTGCGGTTCCGCTTCTTAAGGGCTTCAAGCTTGATGTACAAGCGATGCGCGAGGCGTTTACGCCCCAAGCGAAGCTGCTGTACCTGTGTTCACCGAACAACCCGACGGGTAACCAGTTTGGGCAGGACGCGGTTGAGGCTTTGATTGAAGAGTTTCCAGGGATAGTGATGGTTGACGAGGCGTACGGGGAGTACGCAGAATACTCCGTGGTTCCCCTGATAAGCAAGTACCAGAATCTGGTGGTGCTGCGGACGTTTTCGAAGGCGTTCGGTTTGGCTGGGCTTAGGCTTGGCTACGCGGTGGCTAACCCGTTGCTGGCGAGGGCGGTTAACAAGATACCTGCGCCTTACGCGATTAACACTGTCACGTTGACCATGGGTAGGAAGCTTTTGGAAAACGTCGGCGTAATGAGGGAGGCGGTTGCCGCGTTAAAGGCCGAACGGGGAAAACTGATAAACGCACTCAACGAGATAAAAGGGGTAGAAGCGTTCGATTCATGGGCAAACTTCGTCCTCTTCAACACCAGCAAGCCGTACGAGGACGTTTACGTGAACATGCTGAAGCGAGGCTTAATCATCAAGAAGCTTGGAAACCTCTTGGAGTACGAGAACTGCCTCAGAACCACGGTCGGCTTGCCCGAGATGAACGCAAAACTCCTGAACGCGCTACGCGAGTATTTGGGTGAATAAGCATGAGAAAGAATGAAGTGTACAGGAAAACGAAGGAAACAGAAGTCAGCGTTAAAGTGAACCTTGACGGAGAAGGAAAAGCCGCCGCCGACACGGGCGTGCCCTTCCTTGACCACATGGTTACTTCGCTGGCTACACACAGCATGATTGACATAACCGCCAAAGTCACGGGCGACCTGAGGCATCACTCGGTTGAAGATCTCGCCATAGGCTTAGGCGAAGCACTGAGCAAAGCGTTAGGCACTAGAGAAGGCATAGCCCGCTTCGGATACGCCGCGGCGCCCATGGACTGCTCCCTTGCGTTTGCAGCCGTAGACCTCGTCAAACGCCCCTACTTCAAAATCGACCTGAAACTGCGCGGCAAAAAAATCGAAGACATGCCCACCGAAGACATAAACCACTTCTTCGAGTCGCTGACAACTTCGCTGTGCGCCAACGTCCACGTGTTCGTCCAGTATGGCAGCAACGATCACCACAAGGCGGAAGCAGCCGTTAAAGCCCTAGCGGTTTCGCTGAGGCAAGCGGTAGCTATAGACCCGAAGCGGAAAGGCGTGCCAAGTTCTAAAGGAGTAATCTGATGCCTGAAGCAGTGATATTCGACTATGGGGTAGGCAACCTTCTCAGCCTGAAAACCGCCTTGGAAAAAGTCGGATTAGACGCGAAAATCACCGTGTCACCAAGGCAATTAAGCAGCGCCGACGCCATCGCGTTGCCTGGTGTGGGTAACTTTTCTGCCGCTGCCACCAAACTCGAAGCCGTGAAACAAACGCTCTTGGACGCGGTGGAAAGCGGCACGCCGCTAATCGGGATTTGCCTAGGATTGCAGCTGTTCTTTCCAGAAAGCGAAGAAGGCCCAGGGGAGGGCTTGGGGCTTTTCGAGGGCAAAAACGTATGGTTGAAAGGCGCGGTGAAGGTGCCGCACATGGGATGGAACACGCTTCGAATGGTAAAGCCGACTGGGCTCTTCGAGGGCGTTAATGACGAGTCGTACGTGTATTTCGTGCACTCGCTTTACCCAGTGCCCGCCGACAAAGGCATCGTGACTACGGAAACCGAGTACGGCACCACATTCACATCAGCCATAGCCAGCAAAAACGTGTTCGGCACACAGTTTCACCCCGAAAAATCAGGCGACATCGGATTGAAAATCCTAGAAAACTTCGCCAAAATAGTAGAAAGGTGACACGATTGCAGTTGATTCCAGCGATTGACTTGATGAACGGCAAAATCGTTAGGCTGACATATGGAGACCCTGAAACGGCTAAGGTTTACGACCAGTGTGGCGGACCAGTGGAAACCGCGAAAAAATGGAAGGCGGAAGGCGCAGGAAAAATTCACATAATCGATTTAGATGCGGCGTTAGGCATGGGCGACAACTTGGTGGTGATCTCGGAAATCGTTGAAAACATTGACTTGCCGATTCAGGTTGGTGGCGGAATACGAACAGTCGGGGCGGCGGAAAAACTGCTGAAGCTGGGCGTCAGCCAAGTCATTCTCGGTGCGTTAGCGTTTAGCGACTCGAAAGCTGTAACCCAGATTCAGCAAGAGTTCGGAGCTAAGTCGGTGATTGTTGCATTAGACAATAGGGACGGCAAAATCATGGTCGAAGGATGGAAAACAGCGACGGGTCAAAGCATGAAAGAAGCATTGGAAAAGTTTGCCGCACGCGGCGTTTCGACGTTTCTGATAACTTCGATAACAAAGGATGGCACGCTTTCAGGTCCCGACCTTGACACGCTGAGGGAAGCATGCCAGTACCCTGATGTGGAGATAATTGCGGCTGGAGGAATAGGCGGCTTGGAAGATTTGCGGGCGCTGAAGAGTGTGGGCGTTGAAAGCGCGGTGATTGGCAAAGCCTTGTACGAAGTAAGATTCACTTTAAAAGAAGCGTTAAAAATGATGGGAGAAAAATAGGGGATGCCGTTAGCGAAGCGAATAGTGCCCTGTCTGGATGTGACCTGCGGCACGGTCGTCAAGGGAATCAACTTCTTGGACCTTAAAAAGGCGGGTGACCCTGTTGAGTTGGCAAAGCGTTACTCGGATGAAGGCGCGGATGAACTGGTTTTTCTTGACATAACCGCCTCCTCGGATAACCGGGACATACTGCGCGGCGTCGTCGAGGGCGTAGCCAGAGCTATTAGCATACCGTTCACGGTGGGCGGTGGAATACGCAACGTGTCGGACGCCCGTCTTGTGTTGTGCAGCGGCGCAGACAAGGTTTCAGTGAACACGGCGGCAGTGGAAAACCCGCAGGTGATAACGCGGCTTGCGGACGTTTTCGGGCAGCAATGCGTGGTGGTAGCTATTGACGCGAAAAGACGGCGCAAGCAGGCAGAGGGCAGGATAACGGTGGAAACCCGCGAAGGTCCAGTCTGGTTTGAAGTTTACACGTACGGAGGAAGGAAGCCCACGGGAATAGACGCGATTGCTTGGTCGTTGCGGGCTGCGGAGCTTGGGGCAGGCGAGTTCTTGGTGACTTCAATGGATAAGGACGGCACCGAGGACGGCTATGACATTGAGTTGACGCGCACGATTTCTGAAAAAGTGAACGTTCCAGTCATAGCAAGCGGCGGCGCAGGGGTGCCAGAGCATTTTGTTGAAGTTTTCGCGGATGGGAAGGCGGATGCGGCGTTGGCGGCTTCGGTTTTCCACTACAACAAGTATCCTGTTCCAGTCATTAAGGAGTTTTTGCGCAGGCAGGGGGTGATTGTTAGACCTTGACAGGAGAAGTGCTTAAGAAGCTGGATTTCAAGAAGGGCAACGGCCTCATCCCGGTTGTTGTGCAGGACGCGGGGTCTAAAGAGGTGCTTATGCTGGCGTACGCTAACGAGGAAGCCTTGGAGAAAACGTTCAGCACGGGTTACGCGCATTACTGGAGCCGTTCGAGGAAAAAGCTATGGATGAAAGGCGAGACATCGGGACACACGCAGAAAATCAAGAAGGTAAGGGCGGACTGTGATTATGACACGTTGTTGTACGTGGTTGAGCAGAAAGGACCCGCATGCCACACAGGCAAGTACACATGCTTCCACAACGAGGTAGAGCGTTAGCTAATGGGTTCTGCGGCTCTACTTCTCGGTGGACACCTCTCTTCATAAAATGGTCAATTTCTGCCTGAGCCGAGGAAAAGCTGGCGGAAAAGCCCAAACCGATGCTTTTGACAACACTGCTGAAATTCACGCTAAATTTGAGGGAGATGAAGATAACAGAAGCAGCAACAGAGGCGGCGTTAGCAAAAGTACATTGTGTTGATTGAAAGCAAAATTGGAAGGGCGGTCCCTCCAAGAGGGTTAGCTGGCACGTAACTCGAAAAATCGCGGTTGGGGCCCTTCATTTTTTTTATGTAAGTGCGGGGAGTGGGATTCGAACCCACGAACCTCTACAGGATAGGCGCCTCAGGCCTACGCCTTTGACCTGGCTTGGCAACCCCCGCTTTAGGTGGCAAATAATAAAATCAGGCAGCTTATTAAAAGGCTTTACCTTGCGTGTGAGAGTGTCGGGATAGATTTCTTTATAATGGTGGAAATTGTGATAATTTTGTGAGAGGTTGGCAATAAAGTTTTTATGTTGCGACTCTCAATATAACGGCGTTATAATTTGACAGGTGAACAAAAAATGAAAGAAATTTTCAACAACGTCCTCGAAACCATAGGAAAAACACCACTCATACGCTTAAACAAACTAACCAGCGGCTTAAAATGCACAGTCGCAGCCAAAACGGAATCCCGAAACCCGGGAGGAAGCGTAAAAGACCGCATATGCCTCAGCATGATAGCTGAAGCCGAAAAACTAGGCCTCGTAAAGCAAGGCACCGTAATCATCGAGCCTACCAGCGGCAACACAGGCATAGGCTTAGCCATGGTCTCCGCAGTAAAAGGCTACCGCCTCATCCTCAGCATGCCCGAAACCATGAGCATCGAACGTCGCAAACTGCTGAAGGCATACGGTGCAGAACTTGTCCTCACGCCCGGCGCGGGAGGCATGAAAGGCGCCATCAAAAAAGCCGAAGAACTCGCCGCCAACACCCCCAACAGCTTCGTACCTCAGCAGTTCAAGAATCTGGCGAACCCGAAAATCCACAGGGAAACCACAGGACCAGAAATATGGAGCGTCACCGACGGCAAAGTGGACATACTGGTCGCGGGCGTCGGAACAGGCGGCACCATCACAGGTGTAGCCGAATACATCAAACCGCTAAAGCCTCAGTTCAAAGCCATAGCCGTGGAACCATCTAACTCGCCAGTCCTAAGCGGCGGCAAACCAGGACCCCACAAAATCCAAGGCATCGGCGCGGGCTTCATTCCAGACGTCCTAAAACGGGACTTAGTGGACGAGGTCATTGAAGTGAAAGACGAAGATGCAATGCAAACCTCACGGTTGCTCTCCCAGAAAGAAGGCTTACTCGTAGGAATCTCGGCAGGCGCAGCAGCGTACGCGGCGTTAGAGGTCGCCAAAAGACCCGAAAGCGAGGGCAAACTCATAGTGGTTATTCTACCGGACACGGGAGAACGATACCTCAGCACGCCACTATTCCAGAAGCAGTAGCCAGCCACGCATAGCCCACCATTTAGCAGCCTAAAATGACGCTTTTCTTATATCCCACTTTTTCTTATTCTCTCTTAAGAGAGATGGGAACGTGAGCTAATGAAACAAAATCCGACCCCACAACAACCAGCAGAAAAGAAAAACGTTCAAACGGGCGATGAAACGTTTTGTTGGAACCCCGAGAAAATGTTGGATGAACTGCTGAAAAACCAAGATAAAGTGGAAGAAAAATGGCTTGGAACACGCCTCCCAAAGCTTGTTGACGATATCATAGGAAGTTATGAAACAATTGGAGGCATGGACCACCTTGAAGGAAAGGACCTGCCCTCAAAAAAAGTCGTCATCGAAGTTCTCGAGGACCTGTTCACGGTTCTCTTTCCCGGATACTTGGGAAAAGAAGGCATCACAAAAGCCAACATCAAATATTTTCTCGGCAACACGCTAACCTCTATATACACTCGACTCACGAACGAGGTGGAGAAAAGCCTCAAGTACATTTGCAGAAAAATCACCGAGTGCCCTCACGACGTCTGCCTGAAAAGAGCACAAGTTGTGGTTAAAGAGCTTTTAGAGGAGATTCCTGAGATAAGAAGGGGTCTCAGCGGAGACATCGAAGCCGCTTACAGCGGAGACCCCGCGGCGGTAAGCACTGAAGAGGTAATTCTCAGCTACCCATGCGTTTTGGCGATAACAACTTACAGGATAGCCCATGAGCTTTACTTGCGCGGCATCCCGCTTATTCCCCGGATAATGAGCGAGCACGTTCATTCGTTGACGGGCATCGACATCCACCCAGGAGCCAAAATAGGCAAGAACTTCTTTATAGACCATGGAACAGGCGTGGTTATCGGAGAAACCACGGAAATAGGCGACAACGTGAAACTGTATCAAGGAGTAACCCTTGGCGCCCTGAGCTTCCCCAAAGATGAAAAAGGACAAATAATCAAAGGAAGAAAAAGACACCCAACCATCGGAAACAACGTAGTAATTTACTCAGGAGCAACCCTTCTCGGCGCTGACGCAATAGTGGGCGACAACGTGGTCATAGGCGGAAACGTCTGGATAACCAGCCGAGTTGCATCGGGCACACAGATAACCATTGCGCGCCCAGAACTCAAATACACAAAGAAAAAATAAACGCTAAACTAATCCTGCCCATTTCAGAGGAGACGGAAGTTCTCCTTCACAGTTGTCAACGCAACATGCGTGTTTGTTCGCTCAATGTAAGGCAAAGCCAGCAGTTGCTTGGTGAATTTGCCGAGGTCCTCGCGGCTCTTGAATTTGGCGATGATAACGGCGTCCGTCAATCCCGTAACGTCATAAACACCGCACACACTCGGGATTTTAGCTATCTCGTTTTCCATTTCTGTAAGCCTGCCCTTAGAAACGGTTATTTCCGTCACCACCGTAAGCTCGTAGCCGAGTTTTTCGTGATTCAGAATGACTGAGTAGCCTTTTATCAGCCCGTCGTTTTCCATCTTTTTGATTCGTGAGAGCACGGTGCCAACGGAGACCCCCACGTTTTTCGCTATTTGCCTGCTTGAAAACCGAGCGTCTTCCAAAAGGTTTTTCAAGATTTTTTTGTCGGTTTCATTTAACTCCATCACACTATTTCCCCTTGCACGTTTTTCCAATCAAATCAAACTTTTCGAAACACGCTTCTGATAATGAGGCGATTATATTTATATAAGTTTAGTTTTTCCAGCCGAACATGGAAGGGGAAGCGGAAGCCTTTAAAAATGGAAATACTCGACGAGCCTGCGTAAAGCGTGTGCATTCGCGTTTGACAACAACCAGATAGCAATATTAAATTACTAGAGCAAGCCCCCAAATAAGCTTGAGTCACGTCAAAATGCAGACTAAATATGACACCATACTGGTGCTGGACTTCGGGGGACAATACTGCCATCTCATAGGCAGAAGAATCAGGGAGCAAGGAGTCTACTCGGAAATCGTGGCGCAAGACATAACCCCAGACGAAGTTAAAAAGCTCAACGAGAAATTCAACGTTAAGGGCCTAATCCTGTCGGGCGGTCCCTCAAGCGTGTATGAGACGAACGCGCCGAGGTTTAATGCGGGAATTCTTGAGCTGAACCTGCCAGTCTTGGGCTTGTGCTACGGACATCAACTTGTTGCTCAACTCGTCAACGGAAAAGTTGAACCCGCAGCCTGCAAGGAGTACGGCATAGCCCGCGTTGAAATCGACAAGCCCGTCGGCGTGCTGGAAGGCTTAGGCGGAAAGGAGAAGGTTTGGATGAGCCATGGCGACACCGTGATCTCGCTACCGCCCGAGTTTGAGGTGCTGGCTCACACAGAGAGCTGCCCAGTAGCTGCGTTCAGGCATAAGGATAAACCCATCTACGGTTTGCAGTGGCATCCAGAAGTCATTCACACAGAAAAAGGCATGCTCATGCTCCGCAACTTCATCTTTGAAGTCTGCAAGTGCAAAGCCAACTGGCAGATGGGAGACATAATAGAAAAGATGGTTAGCGAGTTAAAAGCAGAAGTAGGCGACGGCAAAGCAATAATAGGATTAAGCGGAGGCATTGACTCCAGCGTCGCCACAGCCCTTGCAGCAAAGGCGCTAAACGACAGGCTCAGCGCGGTTTTCGTGGACCACGGCTTTATGAGGGAAGGCGAACCCGCTTCAATTAGAGGCGCGTTTAAAAAATTCAAAATCAACCTCGTAATCGCAGATGCTCAAGACAGGTTCATGGAGAAACTAAAAGGAGTAATTGACCCGGAAAGGAAGCGAAAGGTCATCGGAGAAGAGTTCATACGGGTTTTCGAGGAAAAAGCCGAGACGGCAGGCGCGGATTACCTGATTCAGGGAACGATTTACCCTGACCGAATTGAGTCGGGCTTCAGGAAACACTCGGACAAGATAAAAAGCCACCACAACGTAGCTGGGCTACCGGCAAAAATCAAGTTCAAAAAAATCTTGGAACCCCTGCGCGACCTATACAAGGACGAAGTGAGAAAAGTCGCCAAAATGCTCGGCTTGCCTCGGGAAATAGTTTCCAGACAACCTTTCCCAGGACCAGGGTTGGCGGTTAGAATAATTGGTGAATTAACCCCTGAGAAGGTTAGAATCACAAAGAAGGCAGACATGATAGTAAGAGAAGAAATCGAAAGAGGCGGATCGGAGGAAAACCTGTGGCAGTACTTCGCAGTTTTAACGGACACCAAAGCCACAGGCGTCAAAGGAGACTCCAGAGCTTACGGCTACGTGGTCGCTGTCAGAGCCGCGGAAAGCCGTGAAGCCATGACCGCCAGCTTCGCCAAAATCCCCTACGCCGTGCTCGAGACAATCTCCACAAGAATAACCAATGAGATACCAGAAGTCACCCGCGTCGTCTACGACGTCACACACAAACCACCCGCAACAATCGAATGGGAATAATCTTTGAGTTGAGTTTTCAGTCAGCCCAGCATATTGGGGTCTAATAGCCAATCAATGCAGAAAACTATAGAGGGGGTACCAGCGCCAGCGCCCTTCAGAACTGTATAAAGTTCCTTTATGTAAGGGGTTATAGTCTTGTGTGAGCGCTAGAGAAGTGGCTTTAAGCGGAAAAAGTATAAGAGTATGCGTGTTTTCTGTATTGCAAAGCCAAAGTGACAAAGCATGAATGTTCCCAAACAAATTCGCACGTACTGTCCAAAGTGCAAAGCTCATCAGGTTCACACGGTAAGCCTTTACAAGGCTGGAAAGCGAAGAGCCTTAGCCAAAGGTGAACGCCATCACAAGCGAGAGAAAAAGGGTTATGGTGGACAGAAATATCCGCTTCAACGCGAATTCGCCAAAACCACCAAAAAGCAAACCTTGAGGCTTAAATGCAAAAAATGCGGTTACATGTATCACAAGGACGGCATACGCCTAAGAAAACTGGCCATAACTTAAAGGTGAAGCGACATGTCAGAATGGAACAAACTCATACCCAAACCCAAAAGCCGTTTCCTACGAGTTAAATGCCCGAAATGCGGAAACGAACAACTGCTCTACAGCAACGCCACAAACAAAGTAACCTGCAACGTCTGCGGCGAAACCCTCGCAGAACCCACAGGAGGCAAAGCCAAAATCAAAGGCGAAATCCTAACTGCCTTCGAATAGGACGAATGTGGAAATGGCTGAGCGTAAGCCTCAATGGCCCGAAGTCGGAGATTTAGTAATCGCCACCATAGAAACCCTTACTGATTACGGTGCCTACGTCAACCTGGACGAATACAACAAACGAGGCTTGCTCCACGTTTCCGAAATCAGCAGCAGCTGGATAAGGAACATCCGCGACTTCGTGCGAGAAGGGCAAAAAGTAGTTTTAAAAGTTACACGCGTAAACCTGGAAAAAGGACACATAGACTTATCCTTGAGACGCGTCACCAAAAGAGCAAAAATCGAAAAGATACGCCAATGGAAACAGGACAGAAAAGCTGAAGCTCTGCTTCGCGGAGTGGCAGAAAAAGCCGATTTACCCAACGAAGAAGTTTACGAGAAAGCAGGAGCTCTGTTGGAAGAAAAGTATGGCTTATACGATGGCTTCGAAAAACTAGCCAAAGAAGGCCCTGAAGTTCTGACGGAAATGGATGTTCCTGAAAACTTGGCCAAAGCCTTTGCTGAAGTCGCGGAAGAACGAATCCGCGTGAAGATGGTGAAGGTCAAAGGCTCACTTGAGATTCGCTGCATGAAGCCTAACGGAGTTAAAATAATCAAAGATTCCTGCCTTAACGGCAAAAAAACAGAAAAAACAAAGGATACAAAAGTCCGCTTCTACGTTGTAGCTGCCCCAAAATACGGCGTGGAAGTGTTGGCGGAAAACTACAAACGCGCAGAAGAAGTCTTGCAGAAAGTCTCCCAAAGCGTGGTGTCAAACATCGCCAAAGCTGGTGGTCAAGGGTCTTTTAGAAGGGAGAAATAGTGGCTTGGCTTTTAAGGAAATGTGAACTGTGCGGAAAATACACGCTGAAGAGGAATGGGTGTCCACACTGTGGCGGTAACGTTCGGATACCTCATCCGGCAAAGTTTTCTCCGGATGATAAATACCTCAGATACAGGATGGCGTTGAAAAAGGAGCAGGTGACAAGGTGAAAGAAACTTACATCAAAGAATTCACGCAAGTCGAACTCAACAATCCCGTTCTGATCGAAGGCCTTCCAGGCTTGGGACTTGTCGGCAAAATCGCCATACGCTACCTGATAAAAAAGTTAAACGCCAAAAAGTTTGCGCACCTTTACTCTCCTCATTTCCCATACTTCGTGCTGGTGAACAAGAAAGGGAACGTTCGGCTTTTGCGAGGAGCATTTTACTACTGGAAAAACGAGAAAGGACCGAACGATTTGATACTTTTCACGGGTGACAGCCAATCGCAAACCATCGAAGGGCAGTACGAAATTGCTGACCGAATGCTTGATTTCTCGAAAAAATACAACGTAAAAACCATTGTAACAATCGGCGGTTACCGAGTGGAAACCAAAGAAAAACCCAACGTTTTCGTAGCCGCCACAGACCAAGAGCTGCTGGACAAAGCCTTAGATGCAGGTGCAGCCGTGAGCAGCTCGGGAAGCCCTATAGTTGGCACTGCAGGACTGATACTTGGGCTGGCACGTTTCAAAAAAATCGGTGCGATTTGCCTTTTGGGAGAAACACGCGGTTATCTGCCTGATCCTTTGGCTGCAAGAAGCGTTTTGGAAGTGTTGAAATCAGCATTTAATTTTGAAGTAGATCTGGCTGGTTTGAACGAAGAAATCGCCAAGGCGGAAACGATGGTGACTCGTTTGCAGAAGATCGAAGAGCAAAGGGCTTTGCAAGCTGAGGAAACACGCAAAGAAGAAGACAAAAAAACCACCTACATCTCTTAGCTCTGTTGTGCTCGGAACAGTCTATAGTCCCCTTATATATACTAAACTGCATAAATTTCTGAGAGGAAGCGAAGTGGGCTTTGAGTTCTGAAGTGCTGGCGTCTCTGAAACTGTGCTGATTTATCCGAAACCTTATAATCGCATGCCGTTTTCTTTCCGTGGCGTAAGGTGTGTGTGACTTGAAGTTCGGTGCGTACGTATATGAACCCGAGAAAGCTGAGGGTTTTGACTTCCATGTGTTACGTGTTAAAGTGGAAACGGGCGCAAGAATTCCGCCAGTGCAGGACATGCACAGCAACATAGCTGTTTTCGCGGATAACGTGGCTGCCCGCAGTCATCCTGACTGGATTTCGCAGTCGCCTCTTGGTCCAGCACGAATGGGAAACAGCAACTTCAACATTTACTGGGACGTCGTTTGCGCCACGCAACCAGAGCATCGGGGTGAACAGCTGGATTACATTGAGGATGTTGACCGCCACTCGCGGGGTGTGTGGCTGAACAGCCAATTCTTCGCAGATCACGGCCACTGCACCTGTCCGCGCTGCAACGAGCTGTGGATGAAGAGCGGTCTAAGCTGGCTTGAATGGCGCAGAAAAGAAGTCACCAACTACATCGCCCAAGTCAGGGAGCGCGTGAAAAAGGAGCTGGTCATGTGCATACAGCCTGACCCAGTAACTTCCTATGAGCGTTACGGGGTGGATTTTGGTGACCTCGCCAAGTACGCTGACGCGTTCAACGTGGTGATGTTCAGCAAGAACTATGCGACGCCGTGGTACTGGGAGATGCTGGCGCGCGGGTTTAAAACGCTGCTCAAGAAGCCAGTGTACATCAGCTTGTACGTTTTCGGTCCAGGAGACAACGTGATAAATGTGCCGTCAGCCTCGGAACTGCTGACTGTCAGCGTTCGCTGCGCACGAACTGGCATAGACGGGATTCTCTACTTGACGAGTGGAGCTAGCCAAATCAGGGATTTTCAGAAGGCTGCGGTTGACAAGGTGGAGCTCCGCGAACGTTTAAAAAGCTACGGCAGTCAGCCTGTTCAAGAAGTTCTCGATTTGGTTAAGAGTTGGGAAAAAATCGTGGGATAATTCTTTGCCGCTTACTGCAGAGATTTTTTCAGGGTCAACAGGTAGGACATAACTTCCTCGATTTTGGGTTCAGACATGTCTAGGGCTAACTGGATTGTTGGTCGGGGATTCGAACGGGCGGAACCCTGCAGTCTCTCCAAGGCGTTGTCTATGTTTGTGAAAAGGGAATCCCATGTGATTTTGGTTTTTTGCCCTTCCAGAGTGTACAACGTAAGGATGTGCATGCTAATTTTGCTTAAGGTGTTTCTGAACCCTTGCAGGTTCCCGATGATTTCCAAGCTTTCAGATTCCGTTCCTGAAAGATAATCCTTTATGGCGTGATACTGCTTTTCTAAGGTCTCAATTTCACCATACAGTTCAGTTTTTATTATTTCGTCTGTTCCGTCTCGCATAAACTAACAGTCTCCTCTTCTATGTCCAGCACTGCACTACATAAGATTTTGTTAATCAAACCCTGAAAATTGAAAATGGGACTACTCGACGAGATATAACCTTAGCAAAATTGGCTTGCATTGAATGTACAGTTATCGTTGCATTTTTCTTTTGAGCTGGTAGCGTCGGTATTTTTGAACGCGAAACCCGCTAGAGACGCGGAAAACAACGCGAAAAAGATAACCCTGACACCAAAGTTTTGAAAGTCAGCCCCAATGGAGTCGGCGTGAACCAATCCGAACAGCAACACCAAGTACATCAGAGCATGGAAAATCCGCCCGCCTCGACGTTGAGGGGCAAACAGCAATGCAATAACCACTGCTAAAATGGCTATTACAACGAGAAAAACCATGCCGCCTCTCTTCAGAGCCATAAACTATAGAGCCGCGCCTACCGAATATAAGCGCTTCTAAGCCTACACGCCATCTTTAAAGAATAAGAAAAGCAGATGGGGTGGCGGGCCCGCTGGGATTTGAACCCAGGACCTCCGGCTCCGCAGGCCAGTGTCATAATCCGTACTAGACTACGGGCCC
>CAZJQR010000020.1:0-24533 GCA_964548345.1 uncultured Candidatus Bathyarchaeia archaeon | reverse complement strand
CGGGAGATTTCTCCATTTCTGTGCAATTTGGTTAAATAATAGATTTTTCACCTAATAACGCACGCTAATTAAGAGGCCAAGAATCTGCGATGCTGATACAGGAAGTCATCTTGGAGAATTTCATGAGCTACGAGTACGCTAGGGTACCCTTTAGATCGGGCGTGAACGTTATAGGCGGACCCAACGGCGCAGGGAAATCCTCGCTTCTCTTAGCCATTTCGGTTGGTCTGGGGCAGACGTACACGGAGCGTTCAAGGAAGCTGAGTGACCTAATACGTTGGGGTAAGGATAAGGCTCGCGTCACGCTTATTTTGGACAACAGCAGGCGAGGCGGCAAACGTCCGGTTCGAAAATACAATAAGGACCAGCTTTTTCTAACGCGTGTCCTGCGCAGAGACGGCAAGTACTGGTTTGAGCTGGAGAATCGTGCTGCCACGAAACAGGATGTTGAACGGTTGCTTGGTAGGTTCGGGGTTGACCCTGACAACATGCTGATTATTATGCATCAGAACATGGTGGAGCAGTTTTCAGTGCTTTCCAATGTGGAAAAGTTGCGCATGGTGGAGGCTGCGGTGGGGTTGGAGCCTTTCCGCGAGAACGTATTGCAGGCTCAGCGGAAGCTGACGCGTATTCTCTGCCAAGAGGAGTCTGTTGGCAAACTTTTGGAGTCGGCGGAGCAGACGCTTAATTATTGGCGGGAGCAGTACGGGAAGTTTCAGGAGAAGAAGCAGTTGCAGACTAAACGGCGTTTTCTGGAGCGTGAATTTGTTTGGGCTGAGGTGGAGCGGCGCGAAAGCGTCTTCAAGGAGTTGCAGGCGGAAAGAAACGGTGAGCAGGAAGCGCTGAACTGCATTGAAGAAGAAGCCAAAACGGGTTCGGATCAGCTGAAGAGTGGGCAGACGCAGATGGAGACGTTGAAGGGTGAAATGAAGACTGGGTTTAGCGAGCGCATTAGTCTTGAGCGTGGAATCGCAGAGAACGAGTCTACTTTGCGCTTGTACGAGCAACTTCTGGAAGAGGCAGCGGTTTTGGAGTCTGCGATTGAGAAGAGTTCCAGCCAGTTTAAGTTGTTGAGAACCGAAAACCTGAGGTCTCTGCTGCAGGGTTCGCGGCAGTACCTTTCGGATGCTAACGGGAAGGTGAAGGAAAACCAAGCGAAAACGCAGGGTTTGGAGGAGGCTGCTGACAAGGTGGCGGATCAGATTCTTGAAAACCGTGTTCAGCTCGCCTTGTTGAAGTTTCGGAGAGAAAGCGCCAGTGAAGAGTTGAGGCGGATTGAGGGTCAGCTTAGAGATGCGAAAGCCAGTTTGGAGGCTTCCACAGCTAAGGCGGCAGAGTCTGGTGCGAGGATTGCCGTAGTGAAGAGTGTGGCTGATGTTCTTGATGAGATTCGTGTGACGGATGGGCATTTGGCTGCGTTGGCTGACGTGTCGGAGGACATTGAGCGGATGTATGAGTCTTATTCTAAGCTTTATTTGGAGCTTAAGGAGAAGGCGCAGGTTGTGGCTGAGAACAGGTTGAAGGCACTTGAGGAGGTTAAGACGCGGATGCAGGCGTGGCGGAACGTGATGCAGAGCTTGCTGGAGCGTGTGAACTTGGAGTATCAGAAGATTATGGGTAAAACGCTTGCGACGGGTGAGGTGCGGTTGGCGAATGGGCATGACATTGAAACCGCGGGTTTGGAGATTCTGGTGGGTTTCAAGGGTGGAAAACCTGTGGCGTTGGATGCTTACACGCAGAGTGGCGGCGAAAGAACCATGGCGACCATGAGTTTCCTTTTAGCCTTGCAGCAGCATGTGCGTTCGCCTTTCCGTGCGGTGGACGAGTATGATATTCACATGGATCCGAAGAACAGGGAGATGATTGCGCGGATGCTGGTTTCGTTGATTAAGGATGCGACTTCGCAGTACATCGTGATTACGCCGAGTCAGATCACGTTTGCTCAGGAGAACGCGAACATCATTACGGTGCAGAATGTTGAAGGGAAATCTGTAGTGCGAGAGGTTGCGTAGTGGAATCCAAAAAGGCGCAGAAAAAGATTGGTACGGAGAAGCTGCAGCGGATTATAGAGATGTGCATAGCTATTGAGAATCACACGGTGGATCCGTTTTTGCTGAACGTGGACGACGTAATCAAGGTGGTGCAGGAGTATTTTCCGCGGTGGGACAAACCTGAAGAGCTTAACCTGGATTCTGAGGTTATCAGCCACTTGGCTTCGGTTATCAAGCTTCAGAGCGAGTGGGTTAAGCATCGTTCGACTTCGCTTTACACCGATCCGTTTCTTCTTGAAGAGAAAATCACGCAGGCAACCAAAGACGAGATGGTGGGCGTTTTTCTTGGGGCTTGGCTTCCCGTCGTTGAGTTGGAGCAGCTTAACCTGCACAGTTTTGAGGAGGCGTTGCGGTACTGGGAAAGGCTGTTGCCGCTTAAGGAGCGCTGGCCGGAACTTGCGGTTCCTGAGGTTGCGATTGGAACCACGAGCAGGGATGAGTTGCTGAGGCAGCGTGTGCTGGGCGACAGGGTTTTTTCTGATGAGCTTGAAAGTTTCTGGCGGGAGCTGAAGGATAAGGTTAAGGAGAAAGGGGCTGGTGGTAAGATGCGTTACTGGGATTTCATTGGCGCAGACACTTATGAGGAAACGGTGGAGCGTGCTTTTCTGGCAAGCTTCTTGATAACTTACGGCTACGCGACGCTGGAGATTATTCCGTTGGAGGAGGAGGTTTTCATTAAACCCTTCGCGAAACCTAACACGCAGATTCAAACGCAGCAGTCTGTTTCGATCCCGATTGCGGTTACGTATGATGATTGGCAGAAGTGGAAGAGAGGCGAGTTGGATTGAGAAAGAAAACGAAAGGTCTTTACGCTAGCAAGATGAAGCGTGCTACGCACATGCTGTTTTACAGGAGACATCAGAAACCTGGCGTGAAAGGCTGGGAGCTGCAAAAAGCGCTTGGCGCAGATTACCCGAAAGTGGTGGAGGTCCTAGATGACTACTTGAAGTCGCTGGATTTGATGGTTAAGACTGTTTTTGAAGAGGAAAAAACGCCAGCAGGAAAGCCTTCGTTGGAAGAGTTGAATAGGGCACGTTTTTACGTGACGCTACGAGGCGAGTTAACGCCGAAAGAGTCAAAGATGATTGGCTGGCGAATAGACGACTTGGCAGGTTTAGCCGTGGCAATCTCGTACATAATCAGCAAGAGAGGACAAGCACCGAGGAAAGACGTGGAAGAAGTGCTGGGCGAGAAGCTTCCAGGCTGGAAAGTCGGCATCAACATTGACCGTTACATTCGCTATGGATATCTGCAGGACGACGAGAATGACCAGCTGTATTTGAACTGGAGAACCCGTGCAGAAGTGGACGAAAAAGCACTGATTAACCTGCTTCTAAACGCTGAAACCCAAAAGAGCGAGACCTCTGACGTTTCAGAAGAGGAAAGCAAAGATGTTGCCAGGCCAGAAGATGAGTGAAACGAAAAGAATGCCACCTTCGCGTCTCAACAGGACTAGCGCGTGAAAAATTGTTTATACCCACAGATAGCTTGAGCTTCCTATCTTCGACTGGGACGACGCATAGTTTCTGTACAAGTTTTTTGCACATTTGAACTGTGAATAAAAAAAGGTATAATGGAGAACCCCTACACGCCTTATTAGTGACATTTTAAAGGTTTTTTGGGGGGCTTTACACCTTTTTATATAACAATCATTTAGTAAATAGTTGAATAGTGTATATTCTAAGAATTATAAAAATAACCCGTATGCAAGATTTTATATACACCGATTATGCTAGTATTCCTTGCGCAGTTATGCGCAATAAAAGTAAGGAGAAGGAAAAATTTGCAATTTGATAGAAGGAAATCTGGAGCTACTGCTGTTGCTTTGTTTCTGTTGATCGCTATGGCTGTTTCGCTTGTTGCCTTACCGAATGCTACTGCAGCGGATAGGTGGCAGACTTATGCTTTTCTTGGTGCTACGCCTAACCCCGTTGGTGTTGGGCAAGAGGTGTTGCTCCACGTCGGAATTAAGCACCCTCTTGCGAACACAAATGAAGGTTGGAAGGGCATAACCGTAACGGTAACGAGACCTGACGGACACACCGAGACGCTAGGACCTTATGAAACCGATTCTACTGGTGGAACAGGCGGTACGTTTACGCCTACGATGGCCGGCAACTACACTCTGCAGACGCACTTCCCTGAGCAAACGCTACCAACGAGCACATCTCGTCCATTCAGCACCCCCGCAGGTACAACGATGCTGGCTAGTGACAGCCCGGCATTGACGCTTGTCGTCACCGAGGAGCCTATAACGTACTATCCAGGGCACCCGTTGCCAACTGAATACTGGACTCGTCCGATAGATGCGCAGATCAGGGAATGGAACGTCATCGCAGGAAGCTGGCTGGGCCGCAACTACGGCAACGGAGATCGCAGAGATCCCCTTTATGTTGAGGGCAACGAATATGCACCCGATACTGCTCACATTCTGTGGACAATGCCTGAGACGCAAGGCGGTCTCGCTGGAGGAGTGGACCTTGACGGGCACTCGTTCGAGATTGGAGACGCGTATGAAGGCAAATTCCAAATGCGCGTTATCATCGCAGGGAAACTCTACTTCAATCCATACGCAGGTCCGGAAAACTACGATAAGATAGTTTGTGTGGATCTACATACTGGCGAAGTTCTATGGTCCAGAGTATTGACAGATGAAAACGGTAATGAAGTGGTAAGCACTGCAGGATTTTTTGGAAGCACTATGATAGGTCAGCTGATGTACTGGGATACGTATGACTTTCACGGCGTTTTCGACTACTTGTGGATAATTAATGGCGGCAATTGGAACGCTTTTGACCCGTTCACTGGAGACTGGGTGTACCGCATGGAAGGGGTACCCAGTTACTCTGGTCCTGGTATAAATCGTGGCCCGAAAGGTGAAATTCTACTGTATAACGTTAACACAAGAAATGGCTATATGACTTTATGGAACTCAAGTAACATACCAGCGCTACACGCCGCCGCCCAGTACGATACCATGGCGTGGGGTCAATTTGAACCTCAAGGGAAGGTAGTTAACGCGACTGGGCCAGACGGTGTATATGATACTAGCTATGCGCCCAGTACGTCTCCTGAAACGCCTTTAGGACTAAACGGTTATTCGTGGAACGTTTCGATACCCGATGATTTGCCGGGAAGCGTCCGCGACGTTTTTCCATTGGACAAAGCCGTCGGTTCGAGCTATTCCTCCACGGAAGTTACTTCATGGGGTATAAGCTTGGAGCCAGGCAAAGAAGGGCAAGTGCTTTTCAGGAAAACTGTGGCGGCACCCTCTGAATGGGCTGCAGGCAACTTAACTATAGCATATCAGACTACGACTGAAGACGCTTTCATCTATTGGGCGATCCAAACAACGAGCTACTATGGTTTCAGCGCAACAACTGGAGATTACATGTGGCACACACCGGTAGAAGAGACTTACACGAACTTCTATGGATGGACAGAGTTCGGCGAACGCCCAGTAATAGCTGCTTACGGCAACCTGTACTCAACAGGTGTCTCTGGAACAATCTACTGTTATGACCTTGAGACCGGCGATTTGGCATGGACTTACGACGCTGTAGATGAGTATTCAGAGATCTTGTTTGGCAACAACTGGTGGCTCTTTACTCTGTTCGCTACCGACGGGAAGGTCTATTGGGGTACTCTGGAGCACTCTCCTGTTGACCCTAGACCGCGCGGTGGACCATTCGTCTGCCTTAACGCCACTACTGGCGATGTTGTATTTAGGGCGGATGGTTTGTTCCGTCAGACCCTTTGGGGCGGGCTCGGAATCATCGGCGACAGTATCATAGCGACGCAAGACACGTACGACCAACGCATATACGCCATAGGCAAAGGACCAAGCGCAACCACAGTATCTACACCTGAAGCCGTTCAGCCATTAGGCAAGCCAGTACTGGTGAAGGGCATGGTGACTGATGTTTCTCCGGGCACGAATAGTGCTGGTTTGGAGATGCGTTTTCCGAATGGTGTTCCTGCTGTTTCTGACGCGAACATGAGTGACTGGATGTTGTACGTGTATAAGCAGTTTGAGCGTCCAGCAGACGCTGTCGGCGTCGAAGTGGTCGTAAGCGTGATTGATCCAAACAACAACGTCTACGAGGTCGGCAGAACAACAAGCGACTCAAGCGGCTTCTACAGCTACATGTTTACTCCAGAAGTTCCTGGCAAATACACTGTCATCGCCAGTTTCGATGGTTCCGGTGCTTACTATGGATCTTTCGCTGAAACCGCTTTTGGCGTTGAAGAAGCGCCCGCTGCCACACCAGAGCCTACACCGACGCCAGCACCCATGACCGACACCTATGTCTTAGGAGTAGGCATTGCAATAATCATAATCGTCATCATAGGCTTCGCTCTATTGCTGCTCAGGAAACGGTAAACATCTAACAAAAACCACACGACATTTCACTTTCCCCTTTTTTATTTTACCCTTTAGAAATAATGAACAGTCGGTTTCAGCTAATAATCGCGCTTTTTAAGTAAAAGACTGGACTGCCCTACCAAGATGATCAGTAAAACTGTTTTCTTCACGAAGTCCGACCGCTACCCCCGTTGTTTAAGCACGGGATAGTCAAGATTTTCTGCGCGCGCGCTTCGCTTCGGGTGTGCAGGTTTATGTATGCGGAGCGTTTGCAAAAACCAGAATACAACGGTTTTCTCTGAGAATAGGCTTAGCGTTTTTTCGAAACTACTAGTTTGCGACGTTTCTTAGCTAATCGGCTAACGGTGTTTAGGTGATGCTAACATTTTGGATGTCAAAGTATCGTTTTGCTAAAAAGCGCAGGCGTTCCGCGTTTTTGCCGTTTTTGCCTATGGCGACGCCCTTGTCCTTCGGGTTTACCGTTACGACCGCCATCTTTTTTCCGTCCGTTCGCTCGGTTATGCGCACTTCTCTGACGGCTGCGGGTTTCAGGGCGTTCTTGATGAACTGCACCGGGTCTTCCGAGTACTCGATTATCTCATGTTTTTTACCCGTCATCCTTTCCAGCGTGTGGATATTTCTGCCGCCCCTTCCTATGGCAACGCCCACTTCTCCTTTGTTCACGATGAATATCGCCCGGTCCTGTTCTTCGTCGATTATGCAGTCTTTGACGCCGGCACCGCTCACGCTTTCAAACAAAGCGATATACCGCATTTCGTCGCAGGTGATTTTAATGCCTGAAGTCACTCCATTCCTCCACTGTGTTCTTACGTTTCATTATTTTCAATGACTTTGAGAATCTCTGAGTCACCCGTTTCTCTTATACTTAATGCTGAAATAATAAAGAGTTTGTTGCAGACAGTTGCCAAATCAATCGAAGTGCCTTTATACGTCATTACGGGAACCTTAGAGATTTCACCATAATATTCAATTTGCTCTTTTATGTCTTTTGGACAGTTAGCGGCTAAAACAATCATCTTAGCCTTGCCAGTCTTAGCGTTTTGCAAAGCCGAGTTGGCTCCAAAAGAAACTTTGCCAGTTTTCACAACTGACACTAATGCTTTATTTACGTCAATCATGTTTCCGTTTTCCCTCCGCTCTTTTCTTGCTTCTCAAACGTGGACATGTACAGCTCCACCAAACCCGTGCCGATTGGAATCGATTGTCCCACAATCACGTTTTCGGTTACGCCCTCCAACGGGTCACTCTCGCCCTTCACCGCTGCTTCCACGATGTTCGGAACCGTAATTTCAAACGCCGCTCTCGCCAACACGCTTGCTTTCTTGCCGCTGATGCCGTGTCTGCCTATCTGCTGCACCTCACCTGTTGAAGTCATCATGTCTGCGACGAGTAGGACATGACGCACGTCTACGTCTAAGCCTTGATCTTCCAAGACCCCTTTCGCCTCGTTGACTAAGGCGTTTCTTGCGGCTTCTATACCAAGCGTGTTAGCAATTTCATGAACGTTGTTTGTTGTTGTTCGTGAAGTGTCTACGCCAGTAACCTGCAGAACCTTAGCCAAGTTTGAGCCATCTGTTCTTATAACCCATTCCCCGTGTTCCTCGGTGACCAACACACGCTTTATGTCGGGCACTCCCTTAACGTGGAAATTCGGGATTTTACCGATCACTTTCTTCAGGTTTTCAACTTTCTTAGGCGTAATCTCCACCGTATCGCCCGTCAACTCTACGGTCGCATTTTGAATCTGCAGCCTATCCTTGAGTTCATCCATGGTTATTGCTCTGTCTTCCATCATGGACCTGTTCAGTTCAACCACGATGTTTTCGCGAATCGGGTCCTCGTAGATCGCTGAAGCCAAGTTTTCCAAACTTGTGTAAATTATGTTGCGTGCAATTTCCACAGCGCCTTCCTTGCTTTTCCTGTAATTCCCAGTCAAGTAAATCGTCATAATCGGTGTTGACGGAATTCTTCGAGCATCAACTATTTCAATCAGCCTTGGCAAGCCTAAAGTGACGTTCTGCTCCTTGACTCCTGCATAGTGGAACGTCCTGAGCGTCATCTGCGTGCCGGGTTCACCAATCGACTGAGCAGCAACTATGCCCACGGCTTCACCTGGCTCCATCAACGCCTTCTTGTACTGGTCAGCCGTAAGCGCAACGGATTTGTCCACGCCTTCCTTGCTGAGCTTAGCTTTGCTCAAACCCTGTTTAAGCTGGTCCATAAGTATCTGCGTGAGCTGTCCCTCAACCTCTCTCAGCTGTTTTTTAATGTAATCCGCCGTTGCAGCTTTACCTTTTTCTTCACCGATTTTTATCTGATTGATAAGTCGACTCACGTTCACCGCTTGCCCATGATCACTCTTAGCGGGGTCTACTCCATCTTCGCCGTACCTGAATTGAATTATGTCTCCAGCTGAGTCTCTGACGGTGCCGTCATACTCCAAGCGGATGTGTTCCAAAGCGTTGATGAGCCTGCGCTGCATGTAACCGCTCTGTTGCGTTCTGACGGCAGTGTCCACCAAGCCTTCTCTGCCACCCATGGCGTGGAAGTAGAATTCAATCGCATCTAACCCTGATTGATACGAATTGTACACGAAGCCTCTTGCTCTCGGGCTGGGGTCGCCGTTAACGAAATGCGGCAGAGCTCTTCCAACGTATCCTCGCAGTATCCTTTTGCCACGAACCGACTGCTGCCCTACGCAAGCGGCCATTTGCCCAATGTTTAGACTTGAACCTCTTGCGCCTGTACGGGTCATCACTATGCCCGCGTTCTCGATTGTGAAATCTTGATCTGCTATTTTTCCCGCTTCGTCTCTAGCCCTAGCCAGCTCGTGCATAACGTAGATTTCGAATGATTCCTCAAGTGTTTGCCCAGGCAGCCGCGGCAAAGTTCCGTTGTGGAAGTTTTCTATGTGTTCATCAATTTTCTTCTGGATTCTTTCCATTGTTTTCTTGATTCGATTCTCCGCCCTCGGCGATAGAACAAGCTGGTCGTACGTGTAACTGAAACCACGCATTGTTATGAAAAGCTTCAGCAGCCTCGTTATCTTGTTCAGGAACTCGCGTCCCGCTTGAGTTCCGTAGTCCTTGATTATCCGGTGCAGCAGGCTCTCTGACTGTTCAGAGCCTATGGAACGCCGATCTATTATGCCGGAAACGAGTTCACCGTTTTTAATAACCACGTACGCGTCGTACTTGCAGTCTTCCTCTTCACATTTTGTGCATCCTTGGCACAGGTTCGCCTTCAAAACGTAATTCAACGTCTTCGGCAGGAAGAGGCTAAAGATTTGCTTTCCCGACCACAAGGGCTGGGGTTCCTTGACTTTAGGTTCAGGCATTGGACCAACATATCCAGTTGCTGTAAGCAGCCGGGTAACCTCTTCTTTAGGCATAAGATTTGCTCTTCGAGTGAAATAGTATGCTCCTGTGATGAAGTCTCGTATGGCACCTATTATGGGACCGCCGAACCTTGGCGAGAGAATCTGATCCTGCACTTGCATGAGCAACAGTGCTTCTGTCCGTGCCTCCTCACTCTGGGGCACGTGGAGGTTCATTTCGTCTCCGTCAAAGTCCGCGTTGTAGGGTGGACAAACGCACAGGTGCAGACGAAAAGTCTTGTAGGGCAAAACGTGCACGAAATGCGCCATTATTGACATGCGGTGAAGTGACGGCTGACGGTTGAATATGGCGATGTCGCCGTTCTTAAGATGCCGTTCCACAATGAAACCGAGTTCCACTGCTTCAGCGATTTTCTCTCTATCCACCACGAATTCAAGTCGGATGCGTTTTCCGTCTGGACGGATAATGTAGAGGGCGCCCGGGTACTGTTCAGGCCCGTTTATGACCAGCTTCCGCATTTCCTCAATGTTCCATTCGGTTACTTTTTCAGGAACAGACAAGCGCATGGCGATGTCTCTTGGAACGCCGACTTCGTTTATGTCGAGGTTCGGGTCTGGAGAAATAACAGTTCGCGCTGAGAAGTCAACTCGTTTGCCTGAAAGGTTGCTTCTGAACCTGCCCTCTTTTCCTTTCAACCGCTGCGATAGGGTTTTTAAAGCTCTTCCTGAGCGGTGCCTAGCTGGGGGTATTCCTGAGGCTTCATTGTTAAAGTAAGTGGTCACATGGTACTGCAGAAGCTCAGATAAGTCTTGAATGATAAGTGTTGGCGCTCCTGCCTCCATGTTTTCCTTAAGCCTCTGGTTAATGCGGATGATGTCCACAAGCTTATGCGTCAAGTCGTCTTCCGAGCGGATGCCTGACTCCAGCGTTATGGAGGGGCGAACGTAAACTGGAGGCACAGGCAAAACCTGCAGAACCATCCATTCGGGTCTTGCCACGTTGGGATTGAACCCTAAAATTTCCATGTCTTCATTTGAGATGCGCTCCAGTCTTTCCCTGATCATGCTGGGCGTTAACGGTTCAGAGCCTGCTTCGGTTTGCTCTATGAACTTTGTAGGCTTCTCGAAAGTAATTTTGTACTGGTTCGCTGCACAGTACGGACACTGCTTGGCTTTGATTTCCTGCATAATCCCCTTATACACGGCGTCGGGTATGGTGCCTAAAAGCGCTTGGTACCTTTCAATTCGGCTTTGAACCTTTTTCGCTTTCTCGTCCGACAGAAGGATTCGCCCACAGTTACGGCAGGTTGCTTTCAAGAGCTCATGAATTATTTTAGTGAATTCTATGTGCACTATGGGCACTGCCAGCTCTATGTGTCCAAAGTGGCCTGGACAACGTATTGCAGTGTTGCCGCAGGTTTTGCACCTCTGCCTAGGTTCCAGAGTGCCCAATCTGCCATCCATTAATCCCGCGGTTATGGGCGCGCCGTCTTCATCATAAGTGTCTGGAGTCTGAATCTCCACAACTGATTGCTTACGCAGTTCTTGGGGTGAAATCAGACCGAAAGAGATTTCGTCAACAACTTTGTGAATTGATTCTTCTGACATTCTATGCCTTCTCCTTAAGTGTTAATTTTGGCGTTATACACAAGCTCTGAAGCTCTTGCAATAAGAGTTTAAACGCGTAAGAAACAATCACGGGGGAAATTTTGGCTTTTTCATCGCAGACTTTGCACACGTACCGTCTTTGTTTCATGTCGAAATAGGCGATCTTCCCGCAGTTTTCGCAAACGTACAGCGTGTACTTGTCGGATTCTTCCAGTAGCCTGTCCCTCAGCAGCATGGCTGCGCCGTGACCTATGAGGCAGTCACGTTCCATTTCGCCGAACCTTAAACCTCCGCCTCTGGCTCTGCCTTCAGTGGGTTGCCGCGTCAGCATCTGAACTTGCCCTCGGGCTCGGGCGTGTATCTTGTCGGCTACCATGTGATGCAGCTTCTGGTAATAAACGATGCCTACGAAGATATCGGCAACGAATTTCTCGCCCGTAGTGCCATTGTAGAAAACTTCGCTTCCTGTGTGGCTGAATCCCAGCTTCACAAGGTCTTTCCTGATTTTGACTGGCCCTTCGTTGGAGAATGGTGTGCCATCCGCTGGTTTTCCCCTTGCTGCCGCAGCTTTTCCCGCAAGGGATTCGATGAACTGACCGATGGTCATTCTTGACGGTATGGCGTGGGGATTAATCATTATGTCTGGAACGATGCCTTCGTCTGTGAAGGGCATGTCTTCCTGTGGAACTATTAGGCCTATGACCCCTTTCTGTCCGTGGCGCGAAGCAAACTTGTCGCCTAGCTCGGGAACACGTTGATCGCGGACTCTGACCTTTACGAGCTTGCTTCCTTCACCCGACTCGGTTATGAAAATCCCGTCCACAACCCCTGTTTCTGAAGGACGCAGATCCACGGATGTGTCCCGCATCGATGGGCCTTTAACTTCAAACTCCTTGTATTCTTCAAGGAACCTCGGCGGGCTTATTCTTCCAATAAGAACGTCTCCGCCTACAACCGCGGATTCTAAACTTATTATTCCGTCAGGTTCAAGGAGCCTGTAATATTGTTCTCCACGGTATCCGCGGGTTCCAGGTTCAGGAACTTTAAATTTGTCTTTTAACCCACCCAGGTACTGGCGGCATTCAGCTTCGTACATTCTGTAGAAGGTGGAGCGTGCTAAGCCTCTTTCAATTGATGCCTTGTTGAAGATTAAGGCGTCTTCCATGTTGTAGCCTTCAAAGCTGAGCACTGCAACAACGCAGTTTTGCCCTGTTGGACGTTGTTTATAACCCATGATTTCCATCAGTTCGGTTTCAACCAAAGGCACCTGCGGATAATGCAATATGTGTGACCTTGAATCCACGCGGTAATGGAAGTTTGTCCCGTAGACTCCGAGAGCTTGTTTAGCCATGGCGGCTTGATACGAGTTACGCGGGGACTGATTGTGTTCTGGATAGGGTATGGTTGAAGCGCATATTCCCAGAATCGTGTAAGTCGCTATCTCAGCGTGCGTGTGCTGAGGAGTAACACTTTCGAGAGAGACAGCTGCGTACGCGTTTTCCTCTTCTTCAGCGTCCAAATACTCAATTAAACCGTTTTTGACGAGATCCTCCCAAGTCCACTCACCGAGACCTATCTTTTCCAAGTGCGCGGGCTGAAGTTTTGGAACGCCATTCTCAACGATTATAAGAGGCCGCCTAACTCTTCCTTGGTCGCAGTTAGCGTGCACCTCTTCCATTTCCGTTTGTTCCTTTGAAAAGTAAGTTATGTTAACTTCAGTTGAGATTTCACCTGCTCTTCTTTTTTCTCTGAAAGTGTCTACCAGTTCCGGCGCTGAATTGCAGTATCCGATTATGTTTCCGTCCACGAAAACCTTGGCGCCAGAAGTCTTTAAAGCCGCATTAGCCTCGTAAGCTGCAACCGTGCCCATCTCGAAAAACAGCTGTTTAATCTTCTCAGCGTTCATACCCACAGAGATTGATGCCGATAACGCAAGGTTCTTAACCAGACCACAGTTAGACCCTTCAGGTGTCTCGTTTGGGCACAGGCGTCCCCAGTGCGTCGGGTGCAGGTCTCGGGCTTCGAAGTTGGGTTGGCTTCTGCTTAACGGTGACTGAAGCCTGCGCAGGTGGCTGAGCGTGGATATGTAGTTTGTTCGATCCAAAAGCTGGGTTATGCCAACTCTGCCTCTTCCCCAATTTCCAGTTGCAAGTGCATGCTGGAATCTTTCAGTTATTATGCCTGGGCGGACTGCCGCGGACACGGTGATTATGGGGCCTTTTACGCCTATGCGTTCAAGCTGGTACTTTATGTCGCGGGTTAAGTTTCTGAAGGAAACGCGGAACAAATCTGCGAGAAGAGGCCCTGCAAGCCGTAGCCGCTTGTTTTTGAAGTGGTCTTTGTCGTCTGGTTGTCTTCTTCCGAGTTTCTGCTGGATAACTCTGAAAGCCATTTCGCCTAGGAATATGGCTTTGTCTTTTCTGTTTTTGTCGCTTCTGCCCAAGTGTGGGAGGAAGTTTTTGTCGAGGGCGGTTTCAGCTTTTTGCACACGGTACTCTTCAACTTGACCGTGAGCTACGCGGTTTCCGATGAACAGCATGGCGTCAGCGGGTGTGTCTACGCCTATGGCCTTTTCAAATGAAGGCCCGAGTATGCTTTGGATGTCTTTGTCGAGGGAGACTGCTTCGGCGATGTCTTTGTCTTTTTCCACGTCTAACGCGCGCATTATTACTACAAAGGGGATTTCGGTGGGTACGCCGGGCATTGTAACGTAGATTGCGTCGTCTGACTTCAGTTTAAGCTCTATTCTTGCCCTGAAGCCTACGGTTGTTGAGAAGATTTTAGCTTGGTAAACGGGTGAGGTTCCTTTTTCATCCACGTCAACTATCACGCGGTTAGGCGCAAGGTCTTCCATGGCTACTATGACGCGTTCAGAACCGTTTACCACGAAGTAGCCACCTGGGTCATCAGGGTCTTCTCCTGCGGCGATAAGTTCGTCTCTTGAAAGCTGCGACAAAAAGCAAAGTTTCGACTTGAGCATGACAGGGATGTTTCCGATGTAAACGAGTTCGGTGTCCTGTTCTCTACCGTCTATCACAGGAGTCATTTCAAGCGCTACCGGCGCCGCGTACGCCAAGTTTCGCAGCCTGCCTTCCGTGGGGTAGATTTCGTGTTTGGTGCCGTCCACTTCTGTGGCGTATGGTCCTGTGATGCGTGATTGAGGGTCAATCACCCAGATCTGTCCAAGCTTTACCTTGTATGGGCTTTCTGGAACTTCGATGGCGATTTCGCCGACCTCGTCCACTACTTCCTGCAAGCCGTGATCTATGAATTCGTTGTAAGAGTCAAGGTGTTGACGGACTAAGCCTTTCTCCTCAAAGAAAGTTTTCAACAAAATATGGATATCTTCTTTTTGAAATTCAGTCAATTTTACCATTCTCCCGCAAGCTTAAGTTTACACATGTTAAGTCGGATTTTTCTGATGCGGGTTTTTTCAAACTTTTTATTTCCCCCAATGTTGGAGTGGCCAACTCGAAAAAGGGTTTACTATCTTTTTTTAAGAGCACAAACACATGCTACCTAGCTCACTAATAAACTTTTTTATGTCTATGCGCCCACAAATCACGTCTTTTCTAAACTTTTAGAGTTGTTACGTGCTAATAACTTTTTTGAGTTGCGTTGAACGTCGCAAAACGTGAATAAAGAATGTTGTAAAGCTTAAAGCAGTAACAAATGGTTTTCCCTGTTCAGAACGCGAGGAATTTGTGGTTTCTCGCTGTTAGTTGGCTGCTCGGTGCTATCGTTTCATGACTTTCAGTTTGCATGTTGGTGACTGTGCGGCTGTTTTCTTTTTTATCATTGGGAGCAGCGTTGCGTCTGTTTCGTAGCCTACGCTGTTTCTGTCGTTCTGCATTGCAAGCTTAACGGTTGTACCTGAGCCTAAGAAGGGGTCGAGCACTGTGTCGCCTTTCACGCTGAACATTCTGATGAGCCTGTTCGCGATTTCCTCTGGGTAGGCGGCGATTCTTCTTTCGTGCTGGCTTGTTGTTTGGCGTGTGCCGGTTATGTCCCAGATTTGCGTGAACCATTCGTCGCGTTGCTTCTTGGTGAAGGCGCTCTCGTATCGACGTGGGTCGTTTGGCGGAAATCGTCTAAGTTTTCCTTTTCTGAAGATCAGTATGAATTCACAGTCTAAGGTGACGTATGCGTTGGGCGGCAGGAAGCCTGAGCCAAGGAACGCACCTTTACCTTTGTATTTCGGTTTGGTGGTTGGTTTCTTCCAGAGAATGTAGGGCAGAGTTGTGAAGCCTACGTGTTCGCAGTGTTCGATGATTCGGGAGTGGTTGGGGAAGAGGCGGAACTTGTCGTTTACGGTGCGTGTGGCGTCGCCGATGTTTATGCATGCTATTCCGCCTTCGGTGAGCACGCGGTAGGTTTCGCACCAGGTTTTGGCGAGGGTTTCGTGCATGGCTTTATAGATTTGGGTTACGGTTGCGTCTTTGCCTGTGGCTTCTAGCTCTTGCTGTAGAGTGGCGATTTGCGGGTTTATCTTGCTGAAGTGGGTGTCCCACATTTTTATCATGGGGTAAGGCGGCGAGGTTACCATTAGGGGGATGCTGGAGTCTTTTAGTTCGGGCATTTGTTGGCTGTTGGCTATGATTATTTTGTGTTCTGTTTGCATGTGGTGTTCCTTGTTTTATACGTGGGAAGGGCGCTTTTACTTTTTTGGGTTTGATGTTTCAGTGGAATTGGGATTATGAATTAAGATTCGGATTTCATAACAGATATGCATAAGCACAAACAAAAGGCGCAATCAGCGTTCAAGTTGAAAGCCGCTTTATCATCACGGAACATGCAAAGACTGTTCGCCGTCGCAGCAGTAGCAACGTTGTTACTTATGACCATGAGCATCAGGGTTGATGCACAAAGAGATGCTTCTCCAGAATACGAGCGTTACGTTCACACCGATTGGCTGGGCAACTGCACCTACGTGGAGAAGCCCATGTTCCCCGTTTACCTCAACGAGTCCCAAGTACCCATCGGCAAAAGCTGGACAGTTGTCTGCCCCTTGCAGGCGGAACACTGCTACCACGTCTACTGCTACGGCGCTTGGGTACACACCGGCGACGAACCGAAAACAGACTATGACATCTACGTCTACAACCCAGAAGGCGAGTTGGAGAGCACACACACCGAAGCGGCAGGGCTTCCAGAGCACTTGGGCACCACAGTAGACGACCCGTTTTTCGTTCCCGCCCGCTCAGGCAACTATACGTTCCAGATAATGAACGATGCGCGAGAGAGCAACGGCGCGGAGCAGGCGACTTTCATGGTAATCGAGAACGTTGAATGCGACAGTTGGTACACGCACGAGGTAAGCGGAAAAATTGCCGATGTACCGGCGTTTAACACCAGTTGGGCTTACGAGTTCGTGACCGACAGCCCGCGGATAGAGCTGTGGGTGTGCGTACCTGACACGCTGGACATGTACGAGGCGCGATTGTACTTGATGAGCAACATGGAATCGTTCACCGTGAACAACGTTTCTTTGCCTTGGGAGCTGGGACTTTATGGCAACCTAAGCACTGTGGGCGGCTACAATCTTGAAAGTGAGGAATACCGAGGCGTAGCGTACGCGAGTTGCGAGTTCAACGGGCAAGATATGTTCCTGAATTATACTCAGCCGTTTGAGGGCAAAAACGTTTACCACTTGGTTTTGATGGGTGAGGTCGGCGGAGACACCATAGAGTTCCTAGTCAAGACCACGTTCAGCGGCGCTTTGGAGCCGTTGACCTTTCCGCAGAGGGTCACCCCCGCAGATGAAACGGTTATAGCGTAAGCGACAAACACCACGCAGCTGGAGAACGCCACGTTGCGGTATACCATTGATAACTGGAAAAACTTCTCGAAAGTTGATATGGCGGTCAGCAACATGACATGCAACGCCACAATCCCGCAGCAGGAAGCAGGCAGCCTCGTGGAGTACACGGTTCAAGCCAGCGACACCATAAAGAACAAGCTTACCGCAGCAGGCAACTTCACGGTGAAACACCCCGCGGCAATGACCGCCTTTAACGCCACCCGCATGACCGTGACGCTGGGCGAGAACATAACCGCTATAGGAACACTCTCCGCCGAAGCAGCGGGCGCGCCAGTAACTGTCACGTTCATATCCGTAAACGCCACTGAACCCGTGACATGTACCGCGCTGGGAAACGGCACTTTCACCGCAAGCTTCCAGCCCGAAACCATTGGAATCTGGACTGTCCAAGCATCATTCGCCGGAAACAGCAGCGTCTACGAATGCAATAGCGAAGTTGTGATGGTAACGGTGGAGGAACCCTCGTTCTTGGTGACGTACGGGCTTTTCATAGGCGGCGGAGTCGGCGGCGGCTTAGCCGCGGTCGGAGCAGTAGTCTACGTAAAGAAGTACAGAGAATAGCTCTGTGCTCGCTTCTGCCGGCAAATGATTAATAAGAAAGAAAAGCAAGTTTTGTTAGCTTGTGTGCTACGGTAACCAAGCCAGGTCAAAGGTGAAGGACTCAAGATCGACGCTTTGACTTGAGCGCCCGAATGGGAAATCCTTTCCCGCAGGGGTTCGCAGGTTCGAATCCTGCCCGTAGCACCATTAAGCTTAATTTGGGCTTCTTTTGGCTAATTAAGCTAAATTATATAAATATGACCGAAAAAATAAAGCTACGCAGACATTGCTTGAATCGGAATCTGTATATTTTGACTTAACCGTTCATAACGCAAGGGCTAAGATATGACAGAGATGCTCAAAATTGACAGGGCTTTGTACGAGGTTGATGACAAAACAAGAACTTACAGGTACTTTGGCAGAAATCCTCACTGGGAAAACTTGAGCAAAGAAGAAAGCCGAAGAAACAAAAAACACGTTGACGGCTATACGAGAATATTCCCTGACGGCAGAAAAAAAGTTTTCAGATACAAGAAGTAAATTATGCCTTGGAGAACCGATACAAGAGAGTTGAAGTGGCTGTAGACTACTTTTCCAAAAGGTTCTTCAACGCATTAAGCATCATTTTCCAGTTCTGTTCGGAATGTTCACGCGCCTGTTCGGTTTCGTTATTATCATGGGAGAGCGAAATACTTGTTCTCGCTTCATCGGTCACAAGCTCGATTGTTACGGTGTGGTAGTTTTCTGGAAGGTCTGGCTTGCCTGAAAGAGGGCTGAAATGGCTGTATTGAATCAGACGCTCTGGCTTCAGGTTGAGAATGACGCCTTTATCCTCGCATGTCTTTCCTTGCAATTCGCCTTCCATACAATTGGACTCCCTTCTCGCCAATCTGAAATAACGTTTGTCCCGAACATGTATTGCTTGATTACTTCAGGATTGGTAAGTGCGTTCCACACTTTAGCGGTAGGTGTATTGATGGAAATTGACGCTTTTGCGATAAGCCCCCTGTTCATGATGTTGCCTTCTTAATTTTCACTAATACTAAACTCAAGATTGGATTTGGTTCTTTATGAAATGTTCCATTAGGAAGGGCTCTCCGTGTCCAGGGCAAACGGTGCTTATTTTCAGTGGTTTCAGTTTTTCGATGCTAGCACCAAACGCCTTTTTATCGGAGATTAGAGAGTTCTTGGCGGGTTCTTTCGTGTTCTCAAGCAGGTCACCGCAGAACAGGTCGCCAGTGTTTGTTAGAATTCCAATGGAGCCTTTAGAGTGGCTTGGAATGTAGATGACTTTGGCGTCGAATCCAAACTCGGACAAGTCATACCCATCATCGATGTGCAGGTCTGGCGTGAAGCGGTCAGTCTTCTTCAAGCCACCCCTTAAGAAAAACAGCATAATTTTGCCCATTATTCTCATTAGCAAATTGGCGTTTCGATTGTAGAAGAGGTCACCTTTTTCAACCATCCCCTCATCGCCAATGTGCATCGCGATTTTTGCCACGTACTTTTCGGAGATACGCAGCATTGCCACTATGGTCGAAGTCGCCATGAGTCAGCACGATAAGTTTGAGTGTTTTAGGCTTGCAGCCCGCGCTTTCCAACTCTTTCTCAACGTCCACGCGGTTTTTAGAAAAGCCCGTGTCAACCAGAACAAATCCCTTGTCAAGGGTTAAGAGGTAGCAGTTTACGCCGCCAAGAGTGATGGCTTTTATCTCTTGCAACATGCCTTTCTCAATGCATAGTACGTTCTAGGCTATTATAAAAACCTCCTTAACAGGTAACTCAAATGTCTTATGCTATTCTGAACTGAGGGCGCTGCGTAGTTTCGGTAGGTTGTCGAACATGACGCAGTGTGCTTTTCCTTCAAAAACCTCTAGGCACGCGTTGGGAATAGCTTCAACGAGTCTGTAAGCGTTGTCAACGCGGCAGGTGGTGTCTTCGGTGCCGTGCCAAACGTAAACTTTGCCGGGTGGAATCAGCGATATGGGCTCAGCCCAGGGTTTTATGAATAGCTGATGTTCCTGAAACACGGCTTTGACGCCGTCGTTTTCCTGCCGAAAACCTTCAGCCATAGACCCGTACATCAACGTTAACCACGACGGGCCCGCAAAGAATTTAGCATCCTCTTTAGGCCAAGATTCAACCGTTTTCCTTCCGTTCTTGGACTCCAAAAACGCGTTGATGTCCTTGTTTGCCTTTAAAACTTCGGCTCTAAACCGTTTCAAACCCCACATGCCCAACGCGGGAATTTTCATAGCAAAGCGCGCAAGAGAGTTGTTGTGTGCAGTTGCCACGTCGAAAGGCAAGGCTGGAGAACCAACAATCACGGCTTTGGTTACACGCTCGGGAAAAAGCGCAACGTAAGTAAGACCGAAAGGTCCGCCGCCTGACCATGCAAGCAAAGCAAACTTTTCGAGCCCCAAATGAGCCATTAGAGAGTTCACGTCGAGAGTGAAGTCTCTGAGGCGGCGTCTAGGCGCAAAAGTTGACAATCCATACCCAGGTCGGTCCACTCCAACTATTTGAAAGTTATTAGTGTAGACAAATTCCTTCAAAAGCAGGGTTTCCAACCTGCTGCTTGCCGTGCCGTGAAAGTAGAGAACTGGCGTGCCTTCGCCAACAACTGAAAACCCCAGTTGTCTTCCATCAGGCAAAGAAATTTGCTGCTGAGTCTCCATTTCAGTTTCTCTCCACACAGGCAACTCGGATTCAATTCTTTCTCAGAAAGTTTACTATTTTTTCTGGGTTGTCGCCGACATAGTTGTAGGCGTCGAAGCGTCCCATTTTCTCTTCTATCAGCCACAGCTCCTTAGGACCAGCGGTCTCCGTAAAAGCTTTCGATATCGCTTGGTTCTGTCCACGGGTCCGTTTTAGCTTGCATGTAAAGAACTGGCG
Organism: uncultured Candidatus Bathyarchaeia archaeon; assembly: GCA_964548345.1. GTDB lineage: Archaea > Thermoproteota > Bathyarchaeia > Bathyarchaeales > Bathycorpusculaceae > SG8-32-3. Next base: position 3,894 of record CAZJQR010000020.1, on the reverse strand, counting down.
TTTCAATGTCTCTGCAGTACGTCAGCGGTGACATCTCCTTCAAAGGGTATCCGCCGCGCCACTGGCACATCGTGTCAACCACGGGAACCAGCATCAAACTTGCCGAGGTGAAAACGTCGCGCATGAAGGAGCGAACGAAAACCGAGGCGGAAACAGGCTGGACAGCCACCACGCACTTAACGTTCGCCAACTCTTCTTTGGCTTTGCTTAACGCGACTATGGTGGAGTTGGCGCCCATACAGAAGCTGACGAAGGCAACTTGGCTTGGGCTTCTAAGACGGTTTTTGAGGTAGTTCACGGCGCCGACCACATCTTGGCACTCGTTTAGTCCCACGCCGGTTACGCCGCTGTCGCTTTCACCGTGGTTTCGGAAGTCAAACAATAGCACCGAATAGCCCGCTTGGCTCACCCCCTGAGCGGTCTTCAGCAAGTCCACATCCGTCTTGAACAACTTAAGCGCACCTGATTTTCAGCTAAAAAACCGTGGCGGTTAAATGGAGACGGGTGAGTTATGATTACGGTCTTCTCGGTTTCTCCAGCAATAAACCAGCCCTTCAAGTTCACCCCGTCTGCGCTCTTGAATGCCACGCGTTCAAAATCCAACCCGTAGTCACCAGGCGACCGCACAATCGGCTGCCTATGCGAATGAGGAATCAGACTGGAAAAAACAAAACTAACCGTTAAAAAAACAGCCGCAAAAAGAGCAGCTAACGCGGAAACTATGTAGATTAACATCAAAGCTTGTATTTCCCAGACAACTTATATGTTTTCGCACGCCACACACCCCCCTAAAAACTCTAATCCAGTTAACCTGCAGTTTAATCTATATATATCGGAGGTACAGACAAAAATTCACGCGCCAGACCAAGTGTTCCCTGAAGCCAAGGACTAATGTTTTTTATAAGCGTGCTGAATCATACGTTAAGGTTCACAGATGAGCTTCGAAATAAAAGACAAAGACCTGCTCGGCAGAATCGGCAAACTCAAAACCAAAAGCGGCACAGTGGAAACTCCACTCCTGTTCCCCGTCATAAACCCCAACATCCAACTCGTTCCCCCAAAAAAACTCAAAGACACTTTCGGTTTCGAAGCCGTCATAACCAACGCGTACATCCTCAAGAAACGGTTCCAAAACAAGCCAGCAGAACAAGGCTTGCACAAGTTTCTGGGTTTCGACGGCGCAGTGATGACCGATTCTGGAGCCTACCAAATCCTCGTTTACGGCGACATCGAAGTAAACCAAGCAGAAATCGTAAGGTACCAAGAGCAGATAGGCAGCGACATAGCCACCATACTGGACATACCCACAGGCTGGAAAATCACACAAGCCCACGCCGAGAAAACCGTGCAGGAAACCCTAAAGCGAGCTAAAGAGTTCTTCAAAACCAAAACACGCGGCGACATCCTTTGGGTAGGACCAGTGCAAGGAGGAAGACACCTAGACCTTGTGGCAAGTTCCGCTGCTGAAATGGGTAAACTGCCCTTCCAAGTGTACGCGTTGGGAAGCCCAACAGAAGTCATGGAAAACTACCGCTTCGACGTCCTCGTCGACATGATAATGACCGCAAAAAAGAACCTGCCACTTGAAAGACCGCTTCATCTTTTCGGAGCAGGACACCCCTTCATGTTCTCCTTGGCAGTGGCTTTAGGCTGTGACCTCTTCGACTCTGCCGCTTACGCGTTGTACGCCCGAGAAAGCCGCTACATGACAGAAAACGGCACCTGGCGCCTCAGCCAACTCGACTATTTCCCCTGCCAATGCCCAAAATGCACAAGCGAGACTCCGCAGGAAGTTATGGCGAAAACACCAAAAGAACGCGAAACCTTCCTGGCTGAGCACAACCTCCACGTTTGCGCAGCAGAGCTGAAGCGGATAAAGCAAGCCATAAGAGACGGCAGACTCTGGGAACACGTCGAAATGAGAACGCACGCGCACCCCGCCCTCTTCACCGCCCTAAAAAAACTGAAGAACCACAAAGACTTCATTAAAAAATTTAGTCCAACCGCCAAAAGAAGCGGATTATTCTTCTTCAGTTCCGTGGGCCTAGCTCGTCCCGAAGTCAGCCACTACAGAAAACGGATGCAGGAACGGTATTGTCCACCTGAAAGCGCACGCGTTCTCTTGCTTGCGCCTCAAACTCGAAAAAAACCTTTCCACAAAGCACACGAATTCAACAGAATCAAGCAAGTTTCCAATCGCTTAGGCAAAGAGCTTTCAGGCAAAATCCACGTTTGCTTCTACGCTGCACCGTTCGGCGTGATTCCCATAGAGCTTGATGAAGTTTACCCGCTCTCGCAGCACGAAATTGCGCTTCCCCTTGACCAAGAAACCGTTGACTGCGTGGCAGCCCAAGTGTCAGAGTACATCACGCGCACGCATTACGAAACAGTTGTGCTGCTTCAGAATCCTCAGCATTGGGGCGAAAGCGTAAAAGAGCTTTGCAGAACAGCATGCCTAAAAAACGGAATCGCCTTTGAAGTTGTAGATGTCAAATTGGAAGGAAGCAAAAACATTTTAACTCGTTTAGAGATGATTCTGCGAAAACACCTGAGCGGATAACCTTGATCAGAGCTGACCTGCACATCCACAGCACGTATTCCTCCGATTCAACAGTTACGCCCAAGACTCTCGTGGAAAAACTCGTAGCGCACAATTCCATCAAAGTGGCAGCCGTAACCGACCACGACACAGTAGAAGGTCTCAGCGTAACACAAAAGCTTGCTTCTGCCTATCCTGACATCCTGATAATTCCCGGCGTAGAAATAAGCACCGCCGAAGGCGACTTGCTGATTTTGGGCACAGAAGAAACACCGCCGAAAACTTGGACCGTGGAAAGCGTTATCGACTTCGCCCGAGACAACGCCTGCGTTTCCGTGGTCGCACACCCTTACCGCGAGTACGGAATGGGAGACCTAGCCAGAAACTACAAGGTTGACGCCATCGAAGTTCTCAACGGCGAAAGCTCACAGCAGGCAAACAAGTTGGCTCAAGACCTTGCTAAATCGATGGGGTTGCCTGGCTTGGCTGGCAGCGACGCGCACGCCCCATCAGAAGTATTAACGGTGTATACGGAAGTGCAAGCTGGCTTGGATGTTGATGAGATTCTTAAAGCGTTAAGGAAAGGTTTGGTTTCTGTGCATTCGACGGCGAGGTCAATACATTTTTAAAAGAGCATGTCAGTTTGATGGTTATTGTCTTAGCTGTCAACGAAAAGGATTGGTCTGATTGCAAATTGGATTTCTAGGTGGAGCCCGCGAAGTCGGCAGGATAGGTATATCCGTTAAGTCTGAAAAAACTCAGGTTTTGCTAGACTACGGAGTGATGTTTGACCATGAACCAGGTTTTCCCATGCACGTACCTCCGAAAGAAGTTGACGGGTTGATTCTAACTCACAGCCACCTTGACCATTCAGGTGCTCTTCCAGTCTTCTACATCGGCGGCAAAACACCGCTGTACACCAACAGGCTAAATTTGGACTTAACGCAACTTCTGATTCGAGATTTTATCAAACTTTCGGGTTACTATCTGCCGTTTGAGTACCTAGAATTGAAAACCATGATGCAAAGCAACAAGCATTTGGACTATGGCGTTGAAGAAAAAGTTGGGGACATGCGTGTCCAGCTCTTGAACGCTGGGCACACGCCTGGAAGCGCCCAAGTGCTGCTTGAGGCTGAAGGCAAAAGACTGCTTTACACGGGTGACTTCAACACTACGGATAGCCAACTGTTGACAGGAGCCTCCATGGATTATGGAGACTTGGACGCAGTGGTCATAGAAAGCACCTACGCAAACGAAGACCACACAAACCGTTCAGAACTTGAAAAACGCTTTGTGGAATCCGCTACAGAAGTGGTGGAGAAAGGCGGAATCGTTTTGGTGCCCGCCTTCGGAGT
>CAZJQR010000019.1:0-25037 GCA_964548345.1 uncultured Candidatus Bathyarchaeia archaeon | reverse complement strand
GCGGTGCATAAGCTTCACGGAAGCTTGGAGGAGCAAAACCTCATATTCTACGAATAAAATTTCACATGCGCGCGCGCATTTGGGTTCGCACAACCAACAATAACGACAGGCGCGTTTTTTAGGAAACGAGTAATCAATCCAGATAACTCGTTTTTAATTTCAGAATCTGTTACAATAACAATGCGGTATGGTTGCTTATTTGCTGCTGAAGGCGATTGTCTGCCTGACTCAACTATTTTGTCTAACACGTCTTTTGGTATTTCTTTGTCCTCGTAACGCCTAATACTTCTACGACTCAAAATAACATCAAGCATAGACATGATCATCAACTGACATGATTTCTTAATATAATGTTTCTGCCTCAAAAATAAAACAAACACTACTAATTCGCGCTCATGAAGGGTAAATTTAGGGGTCGTTTTTACCCCTCGCCCTTTCCCCCGTTGACATGGCTCCTATCTACTCGAACCGCCATTTTGAAATATTGTTTGTTGTAGTTTCAGTGCAGTCACATTGGTTTAAAACAAACCCTAAACTACTCATAGGCAGGTGAAAAAGATTCTCTTAGGTGAACAAGTTTTGAAGCATACGTGTAAATACCACCATAGAATAGTTCAATCGGAGTTAAAGAATAGGAGACCGTGAAGTGATTGCCTGAGAACATCGATTTGTACTCAAGCGTGCACAAAGGACAAAGACGCGTATTCTTCAAGATATCATCTGAAGCGGGAACATAGACTACGCTGACGAAAAAGCAGCGGAAATTTTCTACGGAAAACTCGAAGCTTTCAGGGAACACATGCGCCTACACGCCAAGTTAGAGGAAGAATACGTTAATCCACTTTTGTCCGAGCGGGTTCCAGGCGGAGCTAGAAGACTGGAAGAAGACCGCCGCATCATGCATCAGCAGTTCAACGACCTCGTTGCTCACTTCGAAAGCGCCAAATCCAAGCCATTGGATTTTGAGAAACGCCACGAGCTTGAGTTTGAGTTCTACCGAGCGTGGAACAGGTTGATAGCATTCTATTTCACACATATCAATCACGAAGAAGAAGACATCCAGCCCGCGTTGTGGAAGCTCTGCACCACCGAAGAACTCGCAAACACGTTCAAGTTGATTATGGCAAACCAGACACCCAAAGAACTCATGAACAATCTTGAGATGATGCTGCCAGCAATGAGTCTGAACGAAAGAGTCATCTTGCTCAACCAAGGACGTGCGAGCATGCCGCCAGAGGCATTCCAAGCCGCGCTTAAAGTGGCGGAGCATGCCTTAAGACCGAGGGACTGGACAGCGTTGAAGTCAAAACTAGCTATCAAATAGAAGCTTAAGCTGAATGTGCACAGTAATCAATTCTTTCTTTTTCTTGATCAGAAGAAAGCTTGTGCAGATAAGAAAAAAGGCGGATGGTATTAATCAAGTCCCTTTAAACTATTGTGAATCTGCAAAAAGAAGCTTGATGAATTAATCGACTTTTCGAATGCAATAAATAGAAGCATGAATGAAAAGATTGAGGAAATAATAGTAGCCGATTTGGATACAGTTGAGGCTTAATTAATTTTTAAGAAATGATCTAGCATACCTATTAGCTGCTCGATTTTGTTTGGTTTCTGTTTATTTGACTTCGAAGGAGGTGCATATTTCTTCTACTGTTCGGTTCAGCGTTAGTTCAGCTACGTCTTGCCCGTAATCCAGTATTCGCCTTGAACTGTCCATCATCAACCTTAGAACCGCCGCTACGTTGGGGTCTAGTTTCTTGCTTGTCATAAGCCTAATCAGCTCCGTCTCCAAAGTCACAAAAGACCCGCGCTTAGCAATTATCTTCTCAGCGTCGTTATATGCCCTTTTGAACATCGCCTTCGTGGATTCCTCAAAAAGCTGATGCGCTTCAGCATTGAAACTAAGCATCTGCGAGTATACTTCTTCGTCTATGGGCTCCTTTATGAACACCAGTTGTTCATCAATTTGATTTTGCAACGTCGCCAAATTGTTAACGATGTTCAACGCGTCTTCCCCAATGTTCTTTATGTCATTAACAATTATCCTATACAGCAGAAACTCCTTAGGCGTCCTAAACCCAAGCTCCCTGAACAAGTTCCGCTCTATACCAAACTTCAACTGCCGAACAACATAATGCCCCAACCGGTTCACGTCGTTATGAGCATTGATCACACTTTGAAACAGCGAAGGACTACGATGCTTCAACGCTTCTATGGCATCACGGTTAGCTGAAAGCGCCACAATAGCCATTCTCCGAACCGCCTTTTCAATAGGAAACTCCGAGTGCTTGATTAGAATTTGCAGCGTGATCTCGTCGGGGTCCTCGTCAATGATCTCCGCGCCTAAAAGAGTGTCCCTAGCGAACCGCCTTATCTCGTTCTTGCACTTAGCCGCATCTTTCACGCCTTTAAAGTGAACGCGTATTATGTCGGCACTTATGACATACAGCGCCTTTATCATGCGAAGCGTTGAATGCAGGTCTTCCTCTTCCGGCTCAGCGTTGATGTAATATTCCTTGAGCTTAGTGCCTGCGTCTTCCTCATATTTTTCTTTCAGTTTTCTCGGAACCAGCGACAGCGAAGAATCAGCTTGGATGTTGAAGTCGATTTCGCTTCCTTTTTTTAGTCCAGTGTCTTGCACCCACTCTTTCGGGAGGGAGATTATGTAGGAGCCTCTTCCTGTGGACTGCACTTTTCTGTATCCTAAATCTTTTTCCGCCATTTTACCATCACCCTTACATACATTTCATATATGCAATATAGTTCATTACCTTACATATAAATGATTTTCAACAAGATTATATAGAATGCATGGCATTTACTATGCCGAACCCCATCAGGTAAGCGATACATATGACCGTAAACTACTGTAGAGACAGCACGAAATTTACTGAACAAACAGCTACAGAAGGCGCCAATCTCTGCACAAAAACAACCAAACCACCTGCTTCTTACGGTCATCTGCTCGCGCTTCCACTCACGTAAAGGTGGAGAAATTCATGAAAAGAATCATCGCAAAAGAAGAATATTGTATGGGATGCGGACTCTGCGAAGTCTACTGCACCGTCCAGCACTCCAAATCAAAAGACATCATTAAAGCTTACAACAGGGAAAACCCCAGACCACTCAGCCGAGTAAAGCTGGAAGTGCACAAACCCGTCAGCTTCGCCATCCAATGCAGACACTGCGAAGACGCCCCATGCGTGACCGCCTGCCTCTCAGGCGCCATGCAAAAAGACGAGGAAACAGGCTTAGTGACGCATGACGCAGACAAGTGCATCGGCTGCTGGACCTGCATCATGGTCTGCCCATACGGCGCCATCAAACGAGACGCCTCAGGCAAAGTAGTCTCCAAATGCGACCTCTGCTCAGAACTCGAGGTTCCAGCGTGCGTCGCCAACTGCCCCAACGGCGCCTTAGTGTACAAAGAGGTGAAACCGTAATGCCAAAGTACGTGATAGTGGGCGCTTCAGCCGCAGGAATCGGCGCGGTCGAAGCCATCAGAGAAGTGGATCCCGTAGGCACCGTAACCGTGATTTCAGAAGAACCCTGCCCCCAGTACTCGCGCCCAATGATCTCGGATTTAGTCAGCGGCAAAGCCAATTTTGACAAAATGATGTTCCGCGAAGGCGAATTCTGGCAAAAGAACGACGTGCAAGTCCTCACGGGAAGAACCGCGGTAAGCCTAAACCTAGCTGAAAAATGGGTGGCGCTTGACAAAGGCGACCAAGTAAACTTCGAGAAATTGCTAATCGCAACCGGCGGCAAGCCCTTCGTCCCTAAGATAGAAGGCTCCGAAAAAGAAGGCGTGTATACCTTCACAACGCTTTCTGACGCGGAAAGTTTAGCTGCAAAAATCGAGTCCGCCAGAAGCGCTGTGGTCATCGGCGGCGGCTTAATCGGGGTCAGCGTCACCGAAGCGCTGGTGAAACGCGGGTTAAAAGTAACCATGGTGGAACTAAAAGACAACATACTCAGCCTCATATTAGACCCGACAGCCTCAGAAATGGTTGAAAACGTAATCAGTAACGCGGGCGTCACGATCGCCACAGGCCAAACGGTTCAGTGCATACTCGGGAAAACCGAAAACGACAACGTCGTCGGCGGCGCAGTCCTAACAGGCGGCGAACAGGTGCAGTGCGACTTGGTGATAATCGCAATCGGCGTCATTCCACGCATGGAGCTGGTCTCAGGAACCGACGTGAAGACGCATAGGGGCATAATTGTGGATAAGTTCATGGGCACAAGCGTTTCCGACGTGTACGCCAGCGGCGACGTGGCTGAAGCTTACGACTTCGTTCTTGGCGAAAACCGGCTGCTGCCTCTGTGGCCGCTTGCCCAGCTGGAAGGGAAAGTTGCAGGCTACAACATGGCTGGCAAAGAAGCGGAGTACCCAGGCGGCACCGCCATGAGCGCCCTGAAGTACTTCGGCATACCCATCATATCCATTGGGATAGCTAATCCCCGAGAAGATGACACGTACGAAATCTTGGTTAAACACGAACCAGAGAGGAACCTCTACAAGAAAATCGTGCTCAAAGACAACGTGATAGTGGGCTTGACGCTTGTAAACGACATAGAACGCGCAGGCGTCCTTTTTCACCTCATGAAAAACGGGGTCAAAGTGAAACGGTTCAAACAAGAACTTCTCTCAGAAGACTTTTGCCTCGCCACTTTGCCAAGGTCTTTACGGAGAAAACTGTACCCAGGGGAATACCGATGAGAAATCTAAGCAGAATAAACAATCCTTACAACGACGAGAAGGACTTCGACGCCTGCAGCATATTCGGCATGATGAACTTCGAAGGCAAACGCTTCTCGTCACGTGACCCCGTTCGCGCCATAGCCAACATGCACGACCGCGGAAACGGCTTAGGCGGCGGCTTCGCAATCTACGGCATCTACCCACAATTCAAGGACTACTACGCCTTCCACATAATGTACCTAAGCAGAGAAGCCAAAGAGCGAACGGACAGGACGCTGGCGGCAAGCTTCAACATAATCTACGACGAAGAAATGCAGACCCGCCCCGCCAACGTCAGAGACCCGCCGATAGTTTGGCGATACTTCGTTGAGCCTAAGAGGCGGCGGCTTGAGAAGCTGACAGAAGACGATTACGTTACGGAGAAGGTCATGCGGATAAACACCGAGACGGGCAAGGCGTTCGTTTTCTCCAGCGGCAAGAACATGGGCGTCTTCAAAGGCGTAGGCTTCCCCGAGGACGTGGCGAATTTCTTCTGTCTTGAGGATTATATGGGTTACCTGTGGACGGTTCACGGCAGGTTCCCAACGAATACGCCCGGCTGGTGGGGCGGCGCGCATCCCTTCAACATCTTGGACTGGACGGTTGTGCACAACGGCGAACTCTCCAGCTACGGCATAAATCGCCGCTATCTGGAGATGTACGGCTACCAATGCACCATGCAAACCGACACTGAAGTGTTAGCTTACGCGGTGGACCTGCTTATGCGCAGGCAGCACCTGCCAATCGACATAGTCGCCAAAATCTTCGCTGCACCCTTATGGAGCGAAATCGACGCCATGGAACCCGAACAGCAACGCCTGTACAGGGTTCTCCGCCAGACCTACGGCAGCCTGCTGATGAACGGTCCCTTCAGCATCATCGTGGCGCATCACGGCGAGATGATTGGGTTGACCGACAGAATCAAGCTGCGACCGCTCGTGGCAGGCACCAGAGGCGACTTCCTGTACCTATCCTCTGAGGAAGCTGCCATGCGACTGGTTTCGCCCACGCTGGACAAGTTCTGGTCTCCACGGGGCGGCGAGCCAGTGGTCGGCAAGCTACGCAACAAGCCAGAGGCTGAAATCTTAGCAACTGTGGAGGCATAAAAAGATGAAAACGTACATACTTCCTGAATACTTGGTGGAGCGGGACGAGAAGCGGTGTATCCGCTGCAAGGTCTGCGTGAACCAGTGTACGTACGAAACTCACAGCTACGACGCAGAAGATGACGTGATACGCAGCAAGGACGAGAACTGCGTCAACTGTCAACGCTGCGTTACGTTCTGTCCCACGCACGCCATTACAATACGAAAGAACCCGAATACCATCCGCGAGAACCCCAACTGGACGGCGGAAGCGCTCAGAGACGCGAAGAAGCAAGCGGAAACTGGCGCGGTGATTCTCACGGGCATGGGCTGCGACAAGCCTTACTTCACTTACTGGGACAGACTTGTGCTGAACGCCAGCCAAGTGACCAACCCGTCGATTGACCCGTTGAGAGAGCCGATGGAGATAAGGACTTACCTTGGCGCGAAACCGGACAATGTGGAGATGGAACTGGAAAACGGCATGGTGGTGCTGAAGACGTCGCTTACTCCTCAGTTACGCTTGGACACGCCGATTATGTTCTCTGCAATGTCCTACGGCGCCATAAGCCTGAACGTTCACGAAGCATTAGCGCGGGCAGCAACAGAATGCGGCACCTACTTCAACACGGGCGAAGGTGGCTTAGACAAAAGCCTGTACAAGTACGGCGCACACGCAATCGTGCAGGTCGCTTCAGGCCGCTTCGGCGTACACCCAGACTACTTAGACGCGGGGGCGGCTGTAGAAATCAAAATTGGGCAAGGCGCCAAGCCAGGAATAGGCGGGCACCTGCCAGGCGAAAAAGTCACCAAAGACGTTGCAAGGACACGCATGATTCCCATCGGCACGGATGCGCTTTCGCCTGCACCGCAACACGACATCTACTCCATAGAAGACCTTAGGCAACTAATCTACGCACTAAAAGAAGCAACAAACTACACAAAGCCGATTTCAGTGAAGATCGCCGCGGTTCACAACTCACCCGCAATTGCAAGCGGCATGGTTCGCGCTGGCGCAGACGTCATCGCGTTGGACGGCGTGCGTGGTGCCACTGGTGCCGCGCCGAAAGTTATCAGAGACAACGTCGGCATACCGATTGAGTTGGCGATTGCGCAGGTGGATCAGCGTCTGCGTGCGGAAGGCATACGGAACCAGGCTTCTATCGTTGCGGCTGGCGGCATCCGAAGCAGCGCCGACATCGTCAAAGCCATCGCACTAGGTGCAGACGCCGTTTACATAGCTACTGCTGCGCTCGTGGCGATTGGCTGCACCGTCTGCCAGCACTGCTACACTGGGAAGTGCCCATGGGGCATCGCGACGAGTGACCTGTGGATTAGCAAGCGAATAAACCCAGACATCGCCACGGAGCGACTAGTGAACTTGCTGCGCGGCTGGAGTTTAGAGATTAAGGACATCATGGGCGGTATGGGCATAAACGCCATCGAGAGCTTGCGGGGTAACCGTTTGGCTCTGCGCGGCGTAGGCTTAACCGATACCGAACTCAAGGTTCTAGGCATAAAAATGGCAGGAGAATGATAAGAATTGCTTGAACAAGAAAAAGTATTCGCGGAAATAGACGTGAATTACCTTTCACGTGTTAAAATAGAGAAAGAAGTGTGGAAAATCGATGCCGAAGGCATGTACTACAAGGAACTCAACAGCCTCTTGAGAGCCATCAGCAGCAACGGCGCTGAACGAATCGAGATTCACAACGTTTGCGGGCAACGGTACATCGGAACAGACTTGGAAACGACCAAGCAAATCGACATTTACGGGACTCCAGGAAACGACTTGGGCGCTTTCATGAGCGGCCCACGGATTGTAGTTCACGGGAACGTTCAGGACGGATGCGGCAACACCATGAACGATGGGCAAATCGTCGTTCACGGACAAGCAGGCGACCTTACGGGACATTCGATGCGGGGCGGGAAAATCTTTGTCCGCGACGACGTGGGGTATCGCGTTGGCATACACATGAAGGAGTATAAGCGCAAAGTTCCGAACATAGTGATCGGTGGGGCTGCCGGTGATTTCCTTGCAGAGTACATGGCAGGTGGCGTTGTCCTCGTTCTCGGCTTGACGTTAGCGGAATGCGAGCGTTGCAAGGCAAGGTTCGTTGGCACGGGGATGCACGGAGGCGTCATCTACGAGCGCGGCGACATACTTGAGGTGGGCAAGGGAACGAAAGTCATGAAGGTTGGCAAGCGCGACCTGCGTGTGATTGAAAGCTTGGTGAAGGAGTACTGTGAGCACTTCGGTGTTGAATTCAAGAAAGTCATGGACGCAAAGTTCCGCAAGATAGTGCCTCTATCCAAAAGACCATACGGAGCCCTGTACTCCACCTAACTTTCTTGTAGAAATAGCGACAGAACGCATCTCGCCCAGGCAGAGCCTACGTTCTAACGTTTCCCAACTTTTCTCAATACGCGCTCGACAGGGAAAACCTGCAGTTTCTTGTCTCCTACGCTAATCTCCCGCGGAGATGGGTGTCCTCGTTTTTCGCGAATCAAGAATTCCAGTTTCGCGGTTAATCCGCCTCCGTAACCTCCCAACGTGAAGTCTGAGCTGATAACCCTGTGGCAGGGCACAATCGGTGGAAAAGGGTTGGAAGCCATGACTCTGCCAACGCTTCTTGGGCTGCCGCCTGCTGCTTTGGCGATTGCTCCGTAGGAAGTTACGTAGCCTGTTGGAATCAAAGATGTTGCCGCGAGTATTTTCTGGGTGTAGGCGGATAAGTGTTCGGTTGCCAGCGGAACATTTTGTGAACCGGTGTTTCCTTCATAAGCGTTCTTCAGTGAAATTAGAACGGTTTCAGCGAACGCTGATGGTTCAGGATGAACTTGGAACGGAACGTTGAATGGTAAACCCCTGAGCAATTTCCGTAGCGCTTCCTGCTGGCTGCTTGCGAATGCGGTGCTGAAAACCCGTTGTTCACTGCAGGCAGTTCCGAACCATACGTCACCGATGTTTTTGGTGTAAACGTCTATCATTCGCAGTTCACGGCTTTGCTTACTGTTTTTTCTGGGAGCATTCCATGCAGATGGCGATTACTTTAACGTTTTGGATTGGCTGCTGAAAACGTAAGCCCTTTGCCAGCACGGTTACGTAGCCAACGGGTTTTCCGCATTTTTGGCATCGTACTGGTTCGGCTTCGGTCATTTCTCTATCATCAGGAGCATGTGCTTTCAGGTTTAATAAGATGGCGTTCCGCGCGTTGCAACGCTTATAAGTAAACTTAATAGCTTGCCTTGTGTATATCACCAGAACGGTGAAAAACACATGGAAGGTTACGGTTCACAACCACAAGCGCAACAAGGCGGATTAGCCTGGATTCCAGGCGCCACAACAGTTGGAGTTGCCTGCGCAGATGGAGTCATATTGGCTTCTGAAAAACGCGTGACCTACGGCAACTTTGTCATGAGCAGAGGCGGCAAAAAGGTTTTCAAAATAACCGATCAGATAGGTGCTGCTTGCGCAGGACTTGTAGGCGACATGCAAATCCTCACGAGGGAAGTGGAGGCGCAAGCCAACCTGTTCAGCATGGAAGTCGGCAGACCAATCTCAGTGAGAGCCACAGCCAAGCTTATGGCAAACATTCTTTTCAATCGTCGATATGCGCCGTTAATCACGCAGACCATTGTGGCTGGCTTAGATGATGAAGGTGCATCGCTTTACGTGCTGGACGTTTTGGGTTCGCTGATTCCAGACAATTACGCGGTGGTTGGTTCTGGCATGGAAATTGCTGTGGGCGTTTTGGAAGAAGCGTACAAGGAAGGGTTGACGGTGGAAGAAGCAAAGCCGCTGGTGACTAGAGCCATAAAGTCAGCCATAAGCAGAGACGCGATGAGCGGTGACGGCATAGACTTCCTGATTATAACTAAGGATGGCGTAGCTGAAGAGTCAACAAAATTCTAGTTTCTTGCGTTTTTAGCACGAGCTTCCACAAGAAAGCCACTGTTGCGGCTGTGCAAATCGGGAGGAAAGGTAGTTTGACGTTTGAACTAAGTTTGGAAGAGGGGAAATTTCTGGTACGTCTTGCGCGGAACGCGGTGAAAACGTATTTGGAAACAGGCAAAACCGTTAAAGCTCCTGAAAACACGGCTGAGAAGCTGTTTGAGCGTTGCGGAGTTTTCGTCACTATAAACAGCCTGAAAAACGGGGAGAAACATCTTCGAGGCTGCATTGGCTATCCTTATCCCACAAGTCCACTGGTGGAAGCCGTCATTGATTCCGCTGTAAGCGCTGCAACTCGGGACCCGAGGTTTTATCCGCTTTCTTCAACCGAACTCGGCACCGTGGTTTTCGAAGTAAGTGTGCTTACTCCACCTGAAGCGGTAGAGGTTGAGAATCCTAAGGAGTACTTGGCTAAAATCAAAGTGGGTGAAGATGGGTTAATCGTTGAGAAAGGGGCTTACAAGGGGTTGCTTCTGCCTCAGGTGCCTGTTGAATGGGAATGGTGTGAAGAAGAATTCCTTTGCCAGTGCTGCGTCAAAGCAGGGCTTCCACGGGACAGCTGGCTGACCAAAGGCGCGAAAATCTACAGGTTCCAAGCCATAATTTTTGAAGAGGAAACACCGCAAGGCGAAGTTAAGCGCAAACAACTCGACGAAAAATAGGTTCGCGCATTTTTTAAAGTGCGTTTTCGATGATTTCTACTGCTCTGTTTAAGCCTTTGAAATTGTTGGAGAACTTGTTGAGCGTCATGGCGTTTCGTTTGAAGAGTTTGTTTTCTTCTTCGATTTTCTGGACCGCAGCTTTGAGTTCCTGCTTGTTTTTCACGGATATTGAGCAGTTCAGTTTCTGAAGTTTGGCGGCGTTTCCCATCTGTTCTGGCTGCGTCGGAATGCATATGCTTGGTTTCGCGTACTTCACGGTTTCGAAGCATGTTCGGTGTCCACCACTGAAAACGATTAGCTTGGCGTTTTTCAAGCATTCCTGACGTTTTTGCGTGGACAGCCATGCATGCATCTCGCAGTTGCCCTTTTTCGCCGTGGTTTTCTTGTTTGGCGTTCCCAAGCTGATTATGCTTTTCGTTTCAAGCTCTTCGAGCACTGGCAGTATCATCTGGGTTAGTTTGGCTCGTGTTCCGTAAGGTCCACTTATCGGGGCGAACACGCGTTCCGCTAGGCCTTGCGTGTACGTGGTGTCGAGGAAGCTGCCGACGAACTCTGTTTTTTCGGTTATGCCTATGCTGTCCAAGTCGCCTAGGTTGTATTCGCTGATGGTGTACGGTGGCGGATTGTCGGGTATGATTATCCTCTGGCATGTTTTCACGTAGCGTTCGACGAAGCGTTCACCAGGGTTGAGAAAAGCGGAGAAGCCGTAGCTTGGCCGAATCATGTTCGCTATGTAGATTGAGGGAAAGTTCCATCTTGATGCCATGCGAAGTGCGTGCAAGTCACCGTCTGCAACCACTAGGTCTGGTTTGATTTTTCGGATGTGTTTTCTGAGGTCATAGTAGCGGTGTATGGTTTCCATGGCGTTTGAGCTTTTGATGGTGAACTTGTTTTTTTCGTGATTGAAGACGGGAAGGGGGAACAGGATGTTGATGAGTGATGCAGAGGCGACTATGCCGCTTGCGTTTTCGTACCAAGCTACAGGTGTGCACGGGTAAACGTTGGTGAACTCTTTTTGCAAGAGCGCGTGTGCTTTGCCGCCTGAGAAAAAATAGAGGTCGTGACCTTTTTCCTGCAACTTTTTGCCTAGCGGTATGATTCGTGAAACGTGTCCTAAACCGAGTTCGGAGCAGCAAAGCATCAGTCTCATAATAACCACAAGTAAGCGCGTGGATTTATTTTACTTATCCTATTTCCCGAAAATGAACAGCAAGGTTCCATTACTCTCGACCTTCTGCGCGTGTTCTGCTGTGCGATTTTGTCTATACCACTCTATACAGTGTTGTTGTTTGCGTTTTGAACCCTGTTCAACGTTCAGGCGCGCGCTCTGGGCATCAAGCGCGTAAAGATTACGGACATCCGAAAAGCGTTCTTTAACGGGTACGTAAACCATGTCGCCAGCGACCGTGGGAGCACCTGTCGACCCCGCAAATGTGTAGTTCCAAATTTTTGTTCCCTTCTCAACGTCAAAACAAAAAACAAACCCGATGGAGTTCTCAATACTTCCTACGTAGCCAAAGGCCTTTACGTAGACGCGGTTCTCAGCAACCACAGGTGTAGACATAGGATTTTCTTTCGCGAAATTCCATAGTTTTGCTCCCGTTGAAGCGTTAAAAGCTTCAAAGTCGCCCCAAGTGGAAGAGGTGTAGGCGTAACCGTCTGAAACAGCCATAGAACCTGCAAAGCCGCGTGGACCGTAGTTCCATATTAGGGTGCCTGTGGAAGCGTTGAGACAGTTAACTTCCACGAAGGAGGAATACGCGGAGTAAGAGACGGTGTACATGTAGCCGTCCGCAACAACAGGCGGATCGTACACAATCCCGTTTGTTGTATAGTTCCAAAGTTGAGTAGCGACAAGTGTTGGTTCGGTGCTGGAACTGGCGCTGACGCTTGAAGCTGTTAGTCCATAGGATTGGATCAGAAGCAGGGAAACAAGGATGACCACACCCCACTCAAGCTTTCTTATGAGGAATAATGCGACGGCAACAGTCCCTAGGATGATTGAAAGAGTTATGAGTGTCTGGGAAAGGCTTGGGTAGGTAGTTGTTTGGATTGTGTTGGAACCGTACCTCTGCACTCCATAAATTTGCCAGTTGACCGATACATGAAACCAGTATGTGGTATCAGGCGATAAGTCGCGTATAGTGGTTGAGGTTGTATTCTTGTTTGAGGTGCCCCAAACCTCTGTCCAAGACCCTGAATTATCAGGATCACCTTCTCCCGTTTTAGACATTTTTAAATAATAATTTAATATTCCAGCGTCATGTTCTTCCAAATACGATTTTAAATCTTCCCAAGATAACGATACGGAAGTATCGGTTTTTGCGACAACCCACAGCTTAGAAGACGCTTCTCCAGTCCAATTCACAAAGTAGCGATAGAAAACAAAACCGCTAACTGCAACTATGACGATTAAGCCGATGGCGAAGTATGCTTTCCTTTTGCTCAATTTCAAAGCCATATTTTACCTTTAATTATTTTTTGGATATAAAACCTTCATAACTTGACAGTATAGAACTTACCTCAGGAAAAACACGATAAGAAACATGAGGTAAAAAAAGAATTGAAAGGGACTCCAAAAAGCAGTGAACTTTCCTACCGTTAAGTAGAAGTAAGTGTTTTAAGCCTAAACAGGAAGAGTAAAAAGCCATGTTTATGCCGCATAAGATTCTGGAAGAAAAACTCAAGCAACTGTTAGCCGAAGACGTCGGAAACGGAGACGTGACATCAGCAGCTGTCGTTCCTGCAGGGTTAAAAGTGGAGGCCGAAGTGATAGCAAAAGAGGCGGGCGTCGCGGCTGGAATCGAAGAAATTGGCATTCTTGCAGAAAGTCTCGGGCTAAGTGTTAAGGCAGAGGTCGAAGACGGAGAAAGAATCGGAAACGGACAAATCATCATGAAAATTTCTGGAGACGCCCAGACTACTCTTTCAGCCGAGCGGACAATGCTGAATTTGCTGTCACGCATGAGCGGCATCAGCACGGCAACCAGAAGGCTTACGGAAAAGCTGCGAAAAGCAAAGGCAACAGCGAAAATCGCGGCAACACGCAAGACCCCGCCCGGCATGCTTTACTTTGACAAGAAAGCCGTGCTCATCGGCGGCGGTGACCCGCACAGGCTGCGCTTGGACGACATGATTTTGATAAAGGACAACCACGTCGTGATAGCGGGAAGCGTTGAAGAGGCGGTGAAAAGAGCCAAACAAGCTGCTTCGTTCAGCAAGAAAATCGAGGCAGAAGTCACGAGCGGTGCGGATGCCGTGAAAGCGGCGGAGGCGGGCGCTGACATAGTTATGCTGGATAATTTTTCTCCGAGTCAGATCAAAGAGGCGGCTGAGGCGCTTAAGAAGGCGGGGTTTTTTGGGAAAGTTTTGTTGGAGGTCAGCGGCAGAATCACCGAGCAGAACCTTCTGGATTACGCCTCGGCGCAGGTGGACGTAATAAGCATGGGTGCGCTTACGCACAGCGTCAAAGCCTTGGACATCAGCTTGGAAATTGTTAAGGTCAAGCAGTCTGCGTTTTTAGGACAGAAGTAGCAGGGTGGCAAGCACCACAAGGTTCACTGTGGAGTGGGCGATAGCCGAAACTACGTAAGAGTTCCAACGGTGATAGACGTAGCCCAGCACCAACCCCGCGGTTGATGCTGAGAGAATATAGACCAGTTGCGGGTCAAAATGGAAAAGCCCAAAAACAAAAGCCGAGGTGATAAGCGCTGGTATGAAAGAGTACCTACGCGTCAACGTGCTCTGGAGAAAGCCCCTGAAAGCAAATTCTTCACAAACCCCAGCCAGACCCAACGCGGTAGCCACGGTGATGAGCCCCGAAGTTGTGGAGCTAAGCTCAGTTATCAAAGTATTTGATTGCTCAATAGCTTCGCTGACCCCAAAGATGGAGGTAAACACCGCAGAAACAATAACATCAACGAAAAGCAGCAGCGCCCCTGACGCCAACCCCAGCAACACCAGCTTTGGGTTAACGTCTAATCCGACGTAACGCTTGATGTCAACATGCTTAAACAGCAGGTACCCAAGCGGGACGAAGAGTATAATCAGCTCGGAAAGAACCAAAGCTGGACCCTCGCCCACTACAATATAGAGGAACGCTCCAAAAAACAAGACTAGAAAAAAAGCGACCACTATCACTAGAAAGGCGTCAAGGACGGGCACAGCCCTTACTTTTTCTTGCTCCACGGAGTTAGCCTCATTCAACTTCAATCACGCTCAACAAAGGTTCCAGCTCACGGCTTCGGTTTTATTCGTAAAGCGCGGAAACCTCTGGCAGATGGATTCAGGGTTTCCACCATATTAACTTTGCTTAACACGCCAGCCGCGTCTTCAGCGTACCCACGCACGTCATGCTCCGCCGCCATAAGCGAGTACAGGTAAACTCTTCCATCAGCAACTATGGGCTGGCACCTAGAAGGCAAACCCAGCAGCAACTCTTCCTTATCCTCCAAAGCCCGCGCGCAAGCAAACAGTATAGCCTCAGAACCAGCCGTCAACTCCGCCACCCTGACGGGAACGCTCTCTTTGCCGATAGCCAGCATATCCAGCCCGTACGCCCGTTTGATATCACCCGCGATTTTCCGCAGTCGAGGCAACAACCGTAAAAGATGCTGCCGCGCCTTAGCTGAAACTCTCATGTTTGAAAGCTGAACCGGAGACAACTCTTCCACGGGAACCGCGCTTAAAGTCACGTCCAAATGCACAACATCAGCCTTCACGCTGCCAAGCAGGTCCCTGCAAAGCTCAGCCTCACCCACTATGACTTCGTAGCCGTCTGCCACTTCCTTGAAAATCGGTTTAGCCAACCGCGCATGCGCCTCCCTGAATGGAGCCTCAACAAGCACCGAGGCCGAGGCAACGAGGTATAGCGGCATAAAATTCTCGTCCAGTATCGCTGCTGACGAGTCCGCGGACACAATTCTCAAATCTTTCACCTACCCGTAATTGGGTAACGATAAAATTAGCTTTACTCTCCCGCGCGGGCATCAGTCTTCAGGTTCATGGCTAAAAGATACATCTCCGAGCTTTTGGCTCGGCTTGCCTTCGGCTTCACAACCTTGACCGCGTCGAAGTGCTTCTTAACTTTCTTCACAAATCCTGGGAGCATGTCGCCTTCAAACACTTTGACAAAAAAGTTGCCTGAAGGACGCATCACACTGAGGGCGATTTTTAACGCTTGCGCCGCCAAGTCTATCTGCCGTGCGTTATCTACTTCCCATATGCCAGAAATGTTCGGCGACGCATCCGAAAGCACCGCGTCTGCTTTTCTGGGCAGAAAATCCAGAATCTGCTGCAGCGTTTGAGGCTCAGTGAAATCCCCGATAATGGTTCTTACGTATTCTTGGGGGAAAGGTTCGATGGGCTTCAGGTCCACGCCTAAAACGAAACCTGTCTTGCCCACTATTTTTCTGGCGGCTTGAATCCAACCGCCCGGCGCAGCGCCCAAGTCAACCACAACGTCGCTGCGGTGTATGAAATGGTATTTCTTTGCGGTTTGAGAAAGCTTGTACGTGGCGCGTGAACGGTAATTTTCAGCTTTCGCTTTTTGATAATAGTAATCTCGCTTTCTATTCTGGACCCAGGCTTTGGGCAAAAGAATCGTCACCTAAGGCTTCTGGATCCTCTTTTCCTAAAAATATGATCCACTCAGTAAGTTTCGCACAGTTTTTCGGTGAAATCTCGGTTGTCGGGTCGCATCGGGCGTTGTCCTTACACAGCAAGCAGGGGCAGTCAGCGATGGATTCAATGGACGCGGGAAGCCGTTTGGGGAAAAGCCTGTAAGTCCACCTTCCACCCTGCAGTTCTTTCTCCCTGCGAATCAGACCTTTCTCTTCCAGCTTAATGGCTACTCTGGAGCCTTCTCTGCTGCTCGCGTCCAGTTCCCGCCACAACTCCGACTGCAGCACACCCTCATGACCAGTGTTAATCACGAAATGAAGGGCTTTCTGTTCCAAATCATTACGTTTCGGCATAACTATCAGTTCCGCGTGTTACATTAAATATATGGGTTGGTTCCAGATAAAAATATGTATTCCCAAAACTTCAAAAAAACACATGGAAGACTACGGAAATGAAACCAACGGCTGAAACGCTTTGTTTAGGCGTAGAATCCACCGCGGACGACTTCGGCGTCGGAATAGCCACCTTCAACGGCGAAATATTAGCCAACGCCTCAAGCGGCTATATCCCAGAAGAAGGCGGAATACACCCGCGCGAAGCAGCCAGACACCACGCCGAAGCAGCAGACAAAGTCCTAAACGAAGCCCTATCCAAGGCAAGCGTAAACCCCCGAGACCTAACGCTAATCGCCTTCGCCCAAGGCCCAGGGCTGGGACCCTGCCTCCGCACAGGCGCAACAGTAGCCCGAACCTTAGCCTCCTACCTCGACATCCCGCTTGTGGGAGTAAATCATTCAGTAGCTCACATCGAAATAGGCAAACTCACCACAGGCGCAACAGACCCAGTGACGCTTTACGTTTCAGGCGGCAACACAATCGTCTCCGCTTTCGATTCTGGACGCTACAGAGTTTTCGGCGAAACCTTGGACATCGCGCTCGGCAACTGCCTGGACGTTTTCGCACGGGAAGCGGGGCTTAAGCACCGGCGGGGCATGCCGCTCGGCGCTGCGTTGGAACGGTTAGCCGCTGATGGCGAGAAGCTGATTTCGCTGCCGTACGTTGTGAAGGGCATGGATATATCTCTAAGCGGTCTGCTGACTGCTGCAACCACCCTGCTCCACAAAGGAGACGGCAGATTGGAGGACCTGTGCTACAGCCTTCAGGAACACGCGTTTTCCATGGTCACGGAAGTCACGGAACGAGCGCTGGCGCACACCGAGAAAAAAGAGGTTCTGCTGACCGGAGGCGTTGCAGCCAACAAGCGCCTGCAGTCCATGCTAAGCGCCATCGCGAAGGAACATGACGCCAAACTTAATGTGGTGCCGCTTCAGTTCGCCACGGACAACGGCGCCATGATCGCTTGGACCGGAGTTTTAGCCTACACACACGGTTTGGCCACGCCTGTGGCGGAGAGTTTTGTGAAACTGCGGTGGCGCTTAGAAAAGGTGGATGTCCCATGGATAAGATAAACTCGCAGACGCCGCTAAAGAAGGGCGCAGAAGCCAGCCTCTTTCTGGCAGATTGGCATGGACGCAGAGTTATAGTCAAAGCGCGGCTTCCCAAACGCTATCGTCCCGCTGAGTTGGACGAGAAAATCCGCGGTTACAGGACGGCGCATGAACCGCAGCTTATGCATGAGGCTAAAAAAGCGGGGGTGCCGACGCCCAAGATTTTCCTCGTGGACATGAAGAGTGCGGCGATTACGATGGAGTTTGTGGAGGGCAAGCAGGTGAAGCAGTTGTTGGGTAGCATGGCGGCTGGAGAGAGGCAGGCGTTGTGCTTTAGAATCGGCGAGTTGATTGGGCGATTGCACGGGCACGGGGTGATTCACGGCGACTTGACCACGTCCAACATGATTTTGAACGGTGAGGGCAAGATTTTTCTGGTTGATTTCGGATTAGGTGAGAAAAACGCTGAGGTTGAAGCAAGAGGGGTGGATTTGCACTTGATGAAACGCGCGTTGCAGAGTACGCATTATGAGACGGCGGCTGAATGCTTCAAGCATGTGCTGAAGGGGTACTCTGCGGTTTTGGGTGAGGAAGAGGCGGGAAAGGTTTCAGAGAAAATCAGGGAGATAGAAAGGCGCGGTCGGTATGTATCGGAAAGAAGGGAGGAAACATAGCGTGGCGTTCAAGTTGAAGGGCAGGGTTGTTTTTTTCGCCACGGGAAACGTTCACAAGTTCGACGAGGCCCGTATCATACTTGCAAAGTTTGGCATCGCCGTGGGCATGCTCAGAATCAAAGGCGCGGAAATGCAAAGCGACAGCCTCAAGGAAATAGCGCAGGCAAGCGCCCAAGACGCGTTCAAACGATGTGGCTTGCCCGTTATCGTGGAGGACGCGGGGCTCTTCATAGAAGCGCTGAACGGGTTTCCCGGTCCCTACGCCGCTTACGCATATAAGACCTTAGGTAACAGGGGTGTGCTGAAGCTTATGGAAAATGTGGGTGACAGAAGAGCAGTGTTCCGGACAGCTATAGCATACTATGATAGCGAAGCCGAGGCGCCCGTGGTTTTTGAGGGCGAAGCAGAAGGAGAGTTAACCGTTAACGAGCAGCGG
This sequence comes from uncultured Candidatus Bathyarchaeia archaeon, assembly GCA_964548345.1. Taxonomy (GTDB): domain Archaea; phylum Thermoproteota; class Bathyarchaeia; order Bathyarchaeales; family Bathycorpusculaceae; genus SG8-32-3. The sequence goes on along the minus strand of CAZJQR010000019.1, from coordinate 6,412 downwards.
GGAAGCGACAAATCAGGTTTCGGGTTTGACCCCGTCTTCAGACCTTCGGGGAGCATAAAGACGTTTGCCCAAATGAGCCTTGAAGAGAAGAACGGTTTTTCGCACCGTGCAAAGGCTGTCTGTAAATTCGCTGAATGGTACAAAAAGCTTCAATGATTCTTCGAAACTGGCAACTACTAAAATGGCGTCATGTCCATTTTTTCCCAGCTGAAGCCCACGCACATATCACCTGATTTCACGGTAAATTCTTCCAGAAAAACCCGTAATTTGTTAATTTTGTTTCCTTCGTCACCCTTGCTGCAAATTATTACCAGAATCAAGTTATGTGCTCCGTAGGTCCGCCACATCATCTTTACCTCGACACATTCCTTGAGTGCGTCAATGACTTTTTGCTCATCTTTCTGTGCAACGTTTATTCCAACAGCCACGGCTATACGATCAAGCTTTTCGAAGCCTAGAAGTATTTTATGGCTTGCAGTTGCCGCTTCCCCAGCAGGTATGGCAAGCAGATAAGGAAGGAGTGTTCGGGTCACAACTGAGCAGTTCTTGAGTTTATTTTATAAACATAAAATATTAATATGGATTAACTGCTAAACTAATTCTAAAATCGCGTATCATGTGATCAATTAATTAAAATAACTGGCGCATTTGGAGATTTCAAAATGAGGCATGGTTTGGGTTCTGAACATGCGCTGTGCGACAGGGTTCAGCTTCTCATGGTAATCTTGTTCTTTGTTGTGTGGGGAATTGATTCTTTAGGCTTCTTCATATTTGGCTATTCAACCGTTGTTTTTCAAGCATCAGCTTTTCTACCGCTTTTGGCAGGAACGGTGCTGTCTTTAGCCCTCAGCTTTTATCTTATATCGAAATCGCATAAAGCGGTTTTAGAACAAGTTCAGGACCCGCCGCAGCTTGTTGATTCAGGCGTGTACGCTTGGGTCAGGCATCCGATGTACCTTGGAACCCTGCTCTTTTGTTTAGCCTTCATATTCATCAGCGTCTCGCTTGTTTCAATCGCAATCTGGATCGCGTTTTTCGTCTTCTACGATAGAATGGCGGCATACGAGGAAAAAAGCCTAATCGAGATTTTAGGAGAATCGTACATTGCTTATCAAAAGCGAGTCTCCAAATGGCTTCCGGGCGTATGCTGAACTTGACGACTATGAAGGTTGATGTGCCTATAAATGAATGAAATGCCTGAAAGAACTTTTTCGTGGAAGGATCATGTGCCAGGGACCATTTCAAGTATTCTTTTTATCTCGCAAATCGTTGTTGGTGTTTATTTGCTGTCTGAGGTTTCGCAAATTGAAGTTTTGGCGTATGTTGGAGTGGGGCTTTACGTTTCTTCGGGTATGATTCTTGGTATGCTTCCGGTATATGAGTTTCGTAAAAAAGGTGGTGTGAAAAAGGGACAAAGTTATGTTCACACCACGAAACTTGTTGACACTGGAATATACTCCGTTGTTCGTCATCCACAGTATGTAACTTTCATAATGTGGGCAATTTCCGGCATGTTGCTTTTTCAGCACTGGATTGTTATCCTGCTGGGGGTTCCTATCATCCCGTTGACGTACATCGATTTATTCAGAGAAGATAAAGCCTGCGTGGAGAGGTTTGGAGAGGACTATAAAGCTTACATGAAAAAGGTTCCAAGAGCAAACTTTTTACTCGGTATAATACGTCGATTCAGGAAAAGTGAGAAATAAGGTTGTATGTGGAACTATATTGTACTCCCAAACCCACTAGTTTTAAATACCCGTTTTCCGTGGGTCATAGTGCTTAAGGTGTGCAGATGCCGAAAAAGGAAAAAGGACAATCACATTCAACAAGACCTGTTAGCAGGCGCCCTCCAAGCTGGTGCAGGTACCAGCCTGAAGAAGTGGAAGCCTTCGTAATCAAACTGGCGAAGGACGGGCATTCACTCAGCCAGATAGGCACGATCCTCAGAGACCAGTACGCCATTCCCTTGGTGAAACCCATAACGGGCAAGAGCATAAGCGACATACTCGAAGCCGCGGGAATGGCGCCGTCAATGCCCGAAGACCTGGCGAACTTGATCAAGAAGGCGCAGGGTCTCGCTGTTCACATGGACAAGAACGCGAAGGACCTGCACAACAAACGCTCCATGCAGATCATAGAAGCGAGAATTCACAAGCTTTCACGGTACTACAAGAGAGAAGGCGTTCTGCCCAAGAACTGGAAGTACAAGGCAAAAGTAGCATCCATAACCTGACACCGCTTAGCCCAAAACGGTTTTCAAGTTTCTTTGCGAAGGGCAACGCCAGCTTTAAATCTGAACACGCCCTTTAGGCAAGGAGTGAATCGCCATGGCTACAGAACAAACACCCACCGAACAGTTTTTAGCGTCAGCCGCCCAAGCCGCGAAAACTATCTTGGAAACCGTTGAAAAAGACGGTTTCATCCACGTTTTCTCGCATCTAGACGCCGACGGCGTAGCAGCCGCAGGGATAATGGGGAAAGCGTTGTTCAGGCTTGACGCAAGGTTCAGGCTGAGGGTGACGCAGTGGGTTGACGAAAAAATCATAGGCGAAATCGTAGCGGACAAGCCGCAACTGGTTGTTTTAACGGATTTCGGAAGTGGCTACCTCGAACTGTTGAACGAGAAGGTTCCAGACGTCAAAGTCGCGATCTTGGATCACCACCAGATAACGGTAGAGGTGGAAAACGAGAATTTCGTTCACGTGAACCCGCACTTGCATGGAATAGCAGGCGCCACCGACGTCAGCGGCTCTGGAGTGGCTTATTTCGTGGCGAAGGCTGTCAGCGCGGAAAACGTAGATTTGGCGCCCATAGCGCTTGTCGGAGCTCTCGGAGACCTGCAAGACAAGAACGAGGAGAGAAAGCTCTACGGTTTGAACGCATTGATAGTTGAGGATGCGGTGGCTGCGAAGCTGGTTACGGTGGAGAAGGACTTAACATTTTTCGGCAGGGAAACGCGTCCGATTCACAGGGCGCTTGCCGCCACGACCAGCCCGTTCATCCCAGGCATAAGCGGAGAAGAAGACAAGAGCTTGGCGTTTCTGGCGAGCCTTGACATCAAGCCTAAAGAGGGCGAGCGGTGGCGGGCTCTCAGGGACCTGTCGGAAGACGAAAAGAAAAAACTGTCATCCGCTCTCGCCGACTACTTGATTTCGAGGGGCTTGCACGCTGAAGTGGAGAACCTCATAGGCAACGTTTACGTTTTAAACCGCGAGGAGCCATGGACTCCGCTCCGGGACGCCCGAGAATTCGCAGTGGTGCTGAACTCCACGGGACGCTTGGACAGACCCAGCCTCGGCATAGCCATCTGCATGGGTGACAGAGCCGTAGCCCTAGAAGAGGCAAACCGCGTCTTAGAGGATTACAGGCGAAACATCAGCAAATATCTCGGATGGGTTATGGAGAAACCCGAACGCATGAAGGAGTTCGAGCACATCTACGTGGTTTATGGGGAGACGTTCATAAACGAGAAAATCATCGGCACCATCTCATCCATACTGGTCTCTGGACTTGAGAACCCGGAAAAGCCGCTCATAGCCTTCTCGAACATCCAAAAAGAAAACGCAGCCAAATTTTCCGCAAGAACCACCGACACGGCGCTCAGCAAAGGCGTCAACCTCGGCGAGGTCATGCGCGTCGCATCAGAGAAGTACGGCGGAAAAGGCGGCGGACACAACGTGGCTGCAGGCGCTCAGGTGCCTATAGACCAAGTTGAAAACTTCATAGAAACCGTCGACGAGTTGGTGACAAAGCAGTTGAAGGGCGAGGAAATTGGAAGCAACGATAACGCTTGAGTACGGCGACGCGAAAACCGCAGACGCCATAGCCAAAGCGGTTTCCCCAGACAACTTCAAAACACCCACAGGATTATCCATAAAAACCGCGAGCAAAGGCAGTAACGTACTCACAGAGGTTAAGGCTGAAGGAAAACTTTCCACGTTCATAGCCACGATTGACGATTTGCTCTTCTGCGTCTCCACCGCCGAAAAAACTCTCTACACAGTAGCCAAAGCTGACCTTAAGTAAAAATGGAGCTTGTTCGGCGCTTAGGTACAAGGTATCCGTGAGTACATTAGCCAGCCAGCATATTTGCCGCCTAATAGCCAATCAATGCAGAAACGAGGGGGGTCTCTGCAGACTCTGAGCACAAATTATGAGGCGTGTTCGACGACTTCAAGAACATTCACCGTGGAGCCTATCCACCTAAGGTAAGCGTTCAACGCGGCACGCAGGGCAACCGTGTCCTTCGCTTCCACCGTAAGAACCAGAAAGTTGCCTTCTCTCTCCAAAACCGCGTTAGCCCGCGTGCCAACTGGCTTTTCAGCCTCTGGCGCTAAAGCGTCAAGAAGCGTGTTCAACTGTTTTTCTGAAGAGCAGCACATGCGGATGATTGCCTTCGCCTTCATTTTCCAGCTTACCCGTATTGAAATGGGCGGTTTGCCTTTTAAAATGCGTTACTGAGATGCAACCACAAAAAGGTAAAAAATATTATGGAAAAAAGGGGTTTATTCGGTTTCTTCTGCTGGAACGGGCGCTGCGGTTTCCCCTGCGACTGTACCTTTAGCAGCGCGTTTAGCCACGACTCCGAGTTTTGTTTCGGGTACGTAGGCTCCGCCTGCAAACGTGTAGCCGCATTTTCGGCATTTCCAGACGCCGACGCTTTGGCGTTTAACTCTTGTGAAGCCGCATTGTGGGCACTTGTGGGCTTTTTTGAGTCCAGCGGTGACTCTGATGTAGCGTTTTCTAACGGTGGAGCCGTATCTGGCGCCTAAGCCTCGTGTGTGGGCTACTTTCTTGGTTTTTCTTCCCAACTGTTTCACCATTTCATTTGTTTGCGCAGTTCTGCAGCTTTTTCCTTTGCTAGTTTCATGCCTTCTAAAATCTGTTGCTGTGTGAAGTAGCCTGCACCGCCTTTCTGTGTGGCGCAGATGTTGCCTTCGTCGTTGAACGCCATCGTAAGCCTTGAATCCATAACCTGCTCCTCTTCAAGCCACGGGTCAACAATCAACTTGCCGTTTATCTTTCCAAGCGTCACCGTTACAGGGTGGCTTTTCATCGGAAGCGGAGTGTACCCCTGCTTAATCACAACCTCACCGTCTTTGACCTCGTAGTTAGGCATCTTCGTGTTCAGCAAAGCAGAAACCGCCGCCAAAGCTGACGCGTCAATCAGGTTCCCATCGTGGTTAAGCACGTAAACGTCAACGAAAACAACGAACACCTTCTTTCCAGGTTCAATGCACAGCTTCTCTGTGTCTATGGCTTTAGACTCGCGTATGCCCCTGTCAACTATTCTGGCTAACTCGATGGAGTTCTCGTCTGGAGGTCCAGGCTCGAAAGTCGGCGACGCCAGCGGCACAAGTTCCGCGTTCACCGTCATCACTCCATCGTTCGGCGTGTCTGGAAACGGCGTGCCCGTTTCAACTTTTACACCAACAAGCACTTCGGTTTTTCCCAGCAAAACTCTGGCTGAACCCTCTGCCTTTTCGATCAGACCTTGTTCAATTTTGATTTCTCTGTAGTCGCCTAAACCTCTTCCGTCGAGACGCTTGCCTTTCTCAATCATCTTCTCTATCTGCTGCAGTCTCACGCGAGTTACTAATGATGACATTACTCTTCAACCTCCTCTTCCTGCCCAATGAGCATATACTTTGTTTTTAACGCTTCCTTCTGCAAAGTGTAAATGTCTCGGCACCCTCCAATCGCCATGTCCACCGCTTTCTCAAACTCTTCAGGCGCGAGTATTCCATCCATCTGCAGCAGCGTAACCACGTTCAAGTTAGGCATCAAAGCCACAGGAACATCCGCGCAGCCCACTTTATCTTCAGTGTCAAAAAGGTCCAGAACCACCGTGTCATCAACCTTTCCCGCGGCACACGCAACCACCAAGTCACGCATGGGAATGCCCGCGTCCGCCAAAGCCAACGAAGCCGCGGTGATGCTTGCGCATCTTGTTCCGCCGTCCGCCTGCAACACCTCAATGAAAACGTCTACACCCGTGCGCGGGTAATACTCCACGAACACTGAAGGCTCAAGAGATTGACGGATTACCTTTGAAAGCTCAATCTCCCTTCTTGAAGGCGCGGGTGACTTGCGTTCACCAACCGAGAAAGGCGCCATGTGATAGCGGCACCGAAGCACCATACGGTCTGGAAGCGACAGGTGCTTTGGATGCATCTCTCTCGGACCGAACGCAGCCGCTAAAATCTTGTTTTTTCCATGTTCGATGTATGCTGAACCATCAGCGTTTGACAATATGCCTACTTCTATTTTTACAGGTCTCAACTCGTCGGCTTTTCTACCGTCCAGTCTCAAACCTTTTTTATTAATCAGTTTTTCAGGTTTTTCATTCATTCTTGTTTTCCTCCCGTTTTTTCTTTTTCTTCTTTAAGAAATTGTGTAATGCGATCTGTTA
>CAZJQR010000018.1:24729-26150 GCA_964548345.1 uncultured Candidatus Bathyarchaeia archaeon | reverse complement strand
GATACGTTACTAGCAATAACTTAATAGCCTACCTTAAAATTATATACAAACAACGAAATTCTGAAGTAGATGGGGGAGAAGTGAAGTGAAGCGTTTTCGGCCAGGTTTGATGCTCGCCTTTTCACTGCTCTTTCTTCTATTAATAAGCTTTTCAATTGTTCAAGGGGCGACCCCAAGCGTAGTGCAAAATGAGGCAAACATGAAAGAACCTTATGCAACAGGCAATCATGATTCTGGCATCGACGGTAGGAGACAAGACGCAAATGCGGAAGCAGACCATAACGCATCAGCAGGCACAACGTATGCAATGGCTTATTCTCAAAGTTCCAGTAGGTCCAGTATCAACAGTGCTTGGGCGGAAGCCTACCTCAGCGATGCATTTGAAATTATTCATCCGAGTGATTACAGAATTACATTTAGCTTAGACTACAAAGGAACCATCGAAGCGTCAGCTTCGCCTTTTGGAGGAACTGCAAGTGCACAAGCATTTTTGAACGTCTTCCTGATTGACAGAAACAGCGGTGAGACGATAGATCAAAAAACCGAAACGATCCTCCCTACGACTACAATCACTGCTGGCTCAAGGGACCTTGTGCTCACAACATATTTGGAAGAAAACCACATCTACGACTGGAAAGCTGGGCTACGCACAGAAACATACGTGGATGGCGGGTATGCTGGTCTGGATGCCGAAGCCAGAGTCAATTTCTTTGACAATAATCTAGGTTATCAGGTGAAAATCACGCAAGTAGTTGTAGAGGACTTAAACCCCGACAATACTGTCCCAACAACAACTTCTTCACTTACAGGAACACTGGGAGAAAATGGCTGGTATACAAGTAGCGTTTTAATATCACTAAGCGCCACAGACCTTCCGCTAGACGGTTACGGAGTTGATTACACCAACCGAAGAATTAATGATGGTGATTGGAACCCTTACACTTCGCCGTTCACCATAGATTCGGAAGGCACAAACAAAATCGATTTCTACTCTGTTGACAAAGCGAGCAACGAAGAAAGCCCAAAAACAGTTAGCATAAAGATAGACAAAACGCCTGCTACCGGAGAAGTTACGATAAATAATGACGCGCAGTACACGACGTCAACCGCGGTTACCTTGGTGGCTCAAGCTTCCGATGGGCAGGGAAGTGGAATGTCCCAAATGCGCTTCCGCAACGAGGGAGACAACTGGGGATCATGGATAGCGTATTCGACATCACCCGTTTCTTGGACCTTGAAATCAGGAGACGGAACCAAAAGAGTCTACGTCCAATTCAAAGACAACGCCGGAAACATTTCACCCGAATCAAATAGTGACATAATATTAGACACCGAATCTCCTTCAGGATCCATAACGATTAACCAAGACGCGCAGTACACGACGTCAACCGCGGTTACCTTGGTGGCTCAAGCTTCCGATG
>CAZJQR010000018.1:21395-24629 GCA_964548345.1 uncultured Candidatus Bathyarchaeia archaeon | reverse complement strand
ACCTTGAAATCAGGAGACGGAACCAAAAGAGTCTACGTCCAATTCAAAGACAACGTCGGGGACGTTTCCTCTGAATCCTATGATGAAATTATTTTAGACACGGATTCTCCTTCAGGATCCATAACGATTAACCAAGACGCGCAATACACGACGTCAACCGCGGTCACTCTTCAGCTGAACTACTTAGACAACATGGACATCAGCAAAGCTAGGTACAGTAATGATGGAGTTTGGGACACAGAGCATTGGGAAACACCGTCAGAAACAAAACCTTGGATTCTGTCGGATGGAGATGGAATCAAGACTGTTTACGCTCAATTCAGAGACATCTCGGGCTTGGACTCCGTCGTTGTTTTCGACACAATCATTTTGGACACACAGCCACCCACCGGCCTCATAGTAATTAATGACGAAGCCACCGAGACAGCATCCACCACAGTCACTTTAACACTGACTGCTGTTGATACAAACGGCGTAGCTGAAATGCGCTTAAGCAATAACAACATGGATTGGAGCGAATGGGAAGCATTTGGACCAAAAACTTGGAATTTAACATCTGGAGCTGGACTAAAAACGGTTTATACTCAGTTTAAAGACAACGCGGGATTAATTTCTTCATCCTACAACGACACCATAAACTTTGTAGTGCCCCAGCCCTCACCGTCACCATCCTCTCCGCCGCAGCAGACGGACACGCCAACGCGACTTGGCAACATCATTGTCTATGTGAAGGACTCCAACAATAACCCGATCGTTGGGGCTGCGGTAGCTTCGACATCGCAACCCGCAGGAGAATCTCCATTGAAAGGGATAACTGATTCGAGTGGATCTGTAACCTTTTACGATGTCGTCACGGGATCTTATTTCTTCACGGCGTCGAAGACGGGCTTTAACATCAACCAATTGCAAGCGACAGTCAAGAGCCAAGAGACGACTTCAGTCACGATAACGCTTCAAGACGGCTCAAACGAGCTTGGCATATTTCTCACGGTAACCCCGGATGGCTTGAATACAGCCAAGCGGATTTTCACGGTAACAATCGATGAAAGCATTTACAAAAACGAGATATCAAGCGTTACCCTACACGTTGACGAAATCGCCGTTGAATCCTGGACAACCGCGGGCATCCACACCTATGAAGGCGTGTACGCCCAGGGCACGCATACATATTTTGTTGAGGCGATAGACATCGCGGGCAACACGGTTAGAAATCCAACTTCGGGCTATTTGGAATTTTCAGTTTCTGAGGCTGCACCCGAACCCACCGAACTCTGGAAAGTACTTGCCGTAATCTTGATAGTGGCTAACGGGACCGCTCTAATCATATTATCTTTAAAGCGAAAAGATTAACGCCTCTTGCTCAACCATTGTTGTTTCATACTCTCATTCTACGCACTCATTTTCTCGAACATGCGGTTTTCCTATCGAAGTCCGAATTGTTCCAAACATGTTAGATGTTCCGATGCAATTGGGGGCAATACTTTAGGGGATTCCGAAATCGTAATAAACCTTTATTAACACACATGAGTTAATTCATTGTAAGAATTCAACAAAAGAACTAGGTGTTAAGATGAAAAAAACAGAGGTAATCGTATTTATTCTGGTCGCTTCCATTTTAGCCAGCACCTTATTGATTTCATCAACCCAAAATGTTTATGCTGCTAACATTTTTGCAGATGACTATGAAACAGCGGACTACTCGGCTTGGGAGGGTACGGCTAATTCGACAGGCAGCACGATGGAAACATCTTCAACCATCGTTTTTGACGGCAACTACTCTGCAAACTGCTCACTTAGTGATGCGGTAGGTACGTATGCTTACGCGTACTCCACCTTCTCCACTGTTCCTGTGCTCTATCATAGAGAATACGTGCGGGTTTCTGCTTTGCCTCCATCTGGAGCTGAAACGGATCTTTTTGGCATAATGGATGTTCCGGCAACTGGAAGGCATTTAGGCACGATAGCAATCGACAACAACGGTACCGATTACAGGTGGAAGATCGAGTACTATAACAACAGTGCTGCAGATTCCGAATACACGACAGCAGTCGATGTAAAAGCTGATACCTGGTACTACGTTGAGGTCATGGTCAAATCTGGATCCGGAACAGGACAAGTGGCTGTTTGGATTGCTGAAGATCTGACCACTATTAACGAAGCGTCACCAACAATGAATCTCACTAACATAATAAACGATGACTTGCCTATTGGAACCGTGTTCTTCGGAGGTTATGTCACTGGAGCCAGCTATCCTGTTCAGATATTCTCAGACGACGTGGTGGCGTCAGATACATGGACAGGACCCAGAGACTTCACAGCCCCCACAATAGGAGATATATCTGCAAGTTCCGCCTCAACCGGGGCTGAAGTTACTTTAAGCAGCTCAATAACAGATGATGTTGCGATCGATTACGTGATGCCAAGCTGGAATAACACTGGAACCTGGGCCAACCAAACAGCCATAGACGCCGGAGACAGCGCAAGTTACACAGCTAACTTCACGGGCACCTGGAACAGCACACCCGGAACCACAGTTTCAGCGATATTTTACGCCAATGACACCTCAAACAATTGGGCCGCAAGCAGCCAGTTCGATTTCGTTTTGAACACGTACACAGCCACCTTATCGATTAACCAGACCGAAATCGTCAGAGGAGATACGGTGGAGATTTCGCTGAATGTTACTAAGAACGGCTTGCCTTTCAGTGACTACTTGGCTAACGTGGATAGGGGTGGCTCGCTGTTCCTTGAGAACGTTACAACAAGTTTTGAGGACACGGAAGCTGCTGCTGGGGGGCATATGTACAATGTTTCATCGTTGATTGACACGGTCACCGAGGAGAACGTGACTTTCACCACTAACACACTGAACGTGGTTTGGGCAGAAAGCACTTACACAGTCACCTTGTCGACAAGCCAGTCAGATATCACCCAAGGCGATACAGTGACGATTTCGCTGAATGTTACTAAGAACGGCTTGCCTTTCAGTGACTACTTGGCTAACGTGGATAGGGGTGGCTCGCTGTTCCTTGAGAACGTTACAACAAGTTTTGAGGACACGGAAGCTGCTGCTGGGGGGCATATGTACAATGTTTCATCGTTGATTGACACGGTCACCGAGGAGAACGTGACTTTCACCACTAACACACTGAACGTGGTTTGGGCCGCAAAACCCACTCCTACTCCCACACCTACTCCTTCGCCCACGCCGACACCTACCGCTACTCCTTCGCC
>CAZJQR010000018.1:0-21295 GCA_964548345.1 uncultured Candidatus Bathyarchaeia archaeon | reverse complement strand
CTACTCCTTCGCCCACGCCGACACCTACCGCTACTCCTTCGCCAACGCCGACACCCACAACAACACCCACGCCAGAACCGGCGCCTGAGGGGCTACCCGTAGAAGCCGTCATCGCAATAGTCATCGTCATCATTGTCCTCGTAGTAGTCGGATTGCTACTGTTAATAAGAAGACAAAGGCTCAAAAACCTAAACATGGAAGCTTAATCCTTCCCTATTTTTTTGTTATATTATTCATCAATCAAATGTTGAAGCGCCTTTTGCACTCGGTGAATTCAGAAAAATTAGCCTTTTTGTCGTTTGCTAGGAAATGCTAACAAACCCAATCCCGCGTGGCTCTTTAATAAATATTATAGCTTCATAAGACTTTATTTATGCCGATTGGTTTGTTCTTTAGAGGAACAGACTATGGAGTTACATCGATGGCTAAGCAGCAACCGGTTTACTCGTTTAGTGCTTGTTGTCTGGCTTGCGTGCGCGGTTTCTCTTTTTGTCATATTTAAGAACGTAGAGCAAATCGTCCATGTGCAACTTTATGAATACGGCTTACAGTTAAGTCCCGCATGGCTTGACCCTTTTAGGCTCTATTCAACGTTGATCTACTACCTTTGCTTAGGCCTGCCCATGGTTTTAACTGGTCTAGCTTTAGTTTCAAGTTTACTCGAAGCTAGAAAGGTTCCGGGTAGAAAGCAAACAGTTCCTCAAAGGGCAACGCCACCTACGCAAGCCGCCAAAGTCGCCAAAGCGGAGCCCAGACCAACCATCAAAGAAGCACCAAAGAAAGTTGAAAGCATCAAAGGCGAAGGAATTTGTTGCCCTCACTGCAAAAAAGTCTTCGGCAGAGCTCTAGTTATGCTTGATTTTCATGACGGCAAGAATCAACTCGTCAGCGTTTGTCCCTACTGCAGCAACGTCTTAGAAAACACAAGCGAAGAAAAAAACGTGAATTGGGATATTCATGTGAAGACGCCAGACGAAAAAATAGTCCACTAGAATCTCCACTAAACGCATGCCCCTGTCCTCCTTAAACAAAGAAATCAGCATATTTTATGCCAAGCATCACTTTTGATTGTCCAAGAATTTTTAAAGTCTTGGGCTTTCACCAGACTATATCTTGTTAAGATTAAAACTGAAGTCCCGTTTGTTGCGGTAGTAATTTAGAAAAATCGCCGTTTCTTTTTTTCTTGCTTGGGGCTTTCATCTACTATCTCTTGAACTTCGAATACGGCATCGCCTACGGCTGTTATGATAACCTCGCCTTCTTCGGATTCTCCAGACACTTGAGCAGCCTCAAGTGCCTCTTCTGTTTCTTCAGGTTGAGTAGGGGGCGCTTCCGGTTTCTTCTCTTCAGGAGTGGAAGTTTCTGGTGTTCGAAACGCTTTCAACCTGGTTTCCAGCTCTTTCTTTTTCGCTTCCAGCTGAGCTATGGCGTCTTTTGCCGTTTGGTTGCGGTTTTTCAGGTCTTCAATCACAGCTTTCTCCTTCTTCAGCTCTTCAACAACGACTTGCTCCTCGAGAGCCAGCACGTTTTTTCCCAGCTTCTCTTGCTCTTCTATCAAGGAACGTGACTCTGCTTCAAGCTCCGCTCGCATAGCTTGCAGTTTTTCAAGTTCTACTTGTTCGCTCATTTTCATCAGACTAATGAATCTGTGACATAAAAGAATAAGTTTTGTGAAAAAGAAATACATATTCAAGATTTAGATTGCGCCACTTAAAAAAGTGGAAGTTATCTCCAGAAAAAGCACAACTCTGTAATTGTGTCCGGAGTCATGGACTTACTCCATTCTAATTGGATATAAGGCCTTTTGGCTCTTCTCATGCATGAATAGTTGCCAAACGAAGCGCGTTATCCATAAATCGGACACCCGTTACTATTTTTCCAGAATTTCATCTCTAATTCTCAAACAAATAATACTTTACAACACGCTCAGGGGTTAGGTTCACGCTGTCTCCAGACAGAAGACAGACAGAAAAAAGAGAGAAAACAGACAATTAACAGACAACCTATCAATCTCATGCATATACTGATTGATTTCTTGCGACCCGCCCAGCGACTCTTAGCTTCGTCAAACCACTTCTATTTATCTTAGACCCCGGGGGGCTCCTCATAGTAATTACCCTAATCTCTCCACGCGCACCATCGTCAAACCGATTCAGATGGTTCAATATTTCTTCTTAAGTTATTCTTAGGCAGTTCTTGCCAACATCAATTATCTGATATTCCTGCGGTCGCAGATATTACACAAGACCTTAGGTCCGTGAAGAAGGAAGATAGATATATAATAAGCGCGTGCGCTAAATCATTAAGTGATGTTGGTTTCATGGTTTTTGATGAGCCTTCTAATCAAAGTGGTGCGTTACGCACCAATAAAGATTAGTCACCCCTTAGCGCTTGACTACGCTCGGTTTCGTCTTGATTATTAGCGTTTAAGTGGCTTTGCAAGGATTTTGGAAGCCGTTATTAAGTCTGTGATTGTTCGACACGATTTAAAGGTAACTTTCAGGCGTAGTTGACCTTCTTTGAGTTTTCAGTTTTGCCTTTGGGACAGGGCCGCCAAAGTCTTCCTTGACTCGTCGTGCGATAAGTTTGAATTTTCATCTGTAAAAGAACTTGTGACTTGAGTGACACAACAAAAGAGGAGAGGCGGGTTCTGATCCCCCGGTTTTTACGCTTCTGTTTCTTCAGGCGGAACCCATTTCTCTATCAACAGATTCTTGCCACCCATCTTGAAGCTGACATTGACGAATATGGAGTCTGCTCCTTTGAAGGGGAACATGCTGTCTTCCGCCAAGTCTTTCGGTAGGTAGATTAAGTATTTGCCGTCCTTTCTCCTGAACAATCGCCCTCTTCCTTCACTAACCATAATTTCACCACCCCTAATTGAATTTGTAACTCTGGGTACACTTTTGTACATGTCAAGTAATAAGATTTTGCCTCTAAGAACGGATTACCTACGCCAAACATGGCTTTCAGTTTGCAGAAAACTTTATTCAACCGCTTGAGCCGCTTCTGAAGACGCTGCTTCACCCGAATCGTGGGCTCTACACATAACACCCTTATCTATGCCCAGTTAAAGAAGAGAACAATCGGCAGCGTCTTTCCAGCTTTCACCTGGCCAAATAACCTGCGTTTTTCTTGAGCGCGCGCTAAAAAAAGGCCAACTAATCCTGCAAAAAAGCGGAGCAGCGTTTCTGAGCATCGATCAGAATAATCAAGGAATGAGAATGCTAAAGACCCCTTTTTGAATGAGATCAGTGAAAATTCCCACCTGCTAACTATCGTAATTGGCGAAACGCCAAAACAAAAACATCTGATTCTCCCCCTAACAATTATACAGAGAGGACAACCTTTCACACCCTCAAAAAACCCGGGGGGCACCCGTAGCAAAGCACACAAAAACGCCCAAACTATAACACAAAGCCTTCAAACAAAAACCCACACAACACCTAAAACATCCATCACACAAGGCCAACGACGGTCAACCACTAGGCTCCTGTTCTGACGGTTTCCCTTGCCGCAACCCCCATTTCAAAAGAATGCCAACACAAAACCAAAAATTAAATAACCGTGAAACAAAAATACACAACACAGGGTGAAGTAAAACGAGCAAAGACCAAACCTTAGGCGCTGGCATCTTCTTGGTGTGCGCTTTCCTAGCAATCGCCTTTTTTGGATTGCTGTTTTTCTACGACCCCTACATCGTCTCGTTCTTAAACATCGGCGCAGCCGCAGACGTCCGCTTCTGGCTCATCGCAGCCCCCGTCTCCCTTGTATTTGTCGCCATACTGGCCATAGGCGCATGGATAGGCTTGACAATGGCCACAACTCCACCGCCAAAGCCAATAGAGGAAATCGAAACCGAAAACGAAACTAATCAAACCTGATTTCACGCACCTCTTTCTTGAGCCACAACATGTTTCTTTCTCTTGTGCCGTCATCATTCTCCAACCAAAGAGATGCCGTGCACCTAGTCATCACTATAAATCCAAACTCATGTTGAGTATATCTCTAAAGAAGGTTGCTTTTACTAGCCGAGCTCGAATTAGTTTTTGGCGTACGACTCACCACGTTTCCCAAAGCCCCATCTCCTCAGCAGCTGCAGTAGCGTGAAACTTTTAACTATTTGGGCATCTTCGATTGACAGCTTTCCAGGTGAGGATGAAACGCGCAATTTTTCTCATTTATGATTTGTTGAAATTCTGTCCATTTATGCAAGAAACGTAGTCCTTTTTCAGTTGTCACGTATCTAATTCTAATGTGATGGGATGCATCGATAAGCTGCCATCTTTTTAGTTGCGAGATGCAATCCTGAAGGAGTCTGTATGACAGGTTTGTTTCATACATTAAGCGGGTCTTGACTTGAGGTTGTTTGCATTGTTCAAGAATTTCGGCAAAAATTTGTAAGCGATCTCGTTTTGAATTAAATGGCTGCAAAAGAGTGGCATACCCCAACAATTAATCATAACCTGTTTTTAAATTTGTGTGGTTGTGCAATAGCTGTCACAATCGAAGCGCGCGCTAACGGTTGCAGGCTTTACTTGTTTCTTTTCCTGGCGTTGGGCTTCTGCTTAGTTCTACATCAAAAGAGGGGCATATGCGAAATACCCACTTTAGCGTTCCTGCGTGGTTGTTGTTTCCTTATGGAGCGGAAATATTGTGTGGCAATTAATAAGATTTAATATATTTTGTTAGTCATCTGACGTGCATCGAGGGAAATGAAAAATGGTGGTTGAAATGAAAGAATTTGAATCAGCCGAAGAAATAGAGAAAACGTTGGAAAAGGAAATTTCTCAAACAAAAAGCACTCTGGGCGAATACCTGCGTCGACTCGACGAAATTCGCTCGTTGGCGGAGAAGTCGAAGAAGATCCGAGAAGTTGTCATGAAACTGGCGGGAAAGAAAATCTCTGCAGAGAGCCTGGGCGAAATCAGAATTGGCAACATGAACATCGTGTTGGACGCCAACGCCTTAGATGAGTTGAACGCTATGGAATCCGTGGTTCGCAGTCACCAAGAGCGTCTTCTTACGCTGCAAAAGGCTCGTGAGGCGCTGAAACCTCTTGACCAGCTCGGTGACACGGATGGCATGAAATACTTGGTTGTTGAAACAGACGGAGTTCCGGAACGCATACTTTTAAAGGTGTCTTAGGCTTTACGCGAACACTGGAAAAGACCCTTTGTCACCCGGTCTTTGTCTTTCCACGTAATGAACCAAAGTGAGTGGGCTCTATGGAGCTAGATCTGCGATTAAAATCGAGAACTGGGACGACACAGGCAAATGTTCCAATTTTGAAATATGTTTTTTATAAAAGCAAGTATCTTTGAATTAAGAGAGTGGAAAAGGAGGAGATTTGAAACGAGTCTTCTCTTTTCTCTCCTTTCCCACTCGCCCTTTAAATTAATTGTGTTCGTCACAGAGAGGCAACAAATGCATAATATTTTTTGTTTCAGAGCGAACAATTTTTGCAGTTTCATCAAATTAAGCGGAACAATTTCAGATCCTCGTAGACATCCCCAATTTATGCAGAAAGTCCCAAATTGAAACGCACTTTAATGTACGAAATAGAAATTTCACACAAACTTCTTCATGACTGCTTGAAGCAATTTTGGAGAGAAATTGTTTGAGTTGCATCAAAGAAAGAGAATGTTTACGATGTATCTGAAACAGGTCTGAGATACCTGCTAACATGGACAAAGCCCCCAAGAGGCGAGGATTAATAAGTTTTCTTCAGCAATTTTATGCAGTCGTGATTTTGGGGTTTCGCCTTCGGTGCACATACCATACAAAACTTGTGACCGTTTTATGTCCACATTCACACAGCGAACCCAACAGGTTTTCCATAGGCCTCTCCCGATTTCACCAAAAAGTCATTCACAGCCGCTCAATTTACTCCTTTGAATCCCACTATTATAGCGCGCGCTAGTTTCATTATTGCTCTTACAAACAACGTGTTTGCAAAACAGAAAAAAATTGGATCTGCCGCTCCCCTAGTGTTCTATTAGGTCTCGGTCCTCTTGCTTCAGTAAGGAAGTAGATTAATAGTTGTTTTAATATTAAATTCTGAGTCGAAATGTCTCAGAACTACTCTTACTTTGGATGTGTCTATTTCGATACAAATATTCTGAGGGTAGTCGTTGAACATACAGAATGGTATGGTCCCTTGTTCAATTTCTTGTTTAGAAATCACCTCAAAATCGCATTTTCAGATTCTTTACTTATAGAACTCAGTCAAGCAACGAGAAAACACGATGATTTAACCACGTTCTTTACCATATTTCCCTCGGCTAAAGCTAAAAGTTTTGTAACTATCATTGACGAAGAAGTAAAGTCATATCCGAAGATGCGTAATGAGCCCTTTTTGGCTATTCCTGCAAATTCAGTGCTTAGCAAACAAACTTTTGCTGAAGGGCTACTTTCCGACGAAGTAATGGCGAATCAGAGAAGAGAACTGCACTATGGTAGAAGAATGAGACGACAAATGGACTCCGTAAAATCCAATTTTCCGCCATCAACGCTCGGTAGGTACACTAAAGAACAAGCTGATTTTTTCGTTTGGATGGTTACTATGCAGTGGCTGAGAGGAAGTCACCATGCTTTTATGAAAAAGCTTAACGCCGACGGGGTTCTTCTTAGGGCAAAAGCCTTTCTCTCCATTCAGCTCTATGCATATTACGTTTACTACAAGTACTATCTCGGCAATAAAACGCCTAGGGAAGTGTCTGAGTTCGGTGACCTGTTTCACTTGTTTTACTTTCCTTATTGCAACCTGATTGTTGTAGAACGCGACATGTGTAACGTTTTAAATGGGATTAAGTCTAATTGCAAGGTACTTGACGGCGTTGAAGTGAAAAATGTAGACTTCTTCATAGATCAACAATTTAAAATGGAATAATTTCAAATCCTGACATAGAGCGGCGCCGTAAAGATAACCTGTCTTCTTGACAAATTCAGACCTAAGCACTATACCGTTTATGGGTTCAGCCACAGTTTTATCCTATTTATTAGAAATATGCAATTGGGTAATTAAACAAAATGTAGCTATCATTATCACCTAAGCTTTATTTCAGAGTCCTCTACTGCTCCGATTGAAAGTCCGACACCCAAGGATTTCTGCGACCGCATTACGAACTCGCACTTGTGTAGCTGATATTGGACGTCTTGTGGAATTGCGTTTTAACTGTCGGCGATTTTTATTTTGTATTAAGATGTTAAATTCATAAATGTAAAGAAAGTGAGCAGCATATCTCTTAGCATGCAAGCTGCTGCTGTGTTCGCAGGTGCTTTTTTAATTCTTGTAGCGGTCACTTTGATTTTTCCAGGTTTGCCCCCTGCGCAATTGTTTTTTGAGGTTCTTGGATTTCCGCAGATAACAGGTTCCTTTTTCGGGATTTCTGTTTTAACGCTTTTGAATGGCGTTGTAAATGGCTTCTTATGGGGTTTGGTTGGGGCAGCGCTGTATGGTTTGTCTCGTCGAGGAGCTGAGCGCAAGACGCTCCCTCCGATGCCTGTGGTTGTTGAACTGCCTTCGGCTCCGCCTAGACCGATATCTGTTGACGAACGTGTGGAAAAAATTCCTCCGGTAATGACGGTGAGGAAGGATTATTTTCGGACGGAGTATGATGTCAAGATTATTGAAGGAATAGGATCTTTGCGCGGGCGGTTGCTGAATAGTATGGGTATTAGAACGGTGGATGACCTTTTAAGAATGGGTGCAACCAAAGAAGGTCGGCAACGCATCGCCAGAAGGCTTGACGTGGGTTATAGGATGGTCCTTAGTTGGGTATGTCGGGGAGACCTGCTACGGGTTAGAGGCGTTGGCAAGCAGTACTCGGAGCTTCTGGAGTCAGCCGGTGTCTCATCGGTAGCGGATCTCGCGACTAGAAATTCTCGCGTTCTTTGGCATACGTTGAGAGGAGTTAACGAGGCGAAAAGATTAGTGAGGCGTGTTCCTCCTCGCCAGACAATTGAGATGTGGGTGTACAACGCCAAAAAGCTTGAGTACTATGTTTAGACAGAATAATTTGCGCCGTTGATGCTTACGCTGTTGTGAGAGTTGCAGAATAGAGGTAGGTACAAATGTTGAAAATCAATTAATTACCATAACCTTAGTTCATAGCATAAAATTGTGAGTGATTGTTATAGTTTTTGGGAAGCACTCAGTTTTACAGTTTAGATTTTGATTTGATGGCGATGAAAGTCGATATCAAGGTTCTTAAAAAGTGCAACCAGAGAGTCATTGAGTGTTGAGTTCATCTGGTTCGTTGAATGTGCTGGATGCGCTATATGAAGAAGGTTTTGAATCAGGCGTTTGGCACTCACATTCTAGAAACAGATTTCAGTTAATGGAAATAACGAAAGAACATGACCTGTTGATGTTTTCGCATTTCCGGATATTTTAGTGCGTAACTCCTTGACGCTGTTTTGGTTTTCGCGTTTTTTTGCAAGGCTCCTTTGGAATTTGTTGTAGGGTTTTTTTGAGTTTCATATTCAGAAGCTATATCAGGAGTTCGCAACAAATTTATTCTGAGCAAACAACGTTTATTTCAGGGGTTCCTATTTGCGAAGGTCCAAGATGGAATTATGTATTTCAACTCTTGAAGCTTTAGCCTACTATGGACCGTTGAAAATTACGAGGATCACTTACAAAGCTAATATGAACTGCGGTCAACTTCGTGAGGTCTTAGACGGCTTAATTCAAAATGAGTTAGTGGAAGAGAGAATATTTAGAAATAATAAGGTTGTTTATGCTGCCACTCCTAAAGCGAGAACAATTCTATCATATTTTGAACAGATCAAAGAAATGCTTCCGATTGCTGAAGATGAAAAACTAACTTTTTGATGGCAGCACTTAAAGAAAAAAGTCGGTTTACCTAGTAACTGATTGAAAAATTGTTAAGGTTTTTAAGTTTAGAAAGTATAACGGTGTAATATTGCGAAGGAGTGTTGGATTGGAGGATATTTTGAAGTGCCGCGAGCCTATGTTCTGTTTGGGGTTGGTTCAGCTTCAGAGGATCAAGTGCTTAAAGACGCGAAAAGCATAGATGGGGTCCAAGAAGTGTACGTTTCATATGGAGTGTACGACTTGGTGATGAAAGTCAAGGCTGATTCTATGGAAAAGTTGAAAGAACTCGTGACGTATCACCTTAGAAAAATTGCCAATGTAAGGTCAACGTTAACATTAATTCTGACCGAAGGATAGCCGGCTTACATTCATCCTTCAGACTGTTGATTTTTTTTAAGGTCTGAAAGTTGCGTGCCCTCGAACCAACGCTGGCTTTAGCATCAGTTGCCGATATGCGCTTAGTGCCAGCTGTAAGTGGTGTAATTGTTGTCACTTCTTTTGGTTGTTCCAGTGCTTTGACAATACCGAGTTCGTTGATAAAGGGTGCAAGATACGGTATGCGCACTTTCTGAGCCGGTATACATCTACTGAATTGGCGTCGCCAGAGTATGATACCTAATAGCACTTCGGCATTTTTCTGTTCCTGACGACTCAGCTGTCGCTGTTGCAACCCTTGCAATATTCTTGCATACCAGATTAAGCGAGTTCTCGGTGAACTGCAGCAAGTTCTTTCCTTGACTTGTTAATTCATAGACTTTTCTAGGTCTTTCACCTTTCATGTTCCAGTGGCTTTCTACATGTCCTTTTTTCTCCAGCGAGGTTAAGAGAGGATAAACCGTGCTTGGTCCAAAATACACGCCGAAAGTCCTACGGATTTTAGTTATTATCTGGTAGCCGTGCATAGGCTGGTAATCTAGAAAGTGTAGAACTATCAGGTCTAGTAGTCCTTTGGTTAGTTTGGTTTGGGCTTCTTTTTGATAGTTGTTCATTTTGAATCTTCCTTTGTATTTATGTTCGACAACAATACAATATGTCCTTTTCCAGACATATCTTATGACTTATTACAGCCTAAACAGCAATATAAATGTTCACACATACCATGGGCATATTTCATTCAAGCTAAAAACGAAAAACAACCTCAAAAATCAACCATTAACTACAAAACGACGTAAAAGCAGTATAAAAAAACAAATTGTTCAACACATAAACCCAAAATTGAATAAAACATCGTTGTCATCGTTAGCGCATGATAGAAGCGCGAAGAATGGCTCAGCAAAACCTCTTCCAACAAGGTAGTTCTGAAAGCTTTCAAACAACTTTTCTGTTAATTTTAAAGCGTTAGGTTCATCAGATTTGTCGAATGTCTTGTTTACAGGTTGTTGCAAAGCCAAAATCAGGCTGTTTTGTATCGACATTTTAGGAATGCCTTGTTGTTTTAGAAAGGAGGTGAAAGAGGGGTGGCTTTGTTGATGTTTTTGTGTTCGGAGGTTTGTTACTGCTTAAATGCTTGTCGTTGTTTTTTTGTGTGTTTGTCGCTTTTTTGGAGTGGAGTTTAGGTTAAGTGTTGTTTTGTTGGGTTGTTACTTTGTTTTGTTAGGTCTGTTGTGATAATGAGGAGGATATTGAAAACTTGCTGCTTGTTATGTCTTGATGGTTTATTTCTTTTGTATGGGGTAGCCTTGTGATGTGCGTGTGCGTCTACCAGTAGGGTTGAGTTTTTGGAGAAATTGGCAGGAATAGGAGGTTTGAAGAAGAGAAAGGTGTCTCAGAGTACATCTGTGTTATCTGAGTTAGCACTGGGGGTGCTGCGCGTTTCGTTTCTCAAATGGAGTGTTGGAAACTAAGTTTTGGTGAAATGATTGGTCGGTTTGGGACTTATGTTCTTTTTCAGTTTTTTATTGCGGGATCGGGGTCCGAGCAGATGGCCTCGCATTACAGCTTGGTTTAAGTTTTAAAGAAGGGAAAACTGTTTAGATCGGAGGAGTTCCGAAAAGGAGAAAACCCGCAATGACGTATCCGAGTATGGCTCCTGAGCACAGAAAGGGTAAGCCTGCCTGTGGTTTGCCCTTAACCACGTAAGCCATAAGTACTGTAAATCCGGTAAGTGTGCCCGCCAAAACAGATAATGCCATGATGAAGCTGTTGTTAACCAAGCTGTGGAATGTGGAAACTGCCAGAATTCCTGGAAAAACGATGTCGCCTACTCCCAAGAAATAGGCTTCTCTTTCCTCCTGATCTTTCAGCTTTTCCTTCAGACCTTTTTTCTCTTTAAGCAGAGAGTAGTCTCTTTTCTTTGGAATGACAAACATAACGGGCAGTTTTAGGTCCATGATGCTGTCTGCTAGATCTATCATGTGTTTGGTTTTATACACTGATAGCGCGTCGTACGCAGCCATGGCGATCAGCAGGATCATCACTATCCAGATGTCTAGTGATATGCCAATTATCCCTATGGCCCCGGCTGCTGTGAAGAAGGCGATTGAATCTATTACGTACCATTCAGGTTTCTTAACAAGCGCTATTAGCAGAAGGACTGCTGAGGTTATTGACAGACCGAGGGAGAAGTAAGCATCAGAAACAAAGAGGGAAATTATGGGATAAAACACATAGATGTTTAGCAAGGTTGTTGCCCCTAAAAAGATAAAGCGTAAAGCCTGCTTTCTCCGGAGTTTAATTATCAGCAGGATTATGGCGGTGAAAACCAGCAATACGATGAAGAAGAACACTATGTTGAGCGGGTCGCTTGGGTTTTCGAAGGCAACCGCTCCAGCGGCTTCGAATGGTCCTGCCACTAAGAAAGCCGACAGGTCTATCAGAACGAAGAGGCTGCCCATCAGCAAAATGGGCAGAATATCGAGAGCTTTGTTCATCCAATTCATCTTTTCGGCATAACAAGAATGTGTTGCTTATTAATATCTCTGCGCGCTCAAGGACCAATTGAGGGTTCATAATTTTAGTTCTGAAGTGAATTTGGGAAGTTGGAGTTTGCCTTGTTGGTTTCTACTTTTGTGAAACTCGCGCGCGCTGTTTCTTAAATTACCATGTTAATCCCAAACCAAAATCGTTAGTTAATTGATACTTAATTTGAGGGAATCATTGTTGACTAGCATACTTCTTTTGTGTGCATTCTTGACAGATTGCTCGCCTATGTCTCCTTCTTCTAGGCTCAAAGAGATTTCCGCAAACGCTGCATTTAACTTGAACAGGTTGCTTGGGCTCAAATATTCTTAAGCGTTTCTTAATCTCAGCTTTGATCTCTGAATCTTTTTCAGTTTTCATAGCCTTAGTTAGGAGTCGCTTGGCTAACTCAAAGCTGTTGTTTCCAAATATCTTGGAAAAATTGGTGTGAGCTTTTGGGTTTGCTCTTGGGTCTAGGGGTAGTAAGCAAATGTAGTTCTCAGGGTAATGTTTTGATTTATCCAAGTCAACAACTGCAAATCGAATATGACGCCCCTGAGAATAGTCTATCGCATTTTCATTTTTGAATATATGTAATCTTGGATTCATGGGAATTCAACTTGAAGGAGGCTTTCAACTGCAAATCCTTTCTCTTTTACAGGAGCCGAGTTTTCTTTCAAAAAAAGGAACGGTCACTTAAAACGATTTATGTTCATTCAGATTATTTTTAATTCTGGAACTAAAATAATTTTAGTCTGATTTCCCGGCCTGTTCTAATTCTTCAGTTGTCCGATTGAATGATGAAAAAAATTCGAAATGAAGTATGGGTTGATATTCGAAGATGTCAATTATTTCTTTTTTGGTCTTATTGCAAGCTTTAAGTTTACGTCTACGGTATATTCTGCTTCTGTTTTTCCAACCGCAAAGTTCCAGTTTCTAACGTCTACCTCCATGTCTTTGAACTCATTTACAACTGCATCTTTAAACTCGCCCAATTTCTGACCTATTTGCTGAATTCTCTCAGGGACATTAATTTCTCCATCAGTTATTTTTTCCACCTCCACTTGTTCATCATTGTACTCATGACTTCTTATAATCGTTTTTCAGGTTTTTCTGAGTCGTGGTTATAGGCATAGAAGGGAGCGCGCTCCCCAGAATCACCTTCTTCTTTTCTCAAAAATCCTCAGCTCCCAATAGCATCGGTTAAATCGTTTGAACATTATCGCTTGTTGATTCGGAGAGAGTTTCCTTCGATTGCTTATTTCTTGTTTTGTTTGTTTCGTACGAAGTTTGTAATTAGTTTTTCGATGAGGTTCAAGATAATATTGAAAAAACGCTGGAACGGACCAAGTGCCCTGAACATCTCTCGCAGATTATTTATGTCCGCCCCGTTGAATGTTTTGGTGAGTATCGCGACTGTTAGATAAAAGGTTGTGAATATGGCTACGCCCACGGTTAGCTGTATTAGGCTTGGAAAGGCGTTGAGTAGGGTTAGGATAGCGTAGGTTAGGATTGCGGCTGCAGCGGAGGATAGGAGGATTTTGGCTGATGATTTCCAGTTTACGGTTACGCCGTAGCGTTTTTTTATGAATACCAGGGCTGCGATGATGCCTGGGACGCCTGCGGCTAAAGTTGTAATTATTAAGCCTAGGACGCCGAGGTTTGATATGAGAATGAAGCCGAGGGGGAAGCCTACGGCGGCAGTGATTACAGCTATTGCAAGGTTGAAGGTGGTTTGTCCTTGGCCGTTTATGAGGCTGCCGATGCTCAGGTTGCCCAGTATCGGGTAAAGGTAGGTGACGGCGAGTAAGGTCAGAAATAGGGGTGCTTCGGCGTATGTGTTTCCAAACAGCGTGGAGATGGCGGGTTGGGAGAGCGCCATTATCATGGCTGCGGCGGGTACGACGAGGAGCGAGGCGTATTTCACTGATGTTTGGAAGACGTTTTTCAGGGTTTCTATGTCTTTCTGGTGGTTCAGTTTTGAGAATGCGGGAAAGAGCATAGTGGTTACGGGTGTGGCGAAGAAGGTTATGAGGACGACGAAGTTTTGGGCTATGGCGAGGTTGCCGATGATAGCGTTGTCAGGAACGTATATGTAGAGGATGAAATTGTAGTACTGGACTAAGAAGCCGCCTAAGATGGTTCCGATTGAGAGGGGCAGACCGTATTTTAGCATGGTTTTTATGTTGCTGCCTATCTTCAGTTTGCTTCCGTTCGGGTTGGGCAGCCTCTTGTAGATCGTGAACATGAGTGTTACGCCGATTAGTCCGGCGAGGAGAGTGGCGACGGTGAAGCCTGTTATGGCGCCGTATGTGCCTAGGCCTAAGAGTACGAGTGTGATGATGAGGGCAGTTTTGATGATGGATTGGCTTACGAGCATAATGCTGTTGAGATGCATCTTTTCGATGCCTGTAAAAGCGGCGGTTGCGGTGCTCACCAGCGCGCTTGTCAAGATGCTAAACGAGGCTATTTGTATGAGTGATGTTGTGGCAGGGCGGTTGAATACGGTTGTGGCTAGAAAGTCTGATAGTAGGAAGCCGAGAAGGGAAAGCACCATGCCTACGATGACTTCGAATAGTAGTCCGGTAATGAGGATGCTTCTTATGTTGGCGGCTTTGTTTTCGTCGTTGCTTTGGGCTATGTAGCGGATCATGGCGTAGGTAACGCCCCAGTCTCGGAACAGGACAATCAGGGTTGGTGCGGTCATGGCTATGTAGTATAAGCCGTAGTTTTCTGGGCCGAGGAGTCCGGCGATTATTATGGTGCCTACGGCTGAGATGATTGTAGATGCGACTAGTCCCCACATGACGTGGAAGCCGCCTTTAACTGAAACTTTAGCCATTTCTGCTGCTTTGTTCATATTCTTTTTCTTTCCCAGATCCGCACAGGTGTGATTATACGATGTTAACGAACGTGTTGTTTATTGATTTTGGTTGAGGCGGCGTGAGGCTCGTGTTTCTGGTCGTAAGCGATGCTTCAGAGAAGAAGGCTTGCGTGAAAATTGATGTGAGAGTTTGTTGAGTTAATTTTACTGTGTGCGTGTTTGTCTTGGCTCAAGTTGTCTTTTGAGTGCAGTTTGCCAACTTTAGCGCGCGCGTCCGACAAGCGTGTCCGGCTTAATTCCAGTTTGCAAACGATTACCTCCGAGAGGTCTTTTTGTGTTAGTGAATTAGGGTGCAGAACTTATTGGTAAATTGCAAAAGCTGAGAATCTGTGAGTACCCCCCTAATTTTTCCTGCAGAGTTAGTTTGAAAGGGAAAGAGGATAAGCAAAGGATACGTCAAAATGCTAGGAAAAGTTTATGGCTTCGTTTCATGTGTTTTACTCTCTCGATATTTGGGTACGAGCAGCCTTGCCATGTTAGTGGTATTGACGTACGTAGTGAGTTAGAGTTATGGTAAAGCTAGAGAAGGAAACCCTCCAGAACGATTAGCGCGCGCCAATTAAATTTTCAATTAAAACGTAGTATTAATTCTCTCGTTAATCTCCATATTAAAAATCCGACTGCACTCAAGATGAAGGATATGATTGTGAAGGTGTCTACTCTTATCCAAGGTATCAGATGTGACAAACCGAGAGGCAGCCACTCGGGATGAGTTAGTTGCACCAGCATTCCGTACACCCAACATAGAAGCCCATATAGAAAGAGCAGTTCGCCAGCTCCTTTGATGACAATAATGGATAGCAACAGAGTTTTCTTCATGCCTATCCTTCTTGTGGTCAACAATTTAAGGTTTAGCGTGTTAGCCTTTTTTTCCCTCGTCTATTTTTGCCAGAAACCTGGCTTCGGTTTTGGCTGGTTCATTTTTTCTTATCTGCTTACAGAAAAATTTCTGTAACATTAATCTCCAGCGCGCGCGCTGAAGTATAAGGGAGCCACAATGCGGTTGGGTTCTATTGGACGTTAAATATGAGAAAAACCTCTGTCTTGTTCCAAAAAGTAACGGACGAAACGTTCTCAGATCCTTGCTAAGCGAAGGAATCCACTTCGAAAATACTTTTTCAGACAAGCACGATTTGAAACAAACTGCTCGAATGCAATAATCAAGTTGCTATCATCTTATATCTTTCGACAAATAAAGGAAAAAAAGGGAAGCTGACCGCTTTTTTCCACGTCTTTTTGGGTATGGTATTTGAGCGCATGGCAGAGTCGAACCGAACGTTCTAGAGGTATATGCGCAGGCAGATTGTAAGCGAAGTTGTTAAGGATTCTTTCCCCGCTTCTTCGTATACATGTACGCAACCACGCTGAATATCACGACTAGAAGCACAACCACTAATCCGACGATCGCCAGATCCCGCACATCAGGAAGGTTTAGCGAGTCTGTAGGCGCAGGAGTCGTGGAAGGTGAAGGTTCTGGTGTCTGCGAAGGAGTCGGAGCGGGTGTAGCAGTAGGAGTTGCTGTTGGGGTCGGAGAAGTTGTTGGTGATGGTGTTGGTGATGGTGTTGGTGATGGTGTTGGTGATGGTGTTGGTGATGGTGTTGTCGTGTAGGTTATTGTGGCTGAATAGGTTGTGCTTTCCAGGCCGGCGTTGTCCATGAGTTGGTAGTAGACGGTTTTTCCGCCTTCTCCTGCGGTCAGCGTCCATTGCTTCGTGGATGCCAAGTCTTGCCAGTTTTCATCATCCCATGTGCCGTCGTTGCTGAGGCGTATCTGGATGACTCCCGAGGTTTCGTCCTGTGCGGTAAGGGTTAAAGTGACTGATGTTGAGGTCGTGGAGGCTGCGCCGCTGTTTATCTGGATTGAGCCGGTTGGCGCTGTCTTGTCTAGTTTTATGTTGTCTAAGGTTTTGTGTGTTTCTTCGTTGCCCAGTGTGTCCAAGCTCCAGTATTCAAGCGTGTTGTCTTCTGCTTCACTGGTGATTTCTGGTTGTCCATCCACGCTTACGCTTTTAGTTTCTCCGTCGTTTATCTTATAGTAGGTTTCTTCTACCCCGTCTGTGTCAGTGGCTGTAAGGTTGATTGTGAAATCAGCGGTTTGCCATGAACCGTCATAGTCGTCCAAGGTTACTGGTGCAGTGGTATCTAAAAGTGTGAACGTAGAGTTTGCCCAGTCGCTGTAGTTTCCTCTTGAATCCAAAGCTCTAACCTGGATTACGTGTTCTCCCAGGTTAGCTTCAATCGGAAACGTGTAGTTAAGTGTTGACCCGCTGGATGGCTGGTCTTCTTCGTCCACTTTCCACTCGTAAGTTAAGTCGTCGCCGTCCTCGTCCGTAGCAGAAACGTTAAAAGAGTACTCTACGCCTTTGGTGCCGTTTTCTGGTCCTGTGATCTCACTTATGGTTGGCGGGCTGTTCTCGTTTAGGTAGAACGCTAAGGTGACGTAGCCGCTGGAGGCGCCTTTGCTGTCATGGGCTCTGGCTTTAATGGTGTATTCGCCTGCTGCCTCAGTGTCGAAAGTGTAGACGAAGCTGGTTCCGGTGGTTTGAGTGGCGTCGTTTATGTACCAGGTGATTGTTATTGGTAAATTGTTGTCCGGGTCTGTGGCTGAAGCTGTGAACGTACAGGTGTCGCCTATGTAGGCGCTGTCTGGTCCTGTGATTTCGCTTATGGTTGGCGGGTCATTCGGCACATCAGTCAAAGTGAAGGTTAGGGTTTGGTAGCCGCTGTATGCACCGTTGGCGTCTTTGACCCTGACTTTGATGGTGTGGGCACCCAAGGCGTCACCGGAGTCGAACGTGTGCTTCATGCTGGAGCTTCCTGACACTCCTGTTCCATCCACGGTCCACTCGTAAGTTAAGCTGTCTCCATCTGGGTCTGATCCTGATGCGGTCCATGTGTATTCTGTGTCTCTGTAGCCGCTTGTAGGTCCCGAAATGGCGCTCACAGTTGGCGGGTCGTTGACGTCTAAGAAGATAGAATCCCAGTAAGTGTCGCTTATCAGTCCCGCTTTGTCCTTGATCTGGTAGCTGACGTATTTGGTGCCTTCTCCCGATGTCAAAGTCCACCCTTTTGACCCTGCAGCGTTCTCCCAGGGTTCTGAACCCCAGACGTCGTTGTTGGTGTACCTTACCTTGTACACGCCTGAAGTGGCGTCTGCGTAGGTCAAAGACAGCGTTACCGAGGTAATTGTGGCGGAGGAAGCTCCACCATTAATCGAAATTGAACCGGTGGGCTTAACAGTATCCAGCACTATGGTGTCTTTTATAGCAGTTGCACCGGAGGTTACTCCAACGTCATCTTTGAATTGAGCGTACACGGTTTTTGTTCCGTCACCTGTAGCTAGAGGCCAATTTTGTTTGTTAGTCTTGTAGTCTTCATATGCTGACCAACTAGTTGCATCATTACTGAATCTCATCTGTTTGACTTCTGAATCGTCACTTGCGGACAGCGTAAGATCAACCACAGTATCGGTAGTGTATTGGTCTCCGCCTTCAATAGTAATAGTGCCATCAGGAGGAGTGGTAGCCACTGTTATGGTGTCTTCGAAAGGACCAACCAGAGTTCCATCTCGAAGGCGATACTTCACGGTTACTGTTTTTAAGCCTTCCCCTGTAGGCGATAATGTGAAATCATAAGTCGAGGCCCAAGGTTCCCAACTTGAATAATGAGCGGGGCTAGGCAGCGGTACCCAAAAACCCATTTCTATGACTTCCTGCGGGTATGGTCTCATTGTACAGGAAAGGCTAAGGGTAACATCGAGCGAATTTGTAGTAGGATCTCCATTATTAATCTTCACCGAATCTGGATAATAGATGTGTATTCCATATACAAATATCGAGTCCGAAAAGGCGCTAGTTTTAGTCCCATCCTTAAGTATGTATCGAGCCCAAACTGTTCTCGTGGCACCCATCATAGGTACGGACTGCAATGTCCATTCTATAGTACTTGACCAAGGGTATTCTGTCATGCCCTGCCATGCATCAAAATATACATCAGGATCTTGGTTAGTAAATTGCATTTTTTCCACTGGATTATTAAGGTCTTGTAACCCTTTGGTGAGGCTAAGAAGGACAAGCGCAAAAGAAGTTGAATCTTCTCCGCCATTAATCGTTACCTTGTGTGTAATAATTGGTATAATCGGTATTAATTGCGCTTGTGAGACGCTATTCGCTATTGAGCTAGTTAAGAATATTACTATTAGCAAAATTGATATTATAGACATCTTTTTATTCATTTAGTCACCTCCTGTTATATTTGAATATTTAAAACGCGTTTCGCCCTCTATTTCAAGAGAACCGGCGATTACAGAGTCTGCTCTGTCCATATAACCCGTTGACTTTAAATTTAGCGGGTCGCAATGTTGTGGCTTTCGTATCTGTCGTTGAAGTGAGTTGGGTTGTTTATAGCAACTGAGTTCAATCTGATTGGATTTCTCTAACAGAGACCCAGTTTTCAAGTTGCAGGCAAATATTCTTTCAAATGCTGTCGCGCGATCATTGGTGATTAGAGTATTGTCGATATTTGATCAATGCCAGATGGTGCACGCGTTTTCTTCCCTACAGACTTGGTATTTTTCTATCTTGACTTAAGCTTTTTCAAAGCAAATCTATTACGATTCACTACTTCTGTTCCATCAAAATACTTCATGAGACTGTTATTATGCTCCTATAGACCTCGGAGTTGATCATGCGTTCTTGCGGTGATTACGCCTTTGCGCAATTGAATCTAGACCGTGAAAAAAATTCTCTTTTTTCTTATGAAGGTATCTAGATGCTCCAAAACTGTTCTTCATTGAAAAATCAACTTGAAATTTACCAGTTGAAGACAGTTCTATAACTATTTTCCATAATTATTAGAACAAAACTAAGACAGCGCGCGCGAATTAACTTAACTATGGGGGGCTGTTTCTTTTATCGTAATATTACGTTTTCCAGAAAAACGTTATTATTTGGTGTGGCGTAAGAGGGTGCTTGGTGAAGGCGTTTGTTTAGCAGAGGAAAAAAAGAGGAGAATGAGGAAAGACAAGGTTGCTGTTTGGAAAAATTGCAGGTTCTTGAGCAGCTGGAAAAAGAAGTGCAGATACTCAATTATGACAGGAATTGTCTTTTGGAAACTGAGCAAGTGTTGTGGTTTAAGGCGAACGAGGAAATTGAAGCCAAGAGGAGAAAGAATAAAAAGCTGAGATTGGAAGTTGAGAAAAAAAGGGCTAACTGCATGGAATTAGCGAGGATTTTGAACACGTCTATTAAAGAAAGCTATTCCATTCCATGATACTTAGCTGAAACCCCCTGTTTTCTTAGAAAATTTCGAATAGCGGAAAAGCGTTGTAGTATGGAAAAAATTTAAAGTTTGAGTTTTTGTGAAAAGAACATTTTTTCTGCGCTCTATCAGTGTTATTTAATATTAAAATAGGAGGAGTGGGTGAAAGTTAAGTGTTGTTTGAGGAAGTGGGTGTGTCGTGGGGATAGAGTCGTTGGACGTTGAGAAAACTGTTATGGAATTGGTCATGAATGATGATGCAGTCAAAAAGGTGCAATTGGCTAAAAAGATATTTGATATTGCGTATGAAGAGGGGGTTTATCCTTCAAGCATTCATGAATTTTATATGGCTCGCGGCAGGGGTGAATTCAGCGGCTTCACGGTTCCTGCGATAAATTTGAGGAGCATGACTTATGATCTTGCCCGTGCGATATTTAGAGTGGCGCAGAAGAATGATTCTGGCGCGTTTGTTTTCGAGATTGCACGGTCAGAGATCGGTTACACCGATCAGGCGCCGATTGAATACGCAAGCATGGTTCTGGCGGCAGCTTTAAGCGAAAGCTATTCCGGGCCAGTCTTCATTCAGGGGGATCATTTTCAGGTCAACGTCGCCAGGTTCAAAGAGGATCCTGATAGGGAAATCCGAGGCTTGCAGACTTTAATCGGGGATGCGGTTAGTTCGGGTTTCTATAATATTGATATTGACTCTTCAACGCTGGTTGATGTGTCCAAACCTGATTTGAAGGAGCAGCAGCTTCTGAATTATGATGTCTGCGCAAGGCTCACGCGGTTTATTCGCCGTGTTGAGCCGAAGGGACTTACGGTTTCGGTGGGTGGAGAGATTGGCGAGATTGGGCATCAGAATTCGACGCCTGAAGACCTGCAGGCGTTTATGGCTGGACTCGAAGAGAAGTTGGATAAGGGTTTGGTGGGTATAAGTAAGATTTCGGTTCAGACGGGGACCACTCATGGCGGTGTTGTGTTGCCTGACGGGTCAATCGCTCAGGTCAAGCTTGATTTTGAAACGTTGAAGACTCTTTCTGAGGTTGCCCGCAGAGAATACGGGTTGGCTGGGGCTGTGCAGCATGGAGCGTCAACCTTGCCAGCTGAGGCTTTCCACAAGTTTGTTGAGTGCGAGACCGCTGAAGTGCATTTGGCAACGCAGTTCCAGAACATGATTTACGAGTCAGAGCACTTTCCTGTTGATTTGAAGAGGAGAATTTACGAGTGGCTAAAAATCAACATGGCAGGCGAGGCTAAACAAGGCGAAACTGAGGAACAATTCCTTTACAAGACCCGAAAGAAAGCGTTGGGTCCCTTCAAGAAAGAGATTATGAGACTGCCACAGCAAACGCGTGATGCGATTGCAGCTGAAATCGAAACCAAATTTGATTTCCTTTTCAAGCAGCTCA
>CAZJQR010000017.1:20282-27038 GCA_964548345.1 uncultured Candidatus Bathyarchaeia archaeon | reverse complement strand
GGGCAGCCGTCTTCGCCGAATCGGCTTCGGAGTTCCGCCATAACCTCGTCGCTTATGAATTTTGATGGCTCACGGTTTCTTCCGCCTACAGCTTTGGCGGCTTTCCAAATGGCGTTTGTTATACGTTCTTGATCGAAGGGTTCTAATTTTCCATCACGTTTTCTAACATACCTCATTTTTTCACCTCAAGGAGTAACCGCCTGAAATCTTCAGGCTCCTCAAATTTCTTATACACACTAGCGAAGCGTATGTACGCGATGCGGTCGCGTTCTCTTAGGTAGTTCATGACCAAATCGCCGATTTCCTTAGATGTGACTTCTTCTTTGCCTTTCGCCATGATGGCTTGGCGCACGAGTCCTGCTAACTCGTTGATTTGGTCCATGGTAACAGGCCTTTTTTCGCAGGCTTTCTGCAAGCCGCGGATTATCTTGTTAACATCGAAGCGTTCCAGCTTGCCGTCCTTCTTTCTTACCATAAGTTCTACGGTTTCCACGTACTCGTAGGTAGTGAAGCGTTTCCCGCAGGCGATGCATTCTTTGCGTCTCCGCGTAGTGTTCTCTGGAGAATCGCGTGTTTCCAAAGTTTTGAAATCGGCGGATCCGCAGTATGGGCACTTCACAATAGCCTTCTCCACATCTCATTCGTAGTGTACAAATATACAATACATACACTAAATGTAGTGTGTATTATTTAAGTACTTTGTCAAAGTACAACAAAATATGCAGGGGTACGTCAAACTAAAATGGTACAAAATCTGTACACTAGGCAAAAGCGAAATCGGGTATCCGACCGATTTTTTGACCGATAGAGAGCCCATCTTTTTATATAGGCTTAAGACATCTGTTTTGGAGGCTATTTTTCGAAACATCAAACAGAAGGCTTCGTTCACTATCGAAGAAACGGAAAAAAATTATAGGTAACTAGGGAGCATTACTTGAGCCAGTTCTGGTTTCCAGAACAGGTAGCTAAATTAAGCTCTTAGAAAAAAGGTTTTTCACGTTTTCCTCGTGGCTACGGTTTGCCCCGTTGTCTCTAATGCTTTGATGCGGGTTTCGATGAACTCGACGACTTTCTCTTCGCTGTAGCTCTTTTCTTCCTCTTGCTTCTTCAGCTGTTCTTGGATGGTTTGCAGGATTTTCTCCACCTCGAAGGGTTTCATCACGTAAGCGTCCGCGCCCTTGTTCACCGCGGAGACAGCGTTTTGAAGCGTTGGGTAGCCCGTAACTATTATTTTTCGCATTTTCGGCTTAGTGCTGCGCAGCTTTGACAATAGTTCGATGCCTTCCATGTCTGGCAATCGAACATCGATCAGCGCGAGGTTGTAGAAAGCTTTTTCGCTGTGTTCTATGCCTTTTTTGGCTGTTTCTGCTGTTTCAACGTTGTAACCCTCGTCTTCGAGGATTGCTTGCAGAACTTTTCTTATGTTCTCATCATCATCAATTATGAGTATCCTAGCGGCTCCACCCATACTTTTTTCACCTTAACTTGATTTAGAAAGGAAGACAGCGCGGTGATAAAGGTTTTATGAACTGCCGATATGAATCCTCCTTAATAATGGTCAAAAACTGACGTTTTGCTTTCAATAGTTCTTGGGTCAGGCGTTCTTTTTCAAAAACCCGCCTTTCGCGGCGTCTACATATTCTGTGAATTCGAGTTGTTTGCTTTGCATTTTGAGTGGAAGCCCAATTTTTGAGTGCAAGTTTTTCATTATCAGAATTTCTATGAATTGAGCACCTGCCCCGAAGATTTTTTCCAGTCCTCCTTGAAACTCAACGAGATTTTCAGGGATTTTGTCTCTTGGCACTTTGAAGTTGTGTTCTATGTGGAAGTATATTGACTGCTTCACGGATTCGCCCAGAGAATTCAGCGCTTCGTCTATGGCGCTTACCAGAAGCTTGTCGAACTCGCTTGTTTTTGTCAGTGCTCAGCACCTCACCATTTATTATCTCGAGTTGCTTAAAGGAACGTTTCCTACTACTATTGTTTCTGATTGCATTTAAAGTTGCTTCGTGATTTAGCTTTATTTGTAGTTGCCGAATCGGAATCTAAACGTTGCGCCCTGCACTTTTTTTAAAGTTCAATTCTGGTTTTTGTTTCGGTGAAGGACAGTCTCAGTCGATAGAAGCTTGCGAGGAAGTAGCACATGGACAAGCAGAGACGAATGGTGATTGAGGTTCGCGCTGACCTGCACCAGCAGCTTAGGAAGCTGGCTTTGCTGAACGACTTAAGAATCTACGTGCTTGCAAACGCCATAATCGAGGAAACGCTTGGCGACGAAGAAAAAACGAAAGAGTTGCTTAAGCGGTTAACGCTGTAAGGGCAAGCGGCTCAGCTGGTTAGAAGGAAACGATGTATGTTTTGTCTCCTTCTTTTTTGCCCTTAACCAGCTCAAGATGCCTCAAAACCGCGAATTGATTTTGGGCTCTCACGGGAGAGAGATTAAACTCGGCGCATATTTCTTGAAGCGTGACTTTGCCCTTGTCCTTTACGAACTTGTAAATGGCTTTTTGCAGGTCATCCAAGCTGTTTTTCCCGCTTTGGCTGTCCGATTGCCCCAGCACTTTGGCTGAACGGACGGCTTTAGGGTCGCAGGTCTGGACTGGGTGGTTTTCTTCCATGTAGCAGTCATCGCAGAGAACAGCATCGCCCAGCATGTAGCTGTTTTCCCGTGAAATTTCACATCCGCAGATTTGGCATTTCATTTTTCCAGTTTCAGTCATCTGGCTTCACTCTTTTCAGGTTCTGCTGCACCTACAAAAACGTGTTTAGCCTTAAAACGGTTTTACAGATAATGGATGGGCACAAATTCTTGCTCAAGCTTGCCCTATCTTCTCGTGGGCTAAGCGCTATAATGATTAGTAATTCATAAAAGCTAATAGAAAAAAGAAGCTTTCCATGAGAAAATCATGTGTATCTTACCAAACTTTGAAGCACGGGACCTTGAAGAGTTCAAGAAAAACGGGAAAAGAAAAAGCAAGAAAGCCGAAGCTGAAACGGTGGAAATAGTTATTCCTGAGCAAACCTTGGAAAACCCGATTTAGAGAGTGCTCTTTCGCATCGAAGAATTAAGCCAGTCTATGCATTAGGCTTTTTACCTGTACAACACATTGTCCAAAAAAGGGGCAAGTTTTTATTTGACACCCGTGAAACTGCACTACAGAACTACATTAACCTCAGGAGTTTTGCGTAGCTTAAACGTGTTTGTTTCAGCATGGTGACTTACAGGAAACGTGCCGTTATCGGGCTTTTTCAAGGTACTGTTAAGAAAAGTTTATATCTGATGTTCTCTCCACTGATTAAAATTCACTTAGACACAGTAAGCAAATGAGTTTAAGGGTTAAACATGGAAACTTTTGAAGGCTTTAACTTGGATTATGCGACTGTGCTGCTGCTTCAATTTCGAACTTTAAGATAAAACCAATCCGTTAAATCTAAAAAGTAGAGCTGAGAAAAGAAAATGCTGGGTTTCGGGAAAAAAGGGAAATCATTGAACCTTTTTGCTGCTTCAATCTCGCTTATAGTTTTAATGGTGCCCGTTAGCGTAGCTGTAAACGTGTTGACGGATACGCAGCCAAGCCGGGCTTTACTGACCGAGGAATTAACAGTGTCAAGTGTTACCTTTTCAGGCGGCAACACCATTCACGTGTGTGTCAACAATTCTGGAACATTAGATTTTGCGATCGCTGAGTTATGGGTGAACAACAAGAGGCAAGCCTTCACAACCAGTCCAGCCACGGGGCAGGTGCCGCCTAACGGAAGCATGGAAGTTTCAGTGAACCACGCTTATGTGAACGGAACCATTTACCACGTTAAAATCGTGTCCCAAAGGGAAAACGAGTACTTCGCTAGCGCCACCGTCTTATAGCAACCACCGCTTTTTTCCTCTACTTTCTGAACCACCAAAAAGCATAGGTGTTATACTTTAACTCATATTCTACTGATATAGGTAAGCATAAGCGTGGCTCTTGTCAAAAAACCTTGACTAAGGTCTGAGCTGCGCGCGAAATGGTTGCGCCAAGTCTACTAAAAAGAGTAAAGGGGCGACTCAGACTAATAATTTCCGGTACTTTGTCGTAGCGCATGGACTAATTTATAATAGTAACTTTGAGGTTAATACACTATTCAGGGATACACGAGTGAAATTGAAACTTGGCGAAGAGTTGATTATTAACGAGGGAAAGACTGGGTGGGGAGCAACTTTAGCCTTAACAAGCAAACGCTTGTTGGTTTTAGACCAAGAAAAGATAATAGGTGAAACGCCACTCGAGAGTATTTCTGAAGCTTATGCCGAAACGCAGACTCTCGCTAATCTTACTCAGTTAAAGATCAAATTGAAAGACGGAAAAGAAATGACGGTAATGTTCAGAAGCACCGTAAACGGTCGCCTATATGGCGGCTCTGGCTCCTCAAACACAGACATAATTAACCTAACAAATAGATACGTCAAGGCGATCAATCGAGCCGTAAGCAAAAAACTCTCCATTGCATAAGTATAGTCCAAAAGCTGTTTGCGTTTAGTGGCCGGGGCGGGGATTTGAACCCGTGGTCTTCATTATGCCCACGTAGCGCATGCTAAGAATTTCGAATAAATTACTGGTCTCAAATAAAGGGACTCTCCAGTACCTGCGAAGTTGCTAGCGCGCGCTACGGCGATATTCTCTGCCAAAAGGTGCCCAAGACAATGCCGCCCAGTGACGCAGACATACAAAACATCTACAGGCTAATACACGAACCCTCTAGGCTAATCATAATGATGCACCTTTACGTGGTTGAAAGCGCCGACTTCCAGTTTCTCCAGCACCAAACAGCCATGACGCCCGGAAACCTGTCCTCTCACCTGCGGAAACTTGAGGACGCAGGGTACGTTGAGTTGACAAAAGAGTTCGTGGACAGGACGCCGCACACAGCTCTAAAGCTGACAAAGAAGGGCAGAGAAGCCTTCAAGGAGTACAGGAGAAACGTGAAGCGGTTCATCGACAAGCTGCCCGAGTAAAACACGCCGCAAATTTTCATTTTTTTTCTGAACATCGCTCTATACTTTAGGATAATTACAGAAGTGCGCCGCTTCGAGTGAGCTGAAACTTTTTTCTTTTAAGCTGTGAAAGAGGTAGATTGGTTTTCAAAGCGATTTCGTTATTTTGGCGTTACCTCTAATAGGATAGTGGCTCCGCCTAAGCCTGTTTGTTCTCCGTTACCCATATGGACGAACATGGTATATATTCCCACTTCGGCGGCTTCCAATGTGGTTATTGTCAGGATTGAGGTTGGCTTTCACCAGGTTTTATGATGAGGGCGTTGGGGTCAAAGCTTGCTTCAAATGGTTTTGGCGCGCGCCGCCGCCGCCGTCGCAAGCGCCGTGGTGGCTGCCACCCTCTTGATAAGTCGAAAAGCAAAAACTCGCCGAAAATAGCGAGTTTCCTGCCAAAGTCGTTTTCCCGTTTGCGGCGGGTGAATCTTGACGCGAGCGGATTTCTGAAGAGCACGAAGTTTTTCCCAGTTTCTCGGAATACTGTTTTTATACGCGCTTCGGCTCTTCAATAGAGAAAAAAGGAACGCACAATCGCATGACGCTTATTATTGATGACGCGGGCAGCGGCGACCTGCTTTTCGGCGTGGTCATAGGCATCTACCGCGAGGAAACCGGCGAGTTCAGGTACGACCTCATTGACGTCAAGTTCTACCAGGACCTCTTCTCCAGCAAAGAGTATCTGCAGGAGGCTTCCCGCGTCACGTCACGGCTTGTTGAAAAGTTGAAGGTGAAGCCTGACGAGGAGATTCACGTTTGCCAGGGCTGCATATTCGACGTTGCCGTGGCTGACTTGCAGAAGGTTTACGGTGGAGACCGTGTTTGCCGCGTGAGGGTGACTGGTGAAGCGCAGCGGCTGGTGGAAATCGCGTATCTGGACGAGATCAGGAACTTGGGTTATGAGCCGTTGGCTGAGCGGGAGGAGAAGCGGGCGAAAAGCTTCTTTCACATGATGCGGTGGCTGAAGGCGCATCCTGACATGCTTAGGTACGCGAAGACTGGGTGGCCGCGGCTGAAACGGTACCGCCTGTTCAAGGAGGCGCAGCGGGAGGGGCGGGGGGAAGAGGTACATGAGGCGGTGTGCAGCGAATGTGGCAACCGCTGTGAAGTGCCTTTCAAGCCTAAATCGGGCAAGCCTGTTTACTGTCAGGAGTGCTGGAAAAAACGGAAGCCTCGACGCAGAAAGAAACCGTGACTTTGCAGCTCTTCTGCTTCGCGGCGATACGGCGGGGCGCCAGCTGCTTCGGGTCTGGCGAGGGTTGCGATGAGACGCGGAGGCCGGTCTGGGCGGGAGGCTGTCTGCGTTTTGACAGCGAAAACGTTTTAAGTGTTTGCTGCGCAAGGGAGCGGTAAGAAGGCTGCCATGCCATGACTGAAGTTGAAGAAGTGAAGAAGCTGGGTAAAAACGAGTTTTACAGGTGTCCGTTTCCCCACGTGCACCCCAAACATAAGCAGGCGTTCTTCAAGGATTTTGACGCGCACTTCCGCATATTCGGCGGCAGGGAAGACCATCTTAAGGTTGCGCAGCTGCATGAGCAACTCGCCTGGGAAGCGAGGCGTGAGGCGTCAGAGAAAGGCAACCCCAGCGAGGAGGACCTGAGACTGATTTCGCTTGCGGCTTGGCTTAACGCCGTGGAAAAACAAACGGGCAAGCCCATTCAAGTGGTTAAAAAGTAAAAGTAAAAGTAAAAGTAAAAGTAAAAGTAAAAGTAAAAGTAAAAGTAAAAGTA
>CAZJQR010000017.1:0-20182 GCA_964548345.1 uncultured Candidatus Bathyarchaeia archaeon | reverse complement strand
AAAAAGGTTAGAGGGTAAAGGAAGGGTTATTAGACCGCTTCGACACTTTGGATTTCTGGCACTTTCTGCTTGATTAGGCGTTCGACGCCCTGTTTCAGCGTTAAGGCGGACATGGGGCAGCCTGCGCATGCTCCTCGTAGGCGGACTTTGACGATGTTGTTTTCGACTGCGACGAGGTCTATGTCTCCGCCGTCTGCTTGGATTTGCGGTCGTATCTCGGCGAGGGCAGCCTGCACTTTCTTTTCGGTTTCGCTCATCTGTGTTTTTCACCACGCGTTTGTTTTAAAGTATGATGGATAGCGGTGTGAATCTTAAAAGGTTTCCGTTGTTTTGCCATGTTTTTAAGTGGGACAGGAAAAGGGGATTTTGTGCCCATTTTTGGGAAAGGTTTATGTGGGTAAGATTAGATATGTATTTATGGGTGAAGTGTTGTGGGAAAGACAAAGATGGATGAGCGAGGCAGAGTCTTAATTCCGTTAGATGAGCGGGAGCGGCTTGGTTTGAAGGCTGGGGCGGAGTTTGAATTGGTTGAGAAAGATGGCACTTTGGTTTTGAAGCCTGTTATTTCTGAGCCTGTGCGGGTCAGGTCTAAGCGGAAGTGGGGTAAGGAAGCTTTTCTGGATTCGGGAGAGGCTACATTTGGCGAGTGATGCGGGCGGCGTGGAGAAACGTGTTTTTGATGTTAACGTTTTGGCGATTTTTCTCGTGAAGGGGCATCCTGGCTGCGAGTACGTTTCGCCGGTTGTGGAGGAAGGGTTGAGGGGCGCTTATGTGCCGTTGGTTATGGATGTCTTGCCCGTTCGGGCTTACTGGGTCATGACTCGCAGGTGGGGTCTTCCAGAAAAAGAGTGTGCCGCTGCGATAGAGCATTTTGTTAAGGCGTACGACAGGCCACGTTACCCGTGTCTCAAACGCGACACCATCCTGGAGGGTTTCAGGTTGGCTGATGAGTTGCGGCATGACGTGTTTGACTGCATATACCTCTCGTTGGCGTTGCAGGAAAAAGCCGCGGGAATTGTTACGACAGAAACTGATTTTGAGGGACTCTGCAAGCGTGTTGGCTTGGAATACCATAACCCCGTGCCGAAAGAAGTGCTGAAGCGCTTCAAAGAGCAAAACAAGTAAACTCTCTTAGACATCGACGCCTGAGGAGCCCAAGCCCTGATAACCGACTGCATCGACCACACGCTGGAATGCGCCGCGTTCGAAGAAACGCAGGGAGGGGTTTTTTATGCAGGATTAGACCTTGGCAAACACCAGGATCACAGCGTTCTAGCAATAATAAAGGCAGAAAACAACACCCAAGCACTCGAACTCCTCAGCAAAGTCGGCTTAAACGACACCTTCCTCTTCGTCCGCAGCTACCAGCAGCTCAGCGACGGACAAAAAAACCGCTACCACATCGCACGCTTTGCCGAAACACCCGCCCAATTCTGTCTCCTAGACGAATTCACCAGCACACTCGACCGCGACACCGCAAAAATCGTCGCATACAACCTGCAAAAACTCGCCCGCAAACGCGGAAAAGTCGTAATCGCACAACAACACACCGACCTCCTCAAAGACTTAGCCCCAAACGTACACGTGCACAAACGCTACGGAAAACAAATCACCACACACTACCACCCCAACCCCAAAACATACAAATGCAGCCTAACACGGCACATGCACATAGAACAAGGCACCTATAGAGATTACAAAGCCCTAAGCCACTTCCACTACCGCACAGCACGCTGTCCACCACCACGAAAAATCTTCACCCTCAAACGCAAAAACGAAACCTATGGTGCCATCGTTTACAGCTACCCAACGCCAACGTGCTTCGGCAGAAGCCAAGCTTGGAAAGGAACCCTAAAACAGCTACAACAAGAAATCAGCACCATCAGCCGCGTAGTAATCCACCCGAAATACAGAAGCATAGGCTTAGGCGCAAAACTCGTCAACGAAACGCTCCCACAAGCAGGAACACCCTGCGTAGAAGCGGTAGCAGTAATGGCAAGATACAACCAATTCTTCGAAAAAGCAGGCATGCAACGCATAACAGAAAGCAAACCCAACCCACACGTAACCAAAGCACTGGAACATCTAAGCAAGCTAGGCTTCGACCCAGCCCTGCCAGGTGGAACACAATACGCCGAACACGTAGTTTCTGAAGCCAGCACAGAAACGATTTCCGCCATTCTAGAAGAACTATCAAAACACGCTGCTGTTGTTCGAAGACGCTTAGCTAGCCTGCACAACGTGTACCCCAAAAACAGCGAGTTCACGGCGAAAATCCGCGAAATGGACGCAACAGGCTTGGCGAAAGCACTAAAACGGCTGAGCTTCATGGCGCAAACTAAAGTCTACCTATTCCTAGAAAAAAGTCACCTAAGCCCCTTATAGCCTCTTAGGTTACTCTGCTTCGGCGTGCATCCTTTTTCTGCGTTCGTACGCGTACTCAACAAACGCTACAAACAGCGACGAAGAACCAGTGCCAATCAAAACCAAAGTTGCTGGATCGAACATTCACTTCCATCCTCGTTTTTAGAGTGCTGTAAGCACAGTTGAATTATATAAAGTAATTTAAGAATAATTCATAATCCTGACGGAAAAACCCGATCAGCCCAGCAGATTAGGCTAACTTAAAAAGAGCAAGCCACAGATAACACAACACGTGATTAACACTTGACACGCGAATTCATCCTCTTTTCACGTCTAGGAAAAACCGCCCCAGACATCCGCAACCTGCACGACGCAGGAAGACTAGACATCGTCCACGAATGCATCGTCGCAAGCCTCTTCCTCTCACACGGTTTACGCAAAAACGTAACTTTCCACGCCGTTTTAAACGGCCCACCAAATCCACCACTTCGGATCGAAATCAATGGCGCAAGGCTCTATGACGTGCGCACAGACATGGACACCTGGCAACGTATCCTCAAAAAGATAATCTCCGGCAAAACACATCCAGGCATAACCACTAGCAAAACAAGCTTCGAAGCACTTCTGAAGACTAAGGCGAAAAACACAAACATTTACATCCTCGAAGAAGGCGGAAAAGACATAGCAGAAACCCAGTTAACCGAGAACTGCGTTTTCGTGCTCGGCGACCACGTGGGCTTACCTAAAAAAGCAGAGACTTTCGCGCTCCGCTACGGACAGAAAATCAGCATAGGAAAACAGCCTTACCTCGCAGCTTCGTGCATAACCATACTGAACTATCTCTTAGACCGTAAAGTCAAAGAGTGCTCTTGAAGTGCTCCCAACCCCGCGACGCAACAGCACATGTTTCATCATCAACATTCAGCAACACCTGCTTATCCCGCGTCACCTTGCCAACAGGCAAAAGACGCCCACCCGCTGCTTCAACAGCCGTTTCCGCATCTACCCACCGTTTAGGCTTCACGGTAACCACAAGCTCATACTCTTCCCCGCCATAAAGCGCCAGTTCCAACGCTTCAAGTCCATTAAACTCGGCAAACCTGAGAACCTCATCTGCAACCGGCACGCTGCTAATCACCAAACCAACACGACTCGCCCGCGCCAACTCATGTAAACTCCAAGCTAAACCATCGCTCGAATCAATCGAAGCCGAAACCGCACCTGAACCGCAAAGCGCCAACCCCTCCTTTAACCGAGCCTTAGGCATACAAACCGAACGCAAAAGCACCTCCCGCAACTCATTAGAAGCAGCGTACCCATCCAAAAGCAACCGCAACCCCGCGGTCGTCTTGCCAAAAAAACCAGTAACAGCCACAATATCTCCTGCTTCAGCGCCGCTACGCAGCATAAGCGCTTTACGCTTAGCCGTTCCAAAAAGCGAAACCGATACAACTATGTCCGAAGCCTCATTCGTGTCGCCGCCGATAACGTAGGCACCGTACTCCTGCGCTCCAGCATTTAACCCTCGCGCCATCTCCTCTACATTCTTCCGCATAAAATGCCGTGGCAACCCAAGCGAAACAAGCAACGCCACAGGTTTCACGCCTTTCGCTGCAAAATCGCTGACGTTCATCACAACTGCTTTCCGAGCCGCCTGCCATAGGCTCATGCCTCGCGGTACATCAGTTTTATCCACAAGCATGTCGGTCTTTAAAACGGCAACCCGCCCGCCGCCGATGTCGACGGCTGAAACATCGTCTCCAAAAGGCACTGGCAGATCAGGCATGATGCTTAAACGACTTTGGATGAGCTTGATTATCTTCCTTTCACCAATTTCGTCGCTTGTTCCGTCTTTACCGCCTTTGTGACCCTTCGTTTTACTCAACCAAACAAGCCTCCACCTAAAAAACTGTTTAACGTCACGACAATGTTAGTTTAGAGGCTGCGCCTTTTAAAAGTGACGCTTGTCGTAATCTGGCTTTCCTAACATTTAAAAATGTGTGCACATCACTGGTTTAGCGATTGCATGTGCCTCGGTAGCTCAGCCCGGTAGAGCGGCTGCCTCGTAAGCAGCAGGCCGCGGGATCAAAGCCCGCTCGAGGCTCTTTGTTTTGCAGTTGTTTGGTGGTTGTGGGTGTTTTGGTGGTTGTTTTTGGGTTTTTGGTTGTGTATTTGTGTTGTTCTGTTGTTCAGAAATGTTTATAAAATATTAATAGTACCGATAGTGTTGAGGACATGTAGGAAGGTAGGTGGTGTATGCCTCTTTTCCACTCACACGTTCATGATGAAAGGCTTAGATGTCCGTATAAGGGTTGCGAAAAGACGTTTGAGAAGCCTACTGTGTTGACTGATGCTTCTACGATTCCGAGGCAGTCGTTCTACGCTTGTCCGCACTGCATGTCGAAGCTGGATATAACTATTGAAAACATGAAGATTGTGGATGTGAAGCCGGCTGAGTACCCAAAAGTGTTCGAGTCGCCGGCGAAATGCGCTCACTTTTCTGGGCTTTTGAATGCTCGACCTCACGATGCGCCTTTGCCTGAAGAGTGTTTGCTCTGCCCGAAAGTGCTCCAGTGCCGCATCATTAAAAAGTAGTGTGCTCTGTTGCGATTTTGTCTATACCCCCTCTATCGTGCTGTTGTTTGTGTTTTGCGCCCTGTTTGTTGTTCTGGTTGTGAAAAGGGTTTTTCTCGCGTCTTTTTCTGTCCCAAAAAGTCGTGGAAAGTCTTGAAAGCCCGCAGGAAGTCTCAGGGATGCGTGTTGTTTAGGGTGTGGAGGTTGCTGCTTGCTGCGTGGAAAAGACTATAGCCTTGCTTTGTATTGAAATTATTTATGGTGGAAACGTTGGCGCAGTTGGTTTCTTAGTATTTTGCTACGGTTATGAGGCTTTGTTCTGAGTTGAAGATGATTTTTATGTCGTATAGTCCTCCTGGTGTGTATGAGCCTGCGACGTAAACTGGTCCTGAGGAGGCTTTTGGAATTATTGCGCCGTCGGAGGTGGCGAAGAGGGAGTTATGTCCTCATTGTTTACGTATACTTTAGTGACGCAAACGTCATAGTTAAGCGAATTTCCCACATGGATCGTCAAACATGTGTTGTTTATGGCTACATTCTCAACACGCGAACTGAAAAGCTGGTTGGACGAGGAATCTGTGAGGTCGCCCATCATTCCTGAAACAAAGTTGTAAAGAAAAATGCCAGCAACAAAGATTATGATAACCATTAACAAAACGGAGAAAACAGCGGATACTGCCCTTAGGCAACTAGCTAAACGCACGCGCGTTTTATATCCAACTCGCTAATCTCATTATTTAATATACCACTTTGAATGTTATGAATGTTTGCCAAAGAATTCAACCAAAAATCCAGAATATCGTATAACGGCGA
The DNA here is from genome assembly GCA_964548345.1 of uncultured Candidatus Bathyarchaeia archaeon. Classification (GTDB taxonomy): domain Archaea; phylum Thermoproteota; class Bathyarchaeia; order Bathyarchaeales; family Bathycorpusculaceae; genus SG8-32-3. Next base: position 14,431 of record CAZJQR010000017.1, on the reverse strand, counting down.
AAACCAAGATTTTTCTGCTGTGGGAGTGGTCTTTGGGTTTGGCTAAGGTTTTTATGGTGCATGCGAAATTATGTTCTCTGAACCCCGAAGAGGGGCTGTCGGCTAGCTTGGTCTAGGCTTGTAGACTTGGGCTCTATAGACCCCGGTTCAAATCCGGGCAGCCCCATCACACTAATTTTATTTTCAGCAGAATTTGGTTTATTCACTGAATTGCCTGTTGAAAACTGCGTCATTAACTGTTTTAAGTGGTTTTAAAACGTTTTACTCAAATTAAAGCCTAAAGCTTTAAATTTCTCAACTAATTCTTTGTCAAGATACAAAACTAAATTACCTTTATTTGTCAACTGCACTTACACCCGCGCGGATGCGAAGGGAAGAACTATGTTATATGTTTGGTCTTTTGAGAAGTCAATGATTTCCCAAATTTTTGAATTCTGATTTTTGTTAATTCAGAAGAAAATTCTAATTCCTAATTTCATAATACCCCACGAAAAAAGAGTGCAAAAGGAACAAAGCAGATCAAACCCATGATAGAGATAACAACAACATCAACCAGAGCGAATGGAGTAATCATTAAAACTGCCTGAATAATCAAGAACATTATTAAGCCTATGAATAGCATGCTAGCCTGAAACAACAAGCCTAGCCCACTCACATATCCAAAATCCTTACGACGCCAAAGCAGAATTCCACCAATGACCAATGCTGGAGAATACAAAAAATCTGACACGTGAAGTGCAAGCTCCGTTCCAGTAATCGAAGTCTGATTAGCAAGAGCAACAATCATTACTCCGACAACTTGAAAGAGGAACAAAATCCCCATTCCAACCAATACAACGCCAGAGATTTTCTCATGCACTTTTCCAACAAGCTTCTTTTTAACTGATTCTCCATCAATACTGGCTACCAGAGCTATAATTGTGTACAAGCTCAATGCAACCAAGACCAAATCCAACAGAAATGCCAAGTTGAAGGGCATAGCAAGGACATAGACAAGGTAATTGTACAGTACAAAGAAAAGGGCTCCCGGCCACAAGAGCAAACCGATCAGCTTCTTGCGCATTGCAAGATACATTGAGCCAACGATTATTGGTAACCCGATAAAGAGATTTACCACATCGTTGGACATGAAAGTGCCAAGCAGTTCAGCGCTCGGATAGATTACAGATTGGTACAAGATACCAGCTAAAGATGAAACTGCCATAAGAACGGCAATAATTAAACTGAGTATGTATATTGACCTAAGACTGCGTTTTACTGGCAGATTATTCTCATAACCTAAATTCACATTCTACACCCCTCGCAATTCTTATTCTTTTATTGATCTTTGATTTATTTGAAATTTTTTATGGTTTATATCATGATTTTCTAATTTCTAAATTCTAAACGGGTATTCAAAATAGAAAATGAAATTTCTAAAAATTATTTGATTTAGAAAATAGAAGTTAGAAAATCGGGTCAGCCCAACGATGCGATAGGGCTAAAATCTTGTCCCCAAACCCTTCTTGCTTTAAGCCCGCGCCTCAGAACGAGGTCGTCGGAGACATTAACTTTTCCCTCTTTTTTGCTTAGTGACATTCTTTTAAGGGATTTAGCATAAAGGTTAAATCTTAGTTTAGACTTAGTCTAATTAAGGATTAAGTTTGAATAAAAGACAAATTCATTTTTCAAAATACGACATAGCAATATTCATTGACGAACATGGCAAAACACGATGGAGTGACCTTACGAGAAGGTTTGTTGAAAACGGATCAGAAAAACACATTTCAAGACAAAGACTTTCTGACTACCTAAAAGAACTAGTTGATGATGGACTAGTGAAAAAGACTGTTGATGTACCTGCATTGATGTTTAGAATGTATTGGCGAGCCTATCCAATCTACGTAGTTCCAGAGAGTAAACGAAACAAAATACAGGAAATAAGAAACAAGAAAAAGATTTATGAATTTGTAGATGCTGCTGATCCAAAAAAAATTGAACAACTCCAAAAAGAAATTGATAAAATTAAATAAACAATTCTAAAATTCTAACAGGGTAATCACATCAGGAAAATTAAATTTTATAAAATTTTTGTTAGGATTAGAAATTATAAATTAGAAAATCTTCAGTTTTTGTCTCTGATTTGTGGTTCTTTAATCCACACTTTGACTTTGCTCTCTATTCTAATTCTCGCCTCTGTTTGCATCAGCTCGATTTGTGCTTGAACAAATCTATCGTTTTTGCGTTTGAATTCCTTTTCAATCGCGTTTTTCAGCTTAGGTAATGAAATATGTTCGACAGCGCCAACCTCGTTCCAGAAGTGCCTTTGTATTGTCTCTCTTTTCTTTAGGTCTTCTAGATCTGCATGCTTAGTCATTGCAACTTACACGTGCGATTTGTTTCATATCAAACTTTGTTAAGAGCGAAGAGTAGATTGAGGGCAAAGCCAAGTTCGTCTACATTGAAGGGGGTTTATTCTACGGCGCGCGCTATTTGGCAGAATAGGAACTTGTATGGCTTGTTTCATTGGTGAATAATGCTTGCCCATCAGCTACCGTTTCTAATTGCACATTAAGCGAGTTAGATGCGGAAACAGTAATCGTAGACTCTTGCGCCAAACCAAACTGCGCGAAGTCAGCTAGCGAGAAACCGCTAACCATTATGGCTATTAAACACGCAACTAGGAGTGATTTCACAGCTATCCCTCTTAATCTTCTCGAAGCACTTTTGGTATGTAGGCGCATGCCGGGTCGCTTTCGAACAGGTCACCCGTGTAGTACTCAGCGCGTGTCCTGCAGCCGCCGCAGATTTCCCGGTACTCGCACACTCCGCACTTGCCCTTAATGTTGCTCTTGTCACGCAGCTTCAGATGTAACTCGGAGTGTTGCAATTCGTTCCATGTTCTTTTTAGGCTCTTGTCTTTTACGTTTCCGAGCCTGTAGCCTTCGTGGAAGCCGCATGACCGGTAGTCACCGTTTTCCGTGACACTGATGTAATTCCCGCCGATTGTACACTTGCCCAAAAAACCGTTTTGGAACCAATCCCAGAAATCAACAGGATTCCTCTGCCGCACGATTCTAGCGTAGAATGGCGCGTAAACGTTTACGTGTACTTTTCCCGCATACTTAACCTGCAGATCGTAGATGTTGTTGAATGCCCATTCGTATTCTTCCGGCGAAGGCGCCAAATCGGGCATGTTAGACCCAGCGCGTCCTACGGGGACTAGGTTGTGGAAGACAACCATGCGAGCGTCGTATTCTTCTGCCAGCTTAACGATATGCTCTGCGTCTTTGATGTTGTATTTGGTCATGGTGGTGACTATGCAGTCTAGGATGCCGTTTTCCGATAGTTTCTTTATGGCGTAAAGCGCTTTGTCGTAGCTTCCTCTGCCTCTTATCTTTTCGTTTGACTCCCTGTTACCGTCCACGCTGACTGCCGTGTAAACCTCGTTTCGCACTAGGCGGTTAAGCCTCTTCTCGTCGAAGGCGAATCCGCTGGTTATCAAGCTTATTCCAAAGCCAATTTGTTTGGCGTATTTTATGACGTCGAAAATATCCTGTCGTATTAAGGGTTCTCCTCCGCTTATCCCAAACAATGGAGAGCCAAAATCGTAAATTTCATCAACAATTTTGTACGCAGTTTTGGTGTCTACTTGCATGTCTTTGGCGTATTCTGGCGTGTAACTGCAGTATAGACAGTTACCTACGCATTTTCTGGTGCACCGCCAGGTCACCATGTATAATGGTGCTTTACTGGTCGATTCCACTTTCGTCATCTGAATTCTCACCTGAATTAACGCTTAGAGGGCATTGTTCACAAGAAACGAGATTTTCAAAATAATTCTTCCAACACACTTGGGTTTTCGCTTTTTTACATTTTGTCAATGACTGCAACACTTGTTTGTACTTGAGTATAGCAATGTCGAATTGGGAAATGTCGGTTTTACCATTGGATAGCCAAACTTCGAGAGTTTTGTTCTGGAACAATTCCGGGATTGCTTTTGCTTCTTGTTCCGCTATGAGTGGTTGCAGGATTGTCTTTCCGTCATTTTCGTATATTGCCACTAGAACGCATTTTGTTTTAGAGGTAAACCTATCATCGTTTGTGCCCGCAAAATCTTGGACTTGATGACCTGCAAATGCTTCCACAGTTTAGCCCCAGATATATTATGGAGTAATTTTGGAATAAATCAGTTTTTGTAAAGGTTTCTTGACACAAGAAATATGTACTATCCATTTTTTAGTCAATATTTCTTGACTAACAAGTTATGATTAAAACAGAAAAAAAATTTGTTAAATAGCCAAAGTTTTCTAATAGGGAATGTCATATCATTAGTTGGGTGGATTGGAATGTGCGGTTTAGAGGAAGACACATACTCGACTATATTTACCTCTTTGAGGCATCCGGCACGTCGGACGATCCTTAAAATGCTCTCGGAAAGAGCGATGACCTTCTCACAAATGCTTGACAAACTTGGAATTCCGGGTTCCCAGTTGACATATCACCTTGAGACTCTTAGTGAATTTATAGTTAAAATGGAGACTGGAAAATACAAGCTATCTAGATTGGGGGAAGCCTCTATATCTATGTTGAAAGGGGCGGAAAAAGTGGAAAGTGTCCAGACAAAGAGGTTCTCGTCGTTACCCTTAAGATGGAAATCAGTTTTTGCGGTGCTCATAATAGGTATTGTGCTTTTGTCGAGCATGTCCTATGTTCAATATGCCTCTTTTAACCAGTTGTCTAGGGACTACGGACTTTTGAAAGATGATTTTGAAAGAGTAAAATCACAGAATCAACAAATATTATTATCGAGCACCGCAGAGAGAGTGAGGACTATCATTAGGGACGTTGTCCAAATTGACATCACACAGTACGAAATAACCCTACTAAGCAATACTATGGAAACCCGCTCAGACTTAGGCGGCGTCGTTGAGGAGATACTCAAATATTCCCTCACAAAAAGCAGAAGCAAAATTGACATAGATTTAAGGTTTAGAAACAATCACTTCTCCCTCTACGAATTTTCCCTACTTGAAGGCGTGCCACCCTACGACCCAGTCTTCACCCAGCCTCAACCAACAGATATTCTGGAAACTACCAAAGGCATAATTGAAAGGTATAAATCAAGTACAAATGACCCTTATCTGGAAGAAATGAGCATGCTGTTGGCATCGGCCAATAAGACAAACAATGAGCAAACTTTGGGTAATACCAAGTTAAGAGTGACAATATATGGAGATAATGCAGAAGTCCTACTACTGTACACAGCAAGCGGTGTTGACTTCGCAGCTAAAAGCATACGCCTATTGTTTCAGAACAACATTCTAAAAGAGCTATCTGATGATTGGTTCTTCTATGAGGTTGGCAGCACCCAAGTAAGTGTTTCCAAAGAACAGGCTATACAGATTGCGAGAAACGCTGCAAACGACTTTGAATGGAACTCAGACGGAGAAACAGTATCCAATTTTAACGTGCTTAGTGAACCAGTTTCAGCATTGTTCTTCCCTCACTCCAGAACAGAACCATTGGTCTTAGTTCCCTACTGGTACATAACTTTGTATCTCGACAGGGAATATCCAGGCGGAGTTAACAGCATAGCCGTTGGAGTATGGGCAGACACTGGAGAAGTCGCAAACATCCAAGCGCTAAGTGGTCAAGCAGTCACGTGATTAATGTAAGTCATCTTTTTTTTCCAATTAAGAAAGCCACAAATGTAGGCATTGCTTATACTCCGACCAATCAATTGTTATGGAAGCCTTGGGCTCTATAGACCCCGGTTCAAATCCGGGCAGCCCAATGTCATATAAAGCTCTGAACCACTATGTCTATGCAGTCGTTGATTCTTCCAATGCCTTGTTTATCTTCTCCAAAACATCTGAAAAGTCGGTTTTACTTGGCTTTAAACCTCTTTTGGAGACGCATAAGCTGGTGGCGTAGCCTTTCTGGGTTAGCTCCTTCTCCAAGACTTTTAGGGTTCCGCTTTGTCTTATAGCGTAAGTGCAGAACAGAATTGCCTTTTTGCCTGTACATTCTGGCAGGCGCTTAACGAACGAGTGCACTTCTGGTGTAGGTCGCATACCCATAACAGGCGTGCCTATCGCTAACAGGTCAAAGTCATCTGCAACTGAGGGTTCAGGCGAAGCGGCTATGTCAAAAACTGGTGCATTCAGCAATTCTGATATGGCTTCTGCCAAACGTTTGGTGTTGCCTGTTCGTGAGATGTACAGAACGCAAGCCTTCATGGTTTCATATAGCAACCGCTCATCTTATACTCTTTGTTTAACACGCATTTTCCCATTCTCATTCTCTAAAGCTTGTCATGCAGCTAAAAGGACAGCCAAGTATGCTATCATAAGCATGTTGAAGGCAAACAGCGAGGCAACAATCAACGCGCTAAAACGGTCCACGCTCTTTTTCTGAAAAACCCCTACAAACCCGACAAGCCCCGCAATCAAGGGCGCCAATGAAAAAAGAGCCACAACCCCAAGATCCATAAATGTGGAAGTGAAGAGCCAACGATAAGCAAAGAAAGCTAACGTAGCTGAAACCGCCAATCCCAAAATGAGCAAGAAAACACCACGCTGCCCTTTTCGGACAGCAAACGTTCTTTTTCCGCCCTTGCGGTCAACCTCAACGTCAGGAACCCCAAGACTAAGGCTAAGCATAAACCCGTACATCACAAAAGGAACAGCAAAACAGAAAAACAGTGTATCAAACTGACCCTTCACCGCCAAGTAGCCTAACCCAGGAATCGCGAACCCCGTTACACCCGCCACAGCCAACTCGCCCAAACCTCTGGAAATCAAACGTAGCGGAGGCGCCGAATAAAACCACCCCGCAAGACTCGCACCCAAGATAACGACGAAAATCTCAATGGGTGCACCAACAAAAAGAACAAGCCCAACCGCCAACAGATTCGACGCCGCCAGCAAAGCGACCGAAACAAACCTTGATAACGAACTAAGATGAGGGTTACTGACGAGAGTAGTGCTGCCAGCAAAAAACTTTCTATGCTCAACGTACCTGTCGACTTCAACATCAAAATAATCGTTGCTGTAGTGCGTTGAAAGGTCTCCTAAGAGCACCACGGCGTACACTAAAACAAATCGCCACGGGTCAAAGCTTTCGCGTCCCGCAATCGCCAAGAGCGCGCCAAGAGAAAACGCCAGAAAACCGCCTGCAACAATGTGAACACGTATCATCTTCAGAAGCTTGATTGCACTGTTTAGGCTGCTCATGAGCTTCCTCCCCGCTTCTAAAGTAATTATGCGATTATCTTATCTATAAAATCATGCCAGTAAAAGCTACAACACTGAAGGCGTTTAAATGAAAGAGAACCTCAAAGCATACATCGACCTTACCCGCTTGCACTTCTTTTTTGTATGGCCCATACTCTTCTGCGCTGGGCTCTTCCTTGCTTTCCAGCAATACAACGGGTTCTCTTGGCTACTCATAATTAAAGTCGCGTTAATTAGCCTCCTCGGCTTCGAAGCAGGACTCGTCTTGAACGACATCGTGGACGGCGACATTGACAAAAAAGACGTGGAATTCGATAAGCTAACCAAGTACTGGAGAGTCTTTGGGAAAAGGCCCATTCCCCAAGGCTTAATCACTCGGCAAAATGCGTCTCTACTCTTCGCTCTGCTTGTGGCTGTCACGACAATGCTAATCTCCACTTTGCAGTTTCCACACTCGCTTTACGTTTTCGGCATCATGGTAACCTGTTACTGCCTAGAAGTCTTCTATCAAGTTAAGAAGCGGAACCAGAATTTCCCTTTCGCTCAGCTCATTGGACGGATAGACTTCACTCTCTTTCCCGTCGCGGGTTATCTTTGCCTCGGCACCCCAGGTATCAACGTGTTGCTTTTCGCCTTTTTCTTCTATCCGTTGGCACAGGCGCACTTGGGAGTTAACGACATCAGCGACGTCGCCAACGACCAAGTAAAAGAAATGAAAACAATCCCCGTCCTGTACGGAATGAAAGCAACAGCTTACTGGATACTTTTCTTCAGCGCAATTCACTTCGTGGCGGCAGTAATTTTTCTGAACGTGCTTGGAACCTTGGCGATTGCGGGTTTTTCAATGGCGCTTTTGCTGATAACTGTTGGAAATTACATAATATTAAGGGGAAAAAGTTCTGATTCTGGAATGAAGGCGCTGCCACTTTTCCACTTGTCCATGTTGATATATGCAGTTACGATTATACTGGAATACGTGATATAGCGCCTGCTTTTTCCGTGATTCTTCGTGACCAACAAACGCGGGCTTCAGCTTTCCTTAACAGCAGGAAAATAAAAACAAAAAAAGAGAGAGGTTGGGCTATTTTCTGCGTGAGTTCGCGTATATGGCGACACCGAGAGCTATTATGATAACGACCGCGACCGCTGCATAAGCGTACGCCATCTCTATACCATTAGTCAATGTTGTCTCTGGGTCTGGAGCTTCTGTGGATTCTGAAATTTCGGCAACCGTCCACGTTGAGAAGTGATCAGTGTTGCACACCAAGTATCCGTTCTGGTCAATGTGGCTTTCAACTGTTTCCCATTCGGCGCGTGTTCGGTTCCAGTACATCCATGTGAGTTGGGAGGCGTTGACTTCTCTGTTAAGCTGTTGGCTGAGTTCTGTTTGGTTGATGTGAAGTCGCAGTTGGGCGCTCAACTGTAGTGTGACATTGGGTTCTATGCCAAAGTAGCAGTTGAGGGTTCGCTCCATGACTTGTGCGCCTTCGAGTGGCGAGCTGCTCAGGTTCATTGTGAGGGTCATGGTCTGGTTCGGGTCTATTGAAAGACCGAAGAGTTGGGGCTTCACTGCTGGGTCTACTGTAACGACTATGTCGCAGTTTCTGGTGCAGTTCATTAACATAGTGGTGTTTCTGTAGCAGAATAGCGCCGGTTCTCCTGCCATAACCTGCTCCATTTGAGCCACGGGCGTTATGTCAGTTTTATTATACTGTACAGCATTGTCAGGGACGCCTGGAACCTCTATCTTACCAGCGTCAGAGCTTTGTCCAGCGCCAGCATAAGCGGAGCTTAGGGAAGCAATGTATAGCACCATCAGCAAAGACATGGTGAAAGTGTTGATTTTTGTTCGGTTTATCGGTTTGTTGTTTTTTCTCATCTCAAATCACCAGACGTAATATACGCTGAACCGTAAGTTAAGGGACACTGCGAGAAAACCATTCCAAAATCAGGAACGCTCATTTCACTCCACATCACCCGAATTTACACGCAAATCACATCATGTACTCAAGATGCACAAAAATTATAATTTCGAACAACGCTAATTCGACAATGAGCTGACATGAGCCGCTGTGACCGAAGAGTAATCTTTGCAATTATGGCTGTAATCACTATAGTATTATTTGCCACTGAAACTGCCGCTGCTGAATCTCTGTTCGAAGTTGAATCCATGAATCTCATCGTATACAGAGATGGGTTGGTTCACGTTACACAAACGTTGTTTGTGAACGAGCTGTCCCCTCAGGTTACGACGCCTCTCTTATCTTCATCCATCGAGAACGTTATAGTGCTTGATGAGAACGAGATGGCGGTGGACTATGAAATAATCGGGGGTAATTTGACTGTTTTCACTTTGGGAGCTGAGCGCGTTTTGGTCGAATATGACACGATCTCGCTTACAAAGAAGGACTCGGAAGTTTGGACATTGGTCGCCGACAATCCATACAACCTAACGGTTTCTTTGCCGCAAAACGCAACAGTGATCTTTCTTAGCGAGATGCCAAAGGCAATAGACACGAGCGACACTGGCATAACGCTGTCTTTGTATCCGGGTTACTGGGAGATAAGTTATGTTGTGCCCTTGCTTCCGCAGGAGGACTTAAACGGCGATGAAGGGCCTTCAGCTTCAATTCCCTTTGAATACTTAATCGCAGCCATAGTGGCGGTAGCCGCAGTTATTCTTCCAGCCTTAATCGTTGTAAGGCGAAGAAGAGGACCCAACGTTGATAAAATACTGAAAGCGAATCCTCAGCTGAAAAAAGAAGACAAAGATGTCATACTTTTCCTAGCTGAAAAAGACGGCAAAGCCTTCGAGGCGGAGATAAGAGAGCGGTTTCCAGACATGCCGCGAACAAGCCTGTGGAGACTGGTTAGAAGGCTTGAAAGGTTAGAAATAGTTGAAATAAAACGGATTGGACTTGAGAACCAAGTGCAACTTAAAAAGTGAACAGAAAAAGAAAGGGTTGATTTCAAGTTTCTTTAAGGACCGTTGCCGCCTCTACTGTATCCGCTGCCCATGCCACCTGAACCGTTCCCGCCGTCACCGCCTGCCTGACCGGTGCCTCCTTGATATTGGTGCATTTTCTGTGTGAGGGCTTGATCCATTTGTTGAACCATTTGCCCGATAGCGTCTAAGTCTCGCAGCGCGTTCTTGAAGTTCCCTTTTTCGCCCTGAGCCGTTTGAATCATGTTCTGCAGAGTTCCCATGAACTGGTTTTCGCTCTGGTAACCCAGTGATTCTAGAACATCGGTGAAATCAATTCCCATCTGGTTTCCCTGTTGGAATCTTTCCCTGATTCTTTGGCGGACTCTTTCGCAATAGCCGTCAATTCTCCAAGCGTTGGATTCTTCAGCTTGTTCTTTCAAGTACTCGTAGACCTGCGTAATCAGCTGTTTCGCCTCCTGCAAGCTGGAAATAACTTCGGTTGATTTGCCTTCCAAGAGTAACGCTCTAGCTGCATCTAAGTCCAGTAGAGCTTCGGCGTCGTCAAGCAGCTGAGTAATCTCTTCAGGTGCGTCCTCGGGCATGATCTCTCTCAGCCGGTCTATTCTTTGCAGTTGGCGTGTCATAGCTTCTAACAGTCCTTGATTGTCAACTAGATGTCCTTTCTGAAGACCTGCGGCTTCAAGGATGACGTGAATGGAGCTGAAAACTTCCCTGAAAACGCTTAGAGCTTCAGTTGCGTAATCAACTGCGCCTTCATAATCTGCGATGTCAAGCGCCTCATAAGCTGCAGTCAAGTTTGCCATGCCTTCGTTGTAAAGCGTCACATTGCTTTCCAACTCGTCAAGAAGTCCAACGTCTTCAATCTTTTGCAGAGCCGTTTCGTTTGCATACACCAGATCGATTAGATTTTTAACTTGCTGCTCTGCTTTGTCAGCGAGATCAACTAGTTCTTCAGCAGGGGTCGTGTGAATTTGGGCTTGCCCATAAAGTATAGCTGAGGCTGGAGCCGACGCTATTATAACGGAAACTAACATGACCAACGCGGCAAGTTGCCTTTTTCTCATCATGCCAAATCACAACTTGAATAGTGCCATAATCGTAGTTAAGGGACACTGTGGAACGAGCGTTTCAACATCTGGAACGCGGCTCTAACCGTAAAGTTGACAGCAAAACAAAGAAATAATTTTGGTTTGGGCTTGGAAAAAGCTTACTCGTCATCAAAACCCACAAAATCTTTGATTGCGGCTACGATTTTCTGCAGTTCTTTCCCATTTAAAGGCGGTTCATACGGTATTCTCAGCACTTCCCAACCTTTAGCCTCCAGCAACTCGCAGATTTCTTCATCGCGTTCTTGCTGCTTGTCGCCTGAATGAGCCTGCAAACCGTCCAGATACACAGCCTTTCGTTTACTGAGCCAACAAAAATCAGGTACTGTCAACTTCAGCACGATGGGTTTCTGTGTTACCATACCGCCTGTTAACCCAGCCGCGCTTAACGCCTTGAACACTTCCATCTCTGCTTTGCTTACTTTTGGATGCATGTGTCTCTTGTAACTCAACCGCAAAGCTACTCCTATGTTCTTTGTAGAAATGTTGCCACCCTTAATAACTTTCAACAACCACTCGCACCATCCTAACAAAAGATGAAACGTGCTAGCTACTGCAAAAGCCTTTCACATTTTCAGAAAAAAAGCGCGCGCGCTGAATCGTTAAAGCAAATTTCGAATATGTATTTCCTTTTCATAAAGTTATTCTTTAATATCCTCGTTTGTAGGTTTGATGAAAATTGAGCGAACAAAAAGAACTTGAAAAACTGCAAGCTATGCGAGCGGAGCTTGAAGCAGAGTCACGTTCCTTGATAGAAGAGCAAGAGAAGCTGGGAAAAAACGTGCTGGCTCTCGAGGAGCAAGTCGTTGTTGAAGAGCTGAAGAAGGAGAAAGCTGTGATTGAAGACCTGAAAAACCGCAACCAGACGGCAAAAGACGCCATAGCTGAGCTGGAAGCAAAGAAGAAAGCCCTTCGAACTAAGCTAAACCAAGCGTCAGAGGCACCAGAAGCGCCCCCTCCTGAAGAGGAAAAACCAAAAGAAACAGAAGAAGCGGCTGAGTCTGTTGAAGCAGCTCCTGAACAAGCCGAAGATGGCGGTGTGACCGTTACAGCCATAGAGGGTGAAGCCTTAGTCGAAAATCAAGAATTAGAAGAAGAGAGTTCCAAACAAGAAAAGAAGAAACACAGATTCTTCTAAATCGATACGCGCAATAAACGTTAGCTGCCTTCCATTCCATAAATTAGTTTAGCAAAGGTTATAGTACTCAAATTTTTTTCCAAAAAAAGAAAACAGGTGAGTACTGTGCTCTTTGTATGCTAGCTATGCACCTGTAGACAGTTACAAACGGATTTTGACATTTTCAGCTACTTGTTTCTAAGGGGGTCTTCAAGCGCTATTGCCTCTAAGCTTACAAGGTCTTCTTCCTTAGGCGATTGCGAGGGTCGAGGTTTCCGCGATTCTTTTTGGTGACCTATCCAGTACAGACTCCACCCTACCATCCACAGAAAAATGATTGCGGGAAGAAGTACAATTATAATCGCTTTGTTGCGCTTGCCTTTTGGATTTTTCAATAGTGTACCTAACATCTTGTGGTATTGTAACTTAAGATAAGCTTTGTTTACCTGAAATACATATGTGCAATCCGTTCTACGAAGTTTAAGCAGCAAAAAACGTGGCTCTAAGCGCGAATGAGCATACAACTAAAAAAAGGAGAAAAAGGTAGGATTTTATTTTTTCTTGGTTTTTGGTTTAGCTTTCGCCTTTGCCTTAACGGGTTTCATTGGCGCTTCGCAGCAAATCAATTCGACTTCTTCACAGCCGCAGGGGTCCTCAACTACAACGATAAGCCCGCATTCTTCACACTCGTATTTTTCACCTTTTTTTGCCAAAAGTTAACACCTGCCATAGAATGCTAACATAGATTCTGTAGCTATTCGGATATAAAAGTATCCTAAATAACATCTGAATACAGAAAAATGGAGTTATAGGAGACTTCGCCACTGAATAGTTCAAATTCCACGATGCTTGATCAATTGAGGATTCTTTAATCCATTAGCGATTCAATTTAATAATGAATACATTAAAATTATCTTGATAGAAGAGGTACAGGAGCACTTATGAAAAAACGGCACTTAACATTTATTCTGATAGTCGCAGTGGCGCTTGTGACTAGCTCCGCCGCGCTCATTTGGCTGAACGCCAAACTTGGAAACACTACACCAATAAACTACGCCTATGAGGTTGTCAAGGTGTATCCCCATGACGAAAATGCGTTCACTCAAGGACTGGTTATTGAAAACGGTGTCCTATACGAAAGCACCGGGTTGTACGGTAACTCTTCACTCCGACGCGTAGATTTAGAGACTGGCAATGTCCTTCAGATGCATGCGCTGCCACCAGAACTCTTCGGTGAAGGCATCACAGTTTTTGGTAACAGAATTATCCAATTAACTTGGCGGAACCAAACAGGTTTCGTTTATGATAAGAACTCTTTTGAATTGGCTCAAGAGTTTAGCTACCCTACCGAAGGATGGGGAATCACAAACGATGGAAGCCAACTGATAATGAGTGATGGAACATCAACCTTATACTTCCTAAACCCTGAAACCTTTGATAAAACTGGGCAGGTCGAGGTACATGACAGGGACAATAATCCCGTGCCTTATCTAAATGAACTTGAATACATCAACGGCAAAGTCTACGCCAACATCTGGAGAGAAGAAAAAATCGCAGTAATTGATCACCACACAGGACAAGTCACGGCATGGATAGACTTGGCAGGCATATACAATCAAGTAACATATAATCCAAGTAGCGTACTCAATGGGATCGCTTATGATGAAACAGGGGATGGACTTTTTGTTACAGGCAAACTTTGGTCACAGCTTTTTCAAATAAAGCTCACTCTGAATTAGCTTTTGTTGTGTAACAAAGAATTAGGGGTGTGGTTAACTGTCGCTTTTCTTTTCTCCTGAAGGAGTAGAGGGAAATTCTTTGAGTTTGTCAGCCATATCCTTAAGCTGCTTGTCCACTCTGTAATTCACCGTTTCTTCCTCGAAGGTTCCGTCTTGGCGTCTTTCGCCGGCTTTGGTTCCTGTGAGAACCGCGATGCCTTCGTCTATAGTTTTTGCTGAGTAAATGTGAAATTTTCCAGCCCTGACAGCTTCAATTATCTCTTCCTTTAGCATCAGGTTTTGTATGTTGCTTTTGGGTATCATCA